>JAKSJO010000040.1 GCA_024398125.1 Bacteroidales bacterium
GTTCGCAGGTGAAGAAGGGTGACGAGATTCTGCGCCTTTCGAACGACAACCTGGACCTCCAGATTCTGAACTCCGAGGCTGAACTGGCCGAGAAGGAGAACATCCTTCGCAACACGCAGATTCAGATGGAGCAGGACAGGCTGAACGTGAAGCAATCCAAGGCCGAGTATCAGCTTAACGTGAAGCGCCTGAAGCGTACGTACGAGCAGCAGAAGGCTCTGTATGATGAGAAACTCATCGCCCGTGAGGAGTACCTGAAGGCGAAGGAGGATTATGACCTGGCGATGGAGAAGCTGCAGATCATCCTTGACAAGGAGGTTCAGGACAGCCTTTTCCGCAGCACTCAGGTGGAGAGGATGCGTGAGAGTCTGGAGAACATGCAGATCAATATGCGCATGATACGCAAGCGCAAGGACAATCTCACCATCAAAGCTCCTATCGACGGCCAGCTCGGCATCCTTGACGCTGTGCTCGGTGAGAACATAGGTGCAGGCACCAAGATCGGCCAAATCAGCGACATGAGCAGCTACAAGATCGAGGCGCAGATTGACGAGCATTACATCGACCGCGTGACTCCGGGCCTCGCAGCTACTTTCGAAAGGCAGAATGCGACCTTCAACGCATCGCTGCGCAAGGTATATCCAGAGGTGCGTGACGGCAAGTTCAAGGCGGACTTCAAGTTTGAGGGCGAGGTGCCCGAGAACATCCGCAGCGGCCAGACCTATTACCTCAATCTACAGCTCGGCTCACCTGAAGGCGCTGTACTCATCCCTCGCGGCAGTTTCTTCCAGAAGACAGGCGGTAAGTGGATATATGTGGTGAGCAAGGACGGCAGCAAAGCTATGAAGCGCGAGATCCGCATCGGCCGTCAGAACCCTCAGTACTATGAGGTCCTCGAGGGCCTGGAACCAGGCGAGAAGGTCATTACCTCAGGCTATGACAGCTTTGGTGACAATGAAGTATTAATTTTGCAGTAGACAACAATATCATGATCAAAGTATCAAACCTCAGCAAGGTCTTCAGGACCGAAGAAATCGAGACTACAGCTCTCAATGGTGTATCATTCGAAATCAAGGACGGCGAGTTCGTGGCCATCATGGGCCCTTCAGGATGCGGCAAGTCAACCCTTCTGAACATCCTCGGCCTTCTCGACAATCCTACCGAAGGATCTTACCAGTTCGGAGAGACGGAAGTGGCGAATCTCAAGGAGAAGGACCGCACCAAGTTCCGCAAGGGCAACATCGGATTCATCTTCCAGAGTTTCAACCTGATTGATGAGCTCAGCGTGTATGAGAACATTGAGCTGCCGCTGCGTTATCTTGACATTCCGTCTTCTGAGCGCAAGGCTCGCGTGACAGAGATGATGAAGCGCATGAACATCAGCCACCGTGCGAATCATTTCCCTCAGCAGCTCTCCGGCGGTCAGCAGCAGCGTGTGGCAATCGCCCGTGCGTGTGTGGCCAATCCTAAGCTGATCCTGGCCGATGAGCCTACAGGTAACCTCGACTCGAAGAACGGCAAGGAGGTTATGGAACTCCTCCAGGAACTCAATAACGAAGGTGCTACCATCGTTATGGTGACCCACTCCCAGAAGGATGCTGCAATGGCCCAGAGGACAATTGATTTGTTCGATGGTAAGATTGTATCGGATGTGAAGAATGAACTTTAAATGCTGAACCATGAAATCATTTTTCCGATTCCTTTCGAAACATAAGCTTTATGCTTTGGCTGAGGTCATTGGCCTCGGCGTGGCGCTTGCATTCGTTATCCTGGTAGGCTCCTTCGTCATGGAGGATAACAGATGCGACAGAAATACAAGCAAGAACAGCCGTCTGTTCATGCTCTGGTACGATGACCAAGAGTCCCCAAATAATAAGTTGTTCTATAGATTGGAGGGCGAAGACGCTGTTCTTGATGCCATAATGCAGATCAGTTCTGTAGAGAAGGTGGTTTCTGTTATGAAAACCGCTGGCACATTCGGTCCCATGACTGCTGAGACATATGCCGGGGAAAAAGAAGAAATACAGGCCCTTCTGGTGAGTCAGGATTATTACGATGTATTTCCTAGCATAACCCTGCAAGGTAGCTTCAGACCGCTGGCTGAAAACATGAACAGCATCATGATTTCCGAGGACTTTGCGGCACGCATGTTCGGCGACAAGGACCCGGTGGGAGAAAGCATTGTTATTTCTGAAGGGGCCAGAGGAAGTTACTCATCCATTTCGAAAAACTATCAGATATGTGGCGTATTCAGGAAGCCAGGGAAAACGATAATCCCTTACACTGACGTCATCTTCAGGGATGAAGATTATGACGCCAGGTTGGATGAATATGGAATAGGTAAAGGCCATTATAAATTTGTGCTGATGAAGGAGGGGGCTGACCTGAAACAGGCAAAGGCGGATTTTTTCAATCTCAAGAAGGTGTATCTTCCGGGATTTGAGACCACCATCGGGCCATTTCATCTTGAACCATTCGGAAAATTGCATCACAGTCTTTACGGCGATTATGAAAGTCAACAATTTGACAATCTCTCTGACTATGACACATTCAAGATATTCCTTCTTACATGTGTCATCCTCCTCATTTTTGCGGTACTGAACTATATTATGCTCACGATTGCCTTTTCTCGTTTCAGACTTAAGGAGATGGCTACCCGAAGACTTCTTGGAACCAGCCGGGAAGGCGTTACAGTAAGGTGCTTTGCTGAATCCTACTTGCTCCTTGGCCTTTCTTTCGTGGTTGGCACGGCCTTAGCTCTTGCCTCCTGTCAGACGGTGTCAGACCTCCTTGATCTTGAGTTCAAGCCAATGTCGACAGTGAATGACTGGATATTGATGCTGGCTTCTTTCGTGGCGATCGGTTTCGTGGCTGGCATTGCACCGTCATTCGCCAGCTCCAGGCATAGACCTATAGCTGTGATCAAAGGCGAAACCAGGAAGAATGACAAGGCCCTCTTCGGAAAGATGGTAATTGCGATGCAGGGCTTTGTTTGCTCCGCAATCATCGCTGTCTGTGCTGTGGTTCTCCTTCAGACTGAACAAATGATACACGCTCCTCGTGGTTACAAGACAGATGGCGTCGTCGTGGCAAAACGTGTTATTCCATATCATGCAGACGCAGAACCACCGGTGTCCATAAATGAAATCGAGTCACTACCGGGCGTGGAATCTGTGGGTTATGCTCTTAGCGATCCCGCAGCAGGGATCTCTATGTTTCCCTTGGTGAAAGGAAGCGGTTCTAAAGATTTTGGAAGTTACGGTGATAAATTTATTCCGTTCCGTGATGACGTGTTTTCTGTGACGGGAATGAGAAGTACTCAGGCAGTGTTCGATATGCTCGGAATAAAGATCCTGGAAACCTTCCATGGAAAGGATGAAGGCGATCTCCGGTTATATGTCCAGAAATCATCTTGGGAGAGCTTCCTTTCAGCAACAGACTCCTTGCCTGTTTCTGATTATGATGGGCGTCAGGTTGTAGTTGCCGGCATTATTGACGATATTACATATGGAGATGTCAATGAAAAGACTCAGAGTGACTACATAATGGGGTATCTGGTCGAAGATGACCTGAGCTACGGGGAAATGATCATCAAAGTGCAAGGCAATGAAAAAGAAGCGATTGAGCATATCCGACAGTTGTTCGAGGACAGAGGCCTGTCGGTGGACATATCTACTCTTGGCCAAAAAGTCGCTGAGTATTACCAGAAAGAACGTAAATACTTCGGTATCCTTCTCGTTTTCGGAAGCCTGGCTATTCTATTGACTGTTCTTGGAATAGTTGCCCTTGGATCATACTGGTCTCTGGTCAGGAGCAAGGATACATCTATCCGCAGGATATTCGGTTGCTCCCGTGAGTCTGTTTTCTTCGACACAGTCCGCTCATTCGCCATTCCTGTGCTGATCGGAGCTCTGTTAGCCGTACCGTTCGCGTACCGCTATGCCGATCATTGGCTGGAGCAATATCTTGTCCGTATGGACAATTCATTGTCAATCTACATTTTTGCTGTTGCGGTCGTCATGTTGGCCGTGCTTGTGTCGATATCCTTTTTTGCCTTACGCATGATGAACGTAAACCCAGTTGAAACCCTAAAGAATGAGTGATTTTGAATGACCATTTTCCAGAAAATACGATTATCGGCACAATATGCCCGAGGAATCTATATGGTTTCAGCAATATATTCCCTTGCAGCAGCTGTGCTGTGTTTCTTCAAACCGATGAGCGGCCCGACATGTATAATCATGAAGTTGCTTGTCATTCCCATCATCTGGTATCTATTCAAGTCTCTTCAGGATAGGCATGCCATATATTTCTACCTGAATCTTGGGGTCAGCAGGACAGAGTACTATGCAACTCCTTTTGTTGTGGAGTTTATTTGCTTCCTGTTGCTTCTGACGCTTTCAATCAGCATGGGTTATGTCATCAGATAGGGTAAACAGATTGCTCGTTGACAGTGTGCACCTGGAGTTTGGCAAGTTCGCCGTCCTCCAAAGTGCATTCATCACATCAGAAACAGGCAAGGTGACGGGCGTCCTTGGACGGAATGGATCAGGCAAGTCATGCCTGTTCAAATGCATAATGGGCGGCATAAAGCCACAGAATCTCTTTATCAGATTCAACGATGAGCCTGATACCGATTATGGTCACATTGGAAACAGGGTGAAATTCTTGCCTCAGAGTCTGTTCATGCCGCCCAAAATGACTCTTGATGAAGCATTCAAACTATATGGTGTTGATTATGACGGCCTGGTGGGATTCGATCAAAAGTTCCATCCCTTCCAAAGGAAACAATTCCGAGATCTGTCCGGCGGTGAGGCCCGGGTCGTTGAAATGTACCTCATCATAAAGTCTCCTGCAGACTTCTGCATCCTGGATGAACCATTTTCCAACATAGCACCTATCCATGTTGAGAAAATGCAAAAACTGATACTTGAAGAAAAGGCGCACAAGGGCATAATTGTGTCCGACCATCTTTACGAAGCTATCATTCAGGTCTCTGATGACCTTTTCTTGTTGCGTGACGGCTATACATTCCCGATAGAATCAAGAGATGACCTGATTAGACATGGCTATATCACTCACTGATAGCCATCATCTCTGCGCAGGCCAAGAAACGGAATGAGTGATGCCATAAGAATAGCTTAATATCAAGTTTTTTGCAAAATAAGGCATTTAAACTGCGGCGATTTTGTAAAATAAGGCGCTGAGCTATAGAATAGTTCCTAACGTCATCCATGGAATTCGGGAAAAAGTGTATCTTTACGCCGAAAGTCGCCGGGAAAATGTGTTTGAAATAAGCAAATCTCGGTAGGAAAACGTGGATAATATGTATAGGCGCAAGATTGAGAAAAAGTTAAGTGAATGGCTCGGCACTCCAAAGCACAAGCCTCTTGTGGTGAAAGGAGTACGTCAATGTGGTAAGACAAGCAGCGTACTCGCGTTTGCTGAGAAAACCTTCAAGAATGTGGTGTATCTTGACTTCAGGGAACATCCTGATTACAAGAAGTTCTTTACGCCGAATCTTGAAGTGGATTCGATAATCATGAGACTCACAGCTGCGATACCTACGGCAGAGATTGAACCCGGTAACACATGCTTTGTCTTTGATGAGATACAGGACTGCCCGAAGGCCAGAGGTTCACTCAAGTATTTCTATCTTGACGGTAGATATGAGGTCATGTGCACGGGATCGCTTCTTGGTGTGAATGGCTACGAGACTCCGGAAGAGAAGAAGGAGGAAGAGGAAAGTTCGATACCGGTCGGCTTTGAGGAAATCGTGGACATGTATCCATTTGATTTCGAGGAATGGCTGTGGGCTAACGGAATCAAGGATGTTCATATAGATTATCTAAAGGAATGCTTTGATGGAGAAAAACCTGTAGACGAAGCCATTCATAACCGCTTTAGGGAACTTCTCAACCAGTATGTGATTGTGGGTGGAATGCCTGAAGTAATCCAGACATTTCTCGAGACAAAGCAGATTGGCAAAGTGCTCTCTGTGCAGAGACGGATTATTGACGAGTACAAGGCCGACATGGTCAAATATGCCCCTGCCGCTGACAAGTCTCGTATTCGCGAATGTTTTGAATCCATCCCCGGCCAATTGGCCCGTGAATATAAGAAATTCCAATACTCGGCCGTTCGCAAGGGTGGAAGGGGACGTGATTATGAAGGAAGCCTTCAATGGATTGAGGATGCCGGCATAATCCGCAGATGTTACAACACTGATATAACAGAACTTCCTTTGGACGGAAACAAGATACAGTCTGAGTTCAAGGTATACATGGCTGACATAGGCCTCCTGATATCCATGCTCGAAGAAGGTACACAGTCAAGCATACTGGAAGGTAACCTCATGGGATACAAGGGTGCGATATTTGAAAACCTCGCAGCAGACATCTTTGGGAAGATGGGGCGCAAGCTGTACTATTATCATAAGGATACCGGTGTGGAACTGGATTTCCTTATCCGCTACAAGAATGAATGTGTGCCAGTTGAATGCAAGGCAAGGAGTGGCAATGCCAAATCTATGAAGACCGTTCTCGGACACCCGGAAAAGTACCATGTATTCAATGCAATAAAGTTTGGAGATTATAATGTAGGAAGAAGTGACAAGACTCTTACGATTCCATGGTATATGGCATTTCTTCTCAATGATAATATCGTATAGTTCATGAAACGCGGAAAGATACTCGTAGTGGATGACAACCAGGGCATACGCAGTGATGTTTGATTGTGCTTCTTCTAGAAAAAAATCCCAGTCCTTTTCGTAAGACTGGGATTAATTATTGACCGGCGATCTTCTACTTCTCTGCGCGGTACTGCTCGGCGAATGCGGCATTCCAGGCGATTATGGCCTGACCGTTGCGGAAGTAGGTGTCGATGGTGCGGTGGTCGAGTCCTGAAGGCTCGGTCTTGGCGGTGCCGTCTATAACCTGCTTGATGAGCTCCTGCATGTCATAGATGTACTGCATTCCGAATGTGTCGTCGCCAAGCTCAGGGAACCAGTCCTTCTGCCAGTAATGTCCGCCGTAGAGTCTGAGGGCATCTTTGTCGATATTGTTGGCCTTGTCGTTGATATAGGCCATTAGGTTCTCGAAGCCGCCCAGATAGTTCTTGAAGGTGTCGATGTCATAAAGCCATACGCCGTGGCCGGAGCCGATGGCATCGCCTGAAAGCATGAGGTTGAGGCCATCGATAAAGAATACCATCGAGCCTGCGGTATGTCCGGGAACCTCGACCGAGGTTACGCTGATTCCGCCGAGGTCGAATTTCTTTCCATCGTCATACATCTCATACTTGATTCCAGGGAACCTGCTGACAAGCATCTCGAAATCCTTGCGTGGAAGAGCGAACTTCACGTCGGGATCATTGACATAAGCGGGCATCATGCCGGTATGGTCGCCATGATTGTGTGTGAAGGTGATGGTAAGTGGCTTGTCGCTGATCCTGTCGGATACTATGCTGCGGAGGGACTCCTCTGCGTTTTCTGCCCATCTGATCCTGTTGGAGAGGTCCACCAGGAGGGCGTCGGTCTTTCCGACCAGAAGATACATGTCCGAGCAGTTGTTGAAATGGGTCTTGTTGCCTTCGGCATCGAACTCTTCGCCTGCCGGATTGGCAGTGTTGTAGTCCTGGATGTGATAGATGCCGGAAGAAATGTTGGTGATGGTGTAAGGACCCACCTCTACTTCAGGGTCAAGAGGAATGTTTTTCTGGCCGCAAGCCACCATGGCAAGGGCAAGGACAGCGGTGATAAGCTTTTTCATGATTGGAAAGATGAATTCGTATGAGTATCAAAGGTATCACTTATGCGCGAATAACGCAAACATGAGAAGAGCAAATCTATTGAAACCATCAATGGCAGCTAGCGAAAAAAACTTATGATCTTATGGTTCAAAGGAATTTAGTCTGTCTACTTTTGCATCGGGTCGAGGTGACAACTCGGCTCGCTGCAAATATATATCCATAAACCAAAGCCTATGAAAACACTGTTTTATCATTGCCCTGTTTGCGGCAATATTGTGATGAAGGTCGTTGACCGGGGCACAGACCTTGTCTGCTGCGGGAAAACGATGGAGCTTATGGTCCCTAAGACGTCAGACGCGGATATGGCTGAGAAGCACGTGCCGGTTACTGAATTTGATGGTTGTCAGAAAGTCGACGTCAAGGTTGGATCGGTTCCTCACCCGATGCTCCCTCAGCACCTCATCAGATTCATTATGCTCCAGACTGAGAGTGGAATCCAGCTGAAATATCTCAGACATGAGATGCCGGCAGCCGTCTCTTTCTCAATCTGCAAGGAAGACAGGCCAGAGGCCGTTTTTGAGTACTGCAATGTCCATGGATTGTGGAAATCGGACGTCTACAATCCACATTGCTTATGAAACTTGTTCTTTCTTCACTGAGCCTGATGGCTCTTCTGCTTACCTCTATGCTAGCCTCTTTTGACAATTCGACAGTCCCTTATCTGGACCTCCCTAGATACATGGGCACATGGTATGAGATTGCAAGGTTCGATCATAGTTTCGAGAAAGGACTCCAGTTCGCGACGGCCAAGTACAGCATGAGGCCGGATGGAAAGGTTAGGGTCGTGAACTCAGGATACAAAAATGGTGAACGTAAGATTTCCGAAGGCAAGGCCAAGACAACAGATACCCCGGGTCTTCTCAGAGTCTCCTTTTTTGGTCCTTTCTATTCTGACTACAGGGTTCTGATGCTCACATCGAACTACGACTATGCTCTGGTTGGTTCACGTTCGAAGAAGTATCTATGGGTGCTCTCAAGAACTCCAGACATGCCTTTGAGCATTCTGAATTCAATTCTGGATGAAGCGAAGGCAAGGGGATACAATACGAATCGTCTTATAATGGTGAAACAGGAGTACTGAAAGGAAGAGGCGGCTGTCCGATAGCCGTCTCTTTTTATTGATTATTCAACGACAGCTTCTTAAATTTGCACTAAACCAAGGCGGTTCAGTCTATGGAGCTAAGACAGTTAAGATATTTTGTCGAAGTGGCTGACGTGCTGAATTTCTCTGAAGCGGCCAAGAACCTCTTCATCACGCAAGGCACGCTGTCGCAGCAGATCCGACAGATGGAAGATGAACTGGGCACCCCTCTTTTTGCCCGGACCTCCCATCATGTGACGCTCACCGAGGCCGGAAGCAATCTTCTGCCGCTGGCCAAGGAGACCATACGCTCGGCAAACAGCTGCAAGGAAGCCTTGGAAGAAATGCGCGGAGTCGTTTCCGGCACGCTGGACATCGGTGTGACATATTCCTTCCGCTACTCCATACTGAAGGTCATGAAACGCTTCATGAAGGAACATCCGACCGTCAAGCTGAACGTCTACAGCATGTCCGCGCCGGATTTGTTCGATATGCTTCTCCAGCACAGGCTGGACCTGCTGCTCTCCATGGACCCTGCGACCCCGCGCGCAGGCGTCGATTCCATCTTCCTCGGCTCCTCCAGACTCAGCGTCGTCGTGCGTAAAGACCATCCATTGGCCAGTCGAAGCATTCTGTCGCTTGACGACCTGAAACATATGGATATCGTTCTCATGAGGTCTGGAAACAGGGACAGGTGGACATACGGAGACTTTGTAGGCGTTGACATGAGAGGATTGAACGTCAGGGTTGAACTGACCGAGCCGGACATGATATTCGACCTTGTGAGGAGCACCAATATGATTTCCATCATGTCGGCTTTCCCTGTCTATTCAGCGCCGGACCTTAAGGCCATCCCTCTCAGCGGCGTGAAGGATCTGCTGAACGGCAGCGTACATCAGCTTAAGGGTGTCACCCAGAAGAAAAGCGCCAGGATTTTCACCGACATGCTTCTTGAGGCATCAAAGCTGCTCCGCGTCCAGGGCATCCCGCCTCTGGAATAGGCTCGGCGTCCCGTATTGAAAATGAATCTCAAATGTACAGTATATGAAAACGAACGGAATAATGATCGCGATAATGTCGGCGGCAATGCTGATTTCATGCGGACAGCCACAGGAGACCGTATCGGCTCCGGATGTATACAGAAATGTCGTATTCGCAGAGGCTCCGACCGTCAGCGGCGGCACAAAGGCCCTCAACATCAATATATGGAAGGGTGTCGGCGAGGATCCCCAGCCGGTGGTTCTCTTTGTCCATGGTGGAGCATGGGTCTCTGGCGACAATGATCTGGAGGCATCCAACGGTGAACAGATCAGGGCGCTCATGTCTCTTCGTGACTGCGGCGTCACCGTCGCTGCTGCCACCTACCGCTTCTCCAACGAGGCGATTTTCCCTGCCCAGATCCATGATGTCAAGGCTGCCATCCGCTACCTCAAGGCCAATGCCGATACCTACGGCATCGATCCAGCCAGAATCATGACCATGGGCGAGTCTGCCGGATCCCAGATGGCTCTCCTGGTGGCTGTGTCCAACGGCGAAGAGGCTTTGGAAGGCACTGTCGGAGGCAATACTGACATAGACAGCAACGTCATCGGCTGTGTGGACTGCTATGGCATGACAGACTTTCTCACCCTCGCTTCTGACCTTTATGCACGTCCAGACCTTGGCCGCACGGATGCTCAAGTCTATGAGCTGGTCGAGGCTCCGAACTCAAGCCGTTCTCAGCTTTTCGGTCTCACCACGGACGAGTGCAACCTCGGAACAGTCACGGCAAATCCAGGGAAGTTCCCAGAACAGTATGCCCTCGTGAAGGCCGGCAGCCCAGTATTCCATGTAACTCCTGACGACCCGCCAATCCTTATCATCAATGGCCAGAGGGATATGAGAGTCCCTTCGGCACAGGCCATCAAGATGTATCAGGCACTCTATGATGCCGGCGTCGAGGCTGAACTCATCCTCAATGACAGAGCCCCTCACGGCAATCTCGGTCCGGAATCGGCAGCGGCCATCAAGACATTCATTCTCCGTATCCTTTTCCCATCGGAATAAAAAAAGACGCAACAACATGTGAAAATGTTGCTGCGTCTTTTAAATAATATTCAAGTTTTAGAGTGGATAATTCTCAGTGTCGTAGAGGACAGTCGAGAGATATCTTTCGCCGGTATCAGGGAGCAGTGCAACTATACGTTTCCCCAAGAACTCAGGACGATTTGCTATGACAGATGCTCCGTAAGCAGATGCTCCCGATGATATTCCGACGAGAAGTCCTTCCGTGAGCGCCAGATTCCTGCTGGTAAGGATTGCCGCGTCATTCGGACACTTTATTATTTCATCAACGACTTCACGGTTGAATGTCTTAGGCACGAATCCGGCACCGATTCCCTGGATCTTGTGCGGTCCGGCAGGCTCTCCGCTGAGTACTGCGCTTGTCTCAGGCTCGACTGCAACGATGTACACGTTCGGGTTGAGCTCCTTGAGACGCTTGCCGACGCCGCTGACGGTTCCGCCTGTGCCGGCTCCTGCTACGAATACGTCGATATGGCCGTCTGTGTCGCGCCACAGCTCCTCGGCTGTTGTAGCATAGTGCGCTGCAGGATTGTTCGGGTTCTCGAACTGCTGGAGGATGATGCTGCCCTCGATGGAATCGCGAAGCTCCTCAGCCTTTGCGATGGCACCTGACATCCCCTGTGCTCCAGGGGTCAGTACAACCTCGGCTCCGTATGCCGCAACAAGCTTTCTTCGCTCGATGCTCATGGTCTCAGGCATGGTCAGGATAAGATGATATCCTTTCACTGCGCTGACGAGCGCCAGTCCTACACCTGTGTTGCCGGAAGTAGGCTCTATGATGGTCGCTCCTGGCCTCAGGAGGCCGTCGGCCTCGGCACGTTCGACCATGTTCAGCGCTACGCGGTCCTTGACGCTGCCGCCTGGGTTGAAGAACTCCACCTTTGCGGTGATCGGGGTAGCGAGTCCGGCTTTTTCGCTGTATGCGTTGAGCTGTACCAGCGGTGTGGCGCCAACGAGCTCTGTAAGTTTGTTTGCAATCTTTGACATTCTACGGTTGTCTTTGGGTTGTTATACGTTTTCAAATGCCTGCTCGAGGTCTGCGAGGATGTCGTCAATGTGCTCCACGCCGATGCTGAGACGGACTGTTGAAGGAGTGATGTGCTGGCTTTCGAGTTCCTCCGGAGTCATCTGTGAGTGGGTCGTGGTGTAAGGATGTATCACGAGAGACTTCACGTCGGCAACATTTGCGAGAAGCGAGAAAATCTTGAGTGAGTCGATGAATGCCCATGCTTCCTTTTCGCCGCCCTTGATCTCGAATGTGAAGATGCTGCCGGCTCCGTTAGGGAAATACTTGTTGTAGAGGGCGTGATCCGGATGATCAGGGAGTGAAGGATGGTTGACCTTGCTGACCTTCGGATGCTTGCTGAGGAAATCAACGACCTTGAGTGCATTCTCAACGTGACGCTCGATTCTCAGTGGAAGTGATTCTACGCCCTGGAGAAGGATCCATGCATTGAATGGAGAGATACATGCACCGGTGTCGCGAAGGATGACGGCGCGGATGCGGGTTACGAATGCTGCAGGACCTGCCACGTCAGCGAATACTGCTCCATGATATGATGGATCTGGCTTTGCAATGCTAGGGTAGCGGTCTGCGTTTGCCTTGAAGTCGAAATTGCCACCATCTACGATTACGCCTCCGAGAGAACTTCCATGTCCGCCGATGAACTTGGTAGCGGAATGTACCACTACGTCAGCTCCATGCTCGATAGGACGGATGAGGCAAGGGGTGCCGAAGGTGTTGTCCACGATGAAGAGGATACCATGGCGATGTGCTACTTCAGATATTGCGTCAAGGTTGGTTACGTCTGAGTTAGGGTTTCCGAAAGTCTCGGCGTAGATTACCTTGGTGTTGGGCTGGATAGCTGCCTCGAGAGCCTCGATATCGTTTATGGTGACAATGGTATTGCTGATGCCCTGCGATGCGAGGGTATGGGTGATCAGGTTGAATGATCCGCCATAGAGGTTGTCGGCTGCGACAACATGGTCGCCTGCCTGTGCCACGTTCTGGATTGCGTAGGTTACAGCGGCTGCGCCTGAAGCGACAGCGAGACCTGCAACGCCACCTTCGAGTGCTGCGATTCTGTCCTCGAATACGCCCTGGGTAGAGTTGGTGAGTCGTCCGTAGATGTTGCCTGCGTCGCGGAGACCGAAGCGGTCGGCGGCATGCTGACTGTTCCTGAACACGTATGATGTGGTCTGGTAGATAGGAACTGCGCGTGCGTCGGTTGCTGGATCCGGAGTTTCCTGACCTACATGGAGGGCGAGGGTTTCGATGTGGAGATTCTTGCTCATAGCTATTTGTTTTTTCGTTAATATTCCTGATTTGATTGTGAACCTTTGTTGTTTTGTTCTTTGCAAAGGTATGCTCAGTAGAACGAAAGTACAAATACGGATGAAAGATAAGAAAAAGTATCTATATTTGTATTGTTAACTGGATGAAAAGTCTGATTTTGCTTTATAGCCCCGTCTTTGATAGAATATTTTTCCACATAAGGATTCAAACCCTAGAATCATGATAGAGAAACTCGACAGTATCGACATTGAAATACTAAGAATCCTGCAGGATAATGCGAGAATAACGACAAAGGAGCTCGCTGCCAAGGTGAACCTTTCGACCACTCCTGTGTTCGAGCGCTTCAAGCGTCTCGAAAAGGAGGGCTATATAAAGAAATACGTCGCAATCCTCGATGCGGAGAAACTGAACCAGGGCTTTGTTGTATTCTGCAGCGTCAAGCTCCGCCAGATGGGTAAGGACATCGCCAACGATTTCACGACACGTATCAAGGCCATTCCCCAGGTGACGGAATGCTACAATGTCTCCGGGGAGTTTGACTACCTGCTGAAGATTCATGCACCGGACATGAGGTACTACAACGAATTCCTCATCAATGTGCTCGGAAGCATCAGTTCCCTCGGCAGCGTCCAGTCAGCCTTCGTCATGAACGAGATCAAGTCATCTACGGGAATCGCCTTCTAGCTACATAAAATGAAAGGAGGCTGACTAAAAAGTCAGAATAAGTCTCTGAGATTTCAATATTTGAAGACAAGGTTGACTTCCACCTCGAACAAAAACGGAAAAAAAGAGGCTGGCCAATACTTTTTGGTCAGCCTCCTCGTTGTATAATCTTGAAGATAGATTACTTTGAAGCGTTAGCCCAAGGGAAGTTCTCGCCAGTGATAGGGCTACCCATCTGTGAAGCCTCAGCGTCGTTCTGGTCGAGCATGAAGAGCATGAAGTCAGGCTTCTCCTCGGTGAGAGGGGTCCACTCGCCGCCGTTAGCGCCGTTAGGATCGCTGTACTTTGCGAAGTTGGTCCAAGCGGTAAGCATCTTCTCTGAAAGATCCCAGTCACCCTGGGTCCAAGGACGCCAGCAGTGCTCGAGAGACTTGAAGACGAACCAAAGCTCTGATGAGTGGAATGCGCCCTTGAGACGAGCGGTAACCTCTGGATGTGAGCCGTCATCTGGGAGTGGACGTGCGAACTCGTAAGCGTAAGCCTTGTTGCCCTTCTCCTGGCGGTTCTTACAGAATGCAGCGATGCCTTCTGACATGTCGCCCATATCGTTGAGGGTGTAACCGATCATGTAAGGAACGTCTGCGAGGGTGCCGTCGAGTGCAGCTGCATCGAAGCTCTCGAGAGAAACATAACCGTCTACGAGTGGTGAACCTGAGATGCTTCCGAAGTTGCCGGTAGCGTTGTTGTAGATGGTACCAACGGTATGCATAACCTCGGTATCAGCAGCACGCATCTTTGCGAGGGTGTTGTAACCTGCCCAATCCATGACAACCTTGGTGTTGAACTCAGCACGCTGGAGTGGAGTAAGGCCTTCTGGTGCGGTAGGAGCCTTGTATGCAGCAAGCTTCTTCTCAGCTGGAGCGCCACCCATACCAGGGAAGCCCATCATGCCGCCACGACGTGAGCCCATGCCCATGCCGCCCTGATTAGGAACGGTGATACCGCCTGCAGACTGGGGGATAGCGTTGTGGCAGCGGCCGCGTGCGCGAGGAGACTCGCAAAGGGTCTAGCCTGAACCGCCACCTGCGCTCTGAC
>JAKSJO010000041.1 GCA_024398125.1 Bacteroidales bacterium
ACCCAGCGGATGAGGTTGAACTCACCACCTGCCTTGTCGTTGGTACCTGAAGCACGGCTTCCGCCGAATGGCTGCATACCTACGACAGCTCCGGTAGGACGGTCGTTGATGTAGAAGTTACCTGCGGTGTAGGTAAGGAGGTCGGCGATCTTCTCTACCTCGAGACGGTCCTTTCCGAATACTGAACCGGTAAGTCCGTAAGGAGAGGTCTTGTCAAGGAGGTCAACGGTCTCGTAAACCTTGTCATCGTCGTATGGATAAACGGTGAGGACAGGTCCGAAGATTTCCTCTTCCATGCTCTTGAAGTGAGGATCGGTGGTCTCGATGACGGTAGGCTCAACGAAGTAGCCGACGGTCTTGTCGCACTTGCCACCCATCACGATCTCAGCGTCAGGAGAGTTCTTTGCGTACTCGATGTATGAAACGATGTTGTCGAATGAAGCCTCATCGATGACAGCATTGATGAAGTTCTCTGAATCCATCACGTCACCCATCTTGACCTCAGAAGCAAACTGCTTCATCTTCTCGAGCACTGCTGGCCAGAGGCTCTTAGGGCAGTACATACGTGAAGCAGCTGAACACTTCTGGCCCTGGAACTCGTATGCGCCGGTGAATGCTGCGTGAGCAACAGCAGCTACGTCTGAGCTAGGGTGTACGAAGATATAGTCCTTACCGCCGGTCTCACCTACGAGACGAGGGTATGAAACATAGTTTGCGATGTTCTCGCCTACTGACTTCCAGAGGCTCTGGAAGGTCTTGGTAGAACCGGTGAAGTGGATACCTGCGAGGTGCTTGCTTTCGCAGCAGATCTTGCCGATCTCGGCACCGCGGCTAGGTACGAAGTTAACTACACCTGCAGGGAGACCAGCTTCCTCGAACATCTTCATGAGATAGTAGTTGCTGAGGGTAGCGGTTGTAGATGGCTTCCAGATGGTGGTGTTACCCATGAGCACCGGAGTCATGTTAAGGTTACATGCGATAGAGGTGAAGTTGAAAGGAGCAACTGCGAGAACGAAACCCTCGAGAGGACGATACTCGGTGCTGTCGATGACGCCGTTTCCGTTCTTAGGCTGGATAGCGTAGAGCTTTGAAGCGTAATGAACATTGTAACGGAAGAAGTCGATGGTCTCACATGCTGAGTCGATCTCTGCCTGATAGATGTTCTTGCTCTGGCCGAGCATGGTGGCAGCGTTCATGATAGGACGGTACTTGGTTGCGAGGAGCTCGGCGCACTTCATGATGATGGCAGCGCGGGTGGTCCAGTCGGTGTTGGCCCATACCTTGCGAGCCTCCATTGCTGCGTCGATGGCCATCTTGATCTCCTTCTCGCCTGCTACATGATACTTTGCAAGTACATGCTTGTGGTCGTGAGGGCATACAACGGTCTTGATGTTGCCGGTGTAGATCTCCTTGCCGCCGATGATGAGCGGAATCTCCACTACGGTGTCATGCTGACGCTTGAGCTCTGCATCGAGAGCGATTCTCTCTGGCGAACCTGGAAGATAAGCCTTCACAGGCTCGTTAGCCGGAAGAGGGTAATTGAGGATTGCGTTTCTCATTTCAGTTATATTTTGTTGGTTTTTGAATATCTATTCAAATATCTTTCAAATTTAATGATTAGTAGTCAAAATAATGTCATTTCCGCCCGATAATTTGGATTGAAAATGAATTATTCTAGTTTCCGGTAGAAGTGTTCACAGGCGTTCCGCCATCCACCTTGATCTTGTATGGCCAATGCCTGTCGTTGCTGTTGTTTTCGTCCCATTTATGGCTGATGTACTTGACAGGTGTCGCCGATACGATAGCCCAGAGTCTGTTGGTATCCTCAGGGATGGTCCAGCTGACGGTAGTCTTGTAATCGGACTCGGCAGTTGCAATTGCACTAGGGCTGTAATACCTTGTCGAGTTGTCTGCTGACAGAGCCACGAAACCAACTGTCCAGCCGCCGTCGGTGGCTGTTCCTGACTTGTTGAAGCCAGGTGCGTTTGGAACGCCTTCAAGGTCGAGGGTGATGGTGCTTCCCTTCCTGTAATTCTGGACTCTGATGACATTGAATCCTGTCGCTTCCGGACAGCAAGAAGGATCGACTGTATAGCTGCCGTCCTCGCCCTTCGAGAGCTTGTGCCTGATCTTGTTGATATACTTGATTCCGGTCTCGCGAAGTCCGTCGAAGTCCCATGTTGCGACCTTGGCTGCATATTCATACATCTGGGCATTGAACTCCTCGATGGAAAGGTCATGAATGTCCATGTAGACCTCGAGAGCATCCTTTGGACGACGTGCATTCTTCCAGATTTCGGCTACGGCATCGATTCCATACATGTCGGTCATGTAATGATGGATGAAGTAGTTGCTGTAGCGGTTGTCCTCATGCAGCTGGTGCTTGTTGACAGCGTTGCAATATCCAGGGAATTCCCATGTTGTGAAGGTTTCACCAGGACACATCATGAAAGCCATCCACTGGGCGCACTGCTCCCAGAAGCCGTTGCCCTGACCAACATCATAGCGGAACGCATAGGAACTTGCGTCCTTGGTCTCCTTGTTATATATCTTGTCACATCCTACGATGTACTGGAATGAATGTCCGACCTCATGAGCGACGATCGACTTGTCGTTTGCCCATGTAGCGTTGAGCCAGAGGCAGCCCACCTGGTCCTCGACGCCGGATCCGTATGCCGCAGCACTCGGATCTGCCCAGTTCGCAGGGTATGTGATGTATATGTTCATCTTGTGCTTGTCAAGGATGGAGTGTCCCTCGTCGGAGAACTTCATGGTCTTGACATATCCGTTGTAGCACTCCTCGCACCATGCGAGAAGGGCATCTATGTCCACTTTTCCTTGTGATGCATTCGACGGAGATGTCTCGCCGAACTCACCGTATTCTTTCTGCCAGAAGGCAATGAAGTGCTCAGACTGGGCGCTGCGGCCGAAGAACCAGTTTCCGTCACTGGTAAGAGAGATATGATCTGAGCCTCCTGGATTGTATATTTTGTCGTAATCCTTGATCTGGGAAGCCGTCATTGTCAGGACTCCCCTGGTTTGTTTTACGATGATTTCCTTTGTGCTGCTTCCGGAGGTGATGACGATCTTCGACTCACGTCCTTCAGTACTTTCGTTTGTTGTTGCCTTGACAAGGACCTTGGTCTCGGTGTTGGCGGGACCGCTGCTCTTGGAAAGGCTGATCCAGTCGGCACTCGGGAGCGCGCTCCATGCGTATGTCGACGAGATTGTAAGATAGGCCTGGGCGTCAACCGCGCTGCGTCCAAAGCTTAATTCGGTTTTGCTGACAGTGATGTCGGCGAGGATTTCAGGTTCGCTCTTTTCACATGATGCGAAAAGGATGATCGAACTGATGAATGCAAACAGTAGTCTGCGGAGTTTCATAGTTTGATGAAAAATTAAAAAAAAGCTGCGGGGTTTCAGGCCCCGCAGCCATGAATATTACTCAACTACGTTGATGGTGACGATGAAGTCACGACCAGCGAGCTTAGCCTTTGATACGTATGATGCACCAATCTCGTACTCCTCAGCAACGATACCAGGGTTCTTGCCAAGGTAGAAGAGGTTAGGAAGATCGTAATCATAGGTAGAAGCGTTGTAGTACTGCCAGAATGCGATACCTGTATCCCATGCACCGGCGCTTCCGTCAGCCTTGAACCACTGACCAGGAGCGTATGAGGTCCACTTCTCACCAGGATTGCCCTCAGCGTCTACAGGATAGAAATCCTCGATTGTGAGCTCATCCAGGTTGATGTCGTAGTACTCGTTCACGTATGCAGCGTTGATAGGGAATCCGAGGAGACCCCATGAATCTCCATCGATGTTTGCGAGTGAGATGTCAGCCTTGACGTTCATGGCATCTTCGGTGAGTTCCCATGCGTATGAGTTTGCACCGATCACACCTGCGCCTGAGGTAGGAAGTGCATCGTGGTAGGTTACATTAACGGTGAAGGTCTTGTCGCCGATGACAGCCTTTGAGGTGACAGTCTTGCCGTCGAGCTCTGCGATGTTGCCAGGGTTGGTACCTACGCAGAGGAGGCCGTCGGTGTAATGACCCTCATACTTGTTGTCGCCGAAGTTGAAGAACCAGTAAGCTCTACCGTCAGCCCAGGTGCAAGGAGCTCCCTCCTCGGTAACCCAGTTTCCGATGTAGCCTGTGGTCCACTTCTCGCCCTTGTTGCCTTCTGCATCTACTGGATAGAAGTAGTCGAAGTCAGCGAGCTTGCTGAGGTCGTCGATGCCGAGGTAGCCGGTGAGTGCCTCAGGATCGATACCAATCATAAGGTAAACCCAGTCCTCGATAGAAGGAATGTGAGCGTCTACGTTTACGGTGATGCCGTCCTCGCTCATGATCCACATGAACTGGTGATTGCCGTATGCGGCAGCCTGATAAGGATAGCCGTTACCGTCGGTAAGGTAATCCATCTTAGCCTCAGGCTCGGTAGGAGCCTCGTATGCACCCTCGAACTTGACGGTAACGATGAAGTCTACAGTTCTGTCGCCAAGGGTAATCTTAGCCTTTGATGTGATGGTCGAGCCGGCACACTTAGGAGTGTTTGAAGGGTTTCCGCCGAGCATGAGCATGCCCTTGTTGGAAGCATAGTCATAATCATAAGAGGTGCCTGAGTAGATGTACCACTGCCAGTAGAGTGAACCCTCAGACCAGCCGCAGCCCTCGCCGTCGGTATTGACCCACATACCAGGCTCGTAAGAAGTCCATGATGTGGCGCTTCCGTCAGGCTGGATAGGGGTGAATACATCATTATTGAGGTCAGATACGCTTACTCCAAGGAATTCACCGATAGAAGCGGCATCAAGATTGAAATGACCGATTTCATAGCCACCGGTCTCGGCATACTCATCGGTATCGACGCTTACGTTGATTGAGATGACGTCACCGTCAGCCTTCCATGAGTAGGTTGAGTTGGTTGCTGTTGCGTTGGAAGGGTCACCAAAATAAAGGTTACCTGAACCTTCATATACGATCTCTGGTTCTGGTTCCGGGATGATAGGGAGCTTGTCGGTATCATACTCCGGAGCACAGCTTGCAAAAGCAAGAGAAGCGAGAGCCGCAAGTGCGTAATATCTTGTTTTCATATTCTTGCTGAGAAAAATTACATGTTATCAGGAATAGGATCGCTGATTGCAACCTCAGATGCCATCTTACCGTTTGCAGACTCGTAACCTGGGTTCTGACCCATGTTGTTGTTATCGAGCTGGTCGCTCTTGGAGATTGGGAAGATAGCCTTGGTATCATCACCGTCCGCATCATGGTTGTACCAGTTTCTGGTGCTGAAGGTACCGAAACGGATCATCTGCTGGCGGCGGAGACCCTCGAGTGCGAACTCGTATCCCCACTCGTCATACATACCTGCGAGGTTGATAGGATCGTTGTCAGCTCCCTTAGGCTCGGCAACCTGTGATGCGATGAGCTCGGCAGCTCTGTTGTTGTCATCCCAGTTGTGGAACACACCATAGTTGGCGATATCGTCAGCGTTGATGTCACCATAGGTAAGCTTACCGTACTGTACTCTTGACTTGGTAGCCTTGAGGTCTGCGTCGGTGAGGGCGGTTGCAACTGAACGGCTGCGTACAGCGTTTACATAGTCAGCAGCGCTCTTGTGGCCAGACTGACCGCGGAGGATACACTCGGCAGCGGTGTAGTAAGCCTCTGCGAGACGGAACCATGAAACGTCATTGCCCCACTGGCTCATTCTAGGAACACCAGGGTTAACCTGATACTTGTTCTGACGGCAACCGAAGTCGATATGAGTGAAAGAACGCTTTCCGTCTGGGCTGTCACCTGAGATTGAAGGGAGGTAATTGAGGCAGTACCAAGCAATGTTCTGGTTCTTGACATCGTCCTCGGTGTAAGAGGTCTTCGAGTTGGTTGGGTCGTTCTTCATCTGTGGACCGATGAGCCAGGTCTTTGCAAGACGCTTGTCCTCTGGGTCGTAAGACTTGATGAACTGAGGGTTACCGCAGTTTCCGCCCCAGGTAGAGTTTGCATAACCAAAGTGGTCGCGGCCCTGGCTAGGTGGATAGAACTTCATACCCATGTCGAATACATGCTCACCGGTAAGATAGATCTCATCGTAAGGAATACCGAAGATGATCTCAGGATTTGATGAGTCAACGTCATACTTGAAGTTGTCTGAGTAGTCAGGAGAAAGGCTGTAAGGGCTGTTCTCGATGATGTCCTCAGCGAGCTTGAGAGCCTTGTCATAAGCTGGCTTGCCAACATAGACCTCGGCATTGAGGTATACTCTCATGAGGGCCATCTTTGCACCCCACATGTTGAGACGTGAATAGTCGGTCTTCTCGGTTGAAAGAACGCCGTTGGCGATAACCTCTTCGAGCTGCTTGGTCACGAACTCGTATACACGGGCACGTGAGCTCTGCTTAGGAGTCTCGTCAGATGAGAAACTTGTTACGATAGGAACGTTACCGTGTGAGTCAAGAAGAATTGCGTACCAGGTAGCACGTACAGCCTTGAGCTCATCGATAGCGAGCTCGGTAAGGTCACCTGCAGGAAGTGAACCGTCCTTGAGCTGGTCGAGGACCTTGTTTGCAGAGTTGATTCCTGAGAAGGCGTTGTAATAGAGTGATGCAGGAGAACCTGGGTCTTCAGCAGACCACTTGTGCCAGTGCATTCTCTTGTATACACCACCGTCATCCCAACCGTTAGGACGGGTAGGAGTGATGACCACGTCGGCAGCCTCCTCCATACAGTCGAAAGTTCCGTACCAGTCCATGAAGGCACCGAACTCGGAATATGCGCTAGAGAGAAGTGCAACCACATCCTGATCGGTAGGTGCGAAGTCCTTCTTTACTACCTCGGAATATGCATGCTCCTCAAGATCGAAGCAGCCGGTAAACATGGTAGCCGCTGCTCCAAGTGCGAATATTGTTCTAAATATCTTTTTCATAATCGTGGGGCAAATTAGAATGTAAGGTTGACACCGAAGGTGTATGAACGGATGGTAGGATACTTGTCACGCTCATCTGTACCTGCGGTATAGCCGATTGAAGGAACCTCAGGATCGAGACCTGTGTAACCAG
The DNA here is from genome assembly GCA_024398125.1 of Bacteroidales bacterium. Lineage (GTDB taxonomy): Bacteria > Bacteroidota > Bacteroidia > Bacteroidales > UBA932 > Cryptobacteroides. The sequence continues at coordinate 7,063 of JAKSJO010000041.1, forward strand.
TGATGGTTGCGAGGTTGTGAACGGTACCGTAAACACGGATTCTCTTGAGGTAGTCATTCTTAAGCTTGAGGTTGTAACCGAGGGTTACGTTGTCAATCTTCCAGTAGTCACCATTCTCTACATAGTAGCTTACTGCACGCTGTACGTCTGAGATGCGAGCCTGTGCTCCGGTCTTCTCACCGGTGCGTGAGTCAACTGCATCGTGGAGGTCGTAAGCGCACTTGAGTACGTTGTACTGGAAGCTGCCGTATGAAGTTCCGTAGAAGAGCTTCTGCATGTTGAGAATCTGGAAACCGAACGCACCACGCATTGCGATTGCGAGGTCGAAGTTCTTGTAACGGAAGTTGTTGGTCCAACCGAGGTTGAATCTAGGAACACCGTTACCAAGTACCTGATAGTCGTTCTCGGAAGCGTTCTCAGCGAGGTCATAGAACTTGCTTACAGGAACGCCGTCCTCCTTGCGGAGTCTCTCGACAACCCATTTACCCTTCTCGTCGATACCGATAGACTTGAGGTTGTAGATCTGACCAATAGGCCAGCCAACCTTTACGATATGAGAGTTCTTCTGGACAGGCTCGCTGATGTAACCGGTGTAGAAGTAGTCTGAATCGGTCTTGTAGGTATCAGAAGAAAGTGACATAAGGGTGTTCTGGTTGAATGAACCGGTAAGTGAGAAGTTCCACTCGAAATCGTTGTTCACAACAGGAACAGCGTTGATGAGGAGCTCGGCACCACGGTTGCGGATGTGAGCACCGTTAGCCATGATTGAACCATAGAGGTATGGTGGAACAGGAACGCTGTAGTTGTAGAGAGCGTCCTTGGTGTCACGCTGGTAGAAATCGATGCTACCGCTGAGTCTCTCGTCGAGAACTGCGAAGTCGATACCGAGGTTGTACTCGTACTTCTTCTCCCAGTGAAGGAGTGGGTTGTCGTTACGAGCGTCGGTAAGAGTCTGGATCCACTCGCCGTTGTAACGGTATGAACCAGAATACTGGAGAGATGCAAGTGACTGATAAGGGCTCATTACATCGATACCGGTGATACCGAAACCAGCGCGGACCTTGAGGTTGTTGAGCCACTTGATGTCCTTCATGAACTCCTCGTTGTTGAGACGCCAACCGAATGATACGCCAGGGAAGTTACCCCACTTCTGACCTGCACCGAACTTTGATGAACCATCACGACGGAGAGAGAGCATGAGGAGGTAGCGGTCTGCGTAGTTGTAGGTAGCACGGGCGAAGAGACCGATAAGCTTGGTCTCCTGCATGTATGAAGACATGCTTGCCTGACCCTTCTTGAGAGCGTCACCCATTCCCATGTTGTTCCAAGTGTAGGCGTCTGATGGGAAATTGTAGTTGCTCATTGAGAAGTTCTCGCTGTAGTGATCCTCGTAAGAATAACCAGCGACTGCAGATACATGGTGGTTGCCGAAGTCCTGTACGTAGCTTGCAGAAAGCTCGAACATGTTGCTGATATAGTCGGAAGCGTTGCGGCCTGCCTGACCGTTTCTACCGTCCTTGGTGGTAGACTCGTCGAGACGGGTGTTGTAGTAGCCACCGATTGAGCTCTGACCCTTGCGGACATAGAGAGCCTTGAGGGTGAGTGCGTCGATAGGCTTGAGCTCAGCGATACCGTTGAAACGGACATTGCGGCTGCGGGTCATACCGAGCTGCTCGTTGATGATAGAGAGAGGGTTCTGATAGAAATAGATGTCACGCTTGGTGTACACGCCATTCTCGTCATAAACAGGCTCGAGTGGTGAGTGGATGCAAGCCTGGCGATAAACGTAGCTTGCGTCGAAACGTGAATTGCGGGTGCTCTCATCTGCCATGACCTCACCGGAGATCTTGAGCATGTCATTGAGGAGGTACTGAGAAACCATTGCACGTGCACGCATGGTAGAGTTGCCGGTGCCGAGGATGGTACCCTCATTGTTGTTGTAGGTGATGTTTGCAGTGTAGGTGTTGTGTGAAGTACCACCCATCACTGATACATTGTGGTTGTGAGAGATAGCGGTCTGTGAGATCTCCTTGAGCCAGTCGGTAGCCTTTTCAGCGTTGTTACCCTTGCTGTCGAGGAATTCGCCGCGGGCACCTACGAAGGTGAAGCCCTGTGAACGGAGGTCGGTAAGGGTAGCTGCGTCGAGGAAGTCAGGAGTCTTGAGCCAGGTTGAAGCAGAAACATAGCCGCTGTACTCAACGGTAGCAGGCATGTCGCGCTTTGCGTTCTTGGTGGTGATGATGATGACACCGTTGGTACCACGGGTACCGTAGATAGCGGTAGCAGAACCATCCTTCAGGACGTCGATAGACTCGATATCCTCAGGTGCAACGGTAGAAAGTGATCCAGGGATACCGTCGACGAGGACGAGAGGATCAGAGGTACCGAGCAGTGAAGAAGTACCACGGAGAGAGATAGCTGACTTTGCGTTAGGGTCACCGGATGAGGTGTTGATGGAAAGACCTGCAACCTTACCCTGGATGAGCTGACCTGCATCCTTTACAGCACCTGCGTTGAAGGCATCAGCCTTGACGCTCTGTACTGAAGAGGTGATATCAGCCTTCTTCTGAGTACCGTAACCGATGGCAACTGCCTCCTGGAGGAATGAGGTAGCCTCCTGGAGAGTTACATTGATAACGGTCTGGTTTCCAACAGTCACGTCTACGGTCTCGTAACCGATGCATGAGAACTGGAGAACCGAGCTGGTGCCGTCGACGGTGATGGTATAGGTACCATCGAAGTCGGTGATGACACCGTTTCTGGTGCCGACCTCAACAACGCCGCCGCCAATGATTGGCTCGCCTGCCGGATCGACTACAGTACCCTTCACAACGATTCCTGCCATTGCTGGGAAAGCAACGGTAAGAAGCAGAAGGGACAAACAGAATTGTAGTGTACGTTTCATTTGTTTGTTGATTAATAATTAGTTAGTATAAGTAATTAGTTTACTTTCCATTCGCAGATTCCGCCCGAGAAGCCCTCCTGGAGCTTGACGCGGAGCATGAGGCCGTCTGTGGTAACCTTCTGGAACTCGACATGATTCCAGCAGTCCTTCTTGACCTCATATTTTGAATCGGTAGTCACAGGAATCCATGAACCGCCCTTTCTATAGTATACTGAATACTCTGCAGGAACGCGGAAGTCACCGTCGTAGTGCTCGAACTCCAGCCAGTAGATATCTGTGCTGCTGATGGTCTCCATCTTGTCGAACATGAGGCTGACGCGCTCTGTAGAACCGGTCTTTCTCCAGAAATAGAAGTATGGCTTGCTGATGTCCGATGAAGACTTTGGCTCCCAGAGGTCGTTGAGACCCCACGCCGGAGTGCCTTCGGCCTTTGCTCTGAAGTCTACCACTTCCCCATTGTCCTCGCTCTCGAACTCGTATGCGGTAGCACGTGAAGCGATGGTTGGCTCTGGAGTTACGGTGGTGTACTCAGGAGCGGTGGCAATCCAAACCTCCATGTTCTGCTTGCCGCGGTTCTGCCATGTTGAATATGGGATGGCGGTGATGTCAACCTCGGTCTCGCTTCCGTCGGCGGCAACCTTCATTGCCTTGCCATGAAGAACGTTCACACCCTTGAGAAGGTCGCCCTTCCACTCGCTGTAGAAAGTCTGTGCAGGATCGATGTACTTGTCAAATACTTGACCGTCAGCGATGTCTGCGCCCTCGAGACAGTATACGATAGGACCGCGCTCGAGCTCGACGAGACCCTTGTCAGCCTCGACCTTCTCGTTTGCAACAGTCACGTTGACGTTCATTGGCAGGCTGATCTCGACTACATCGCCGGCCTTCCATGCCTTGTCGATGCTGACATAACCGTCAACGAGCTTGCTGTTGACCTTCTTGCCGTTCACGAGAACCTCATATTTGCGCTCAACGTCGTTTGCATAGCTGTAAAGGTCTGTTGGAACAGGCTTGCCCTGAGCCCAGCCAGGGATGCGGAGCTTGAGTGCGAAGCTGCCTTCGACGCTAGGATTTACGCTGATGCGGACCTTGCCCTCCCATGGGTATGCAGTTTCCTGCTTCAGGCTGACGCAGCCGTTCTCAAGATCAACGACTGAAGTTGAAGCGATATAGAGATTGACGAAGATGTCGCGGCCCTTGGTAGCATACATGTACTTAGGCACAGATGCCACAAATCGGGTGATGTTTCCAGGGCAGCATGCACAGCCGAACCATTTCTCGCGCTCGTGCTGGCCCATTGAAGACAGTGGGTTGTCGTAGAAGAAGTGGAAACCGTCCAGGCTGACGCCTGCCATAACGCCGTTATAAAGCGCACGCTCAAGCACATCGATGTACTTTGCGTCGCCGGTAGCGAGGAACATTCTGTGGTTCCAATATACATTTGCTATTGATGCGCAAGTCTCGCAGTAGTTCTCCATGTTGTGGAGTTCATACTCAGGACCGAAGCCTTCGCCCTGTGGACGGCTGCCGATACCACCTGTGATGTACATCTTCTTCGATGCCATGTTGTTCCAGATGCGCTCGAGTGCTGTGAAGTACTCATGGTCGCCGGTAAGAGAAGCGACATCAGCGACGCCGCTGTAAAGATATCCGGCGCGGACTGCGTGGCCAACGATTTCTTCCTGCTGAAGGATAGGCATGTGATCCTGGCTGTATGCACTTGGAGCGTGGCCGTCTGTGCAGCGTCCTGTCTCTTCTACGAAATACTTCGCGAGGTCAAGGTAGCGCTGCTCCCCTGTCACGTTGTAGAGCTTGGCAAGAGCCATCTCGACGATTGGATGGCCTGATGGGCGATGGATCTGACCCTCCTCAGGTCCGAAGACATTGCAGATGAGGTCGGCGTTCTTGATGGCGACATTAAGGAAGTTGGTCTTGCCGGTTGCCTGGTAATGGGCTACGGCTGCCTCGATGAGGTGGCCGGAGTTGTAAAGCTCGTGGGAGTTGATCTTGTCCCAGCGGCCATTTCCCCACCATCCGCGGAGACGGTCGCACTCGTTGGTGACACAGGTGGTGAGGTATCCGTCCTCCTCCTGTGCCTGGGCAATGATTGCAATGATGCTGTCGGCCTGGGCATCGAGGGCCTGGTCGTACTTCACGGCAAGTGAGAATGAAATACCCTCGAGAACCTTGTATACGTCGGTGTCGTCGAACGAAAAGTCTCCCATGTGAGGACCGTCGAAAAGACCGGCAGCTTTTGCAAAGTTGCTGATACGTCCGTTGACGTCGCATTCATGGAGAGCCGCAGGAATCGTTACGGTACGGTTGGTCTCGATTCGTTCAGACCAGAAACGGTCTTCGAGCTGGATCTTTGTGAAATCAGTTTCACTGATCTTCACGTTCTTTCCCTGATTGCAGGCACATACCAGAAGTGGAACGGCTGCCAGTGTTATAAAACGATTTAACATATTTTGCTCTTTTTACTCTTTGAAAAATCTATGCAAATTAAGGAAAAATATCGTGATGCTGAGTAATACTAGAGTCCACGCTTTGTTAAAATAGTCCAAGAAAAGTACGTTTGGACGATATCTAAATGCATTTTGTATATTTGCACTAGCTATGAAAGTTAATGATACCATATGTGCATGTGCGACCCTTCCAGGGACCGGTGCAATAGCGATTATCCGCGTAAGCGGTGATGATTCCCTTGCCATTGCCGACAAGGTCGTGACGCTAAGAAAAGGAGTATTGGCGGATGTTGCCTCCAATTCCGTCCGCTTCGGAACAGTGGAAGGATTGGATGATGTACTTGTCAGCGTATTCCGAAATCCGCATTCCTATACGGGCGAAGATTCTGTGGAAATCTCCTGTCATGCCTCGTCATACATCGTCGAGCAGATTCTTTTCAGGCTGGTCGAAAATGGTGCCCGTCCGGCCGGACCGGGAGAGTTCACACAGCGTGCATTTGTCAACGGCAAGATGGACCTGTCCCAGGCCGAGGCTGTAGCAGACATGATTGCTGCGGAGGATGCTTCAGCGCACAGGTTGGCGTTGAATCAGCTCAAGGGAGGTGTTTCAAACGAGATAGCCGAGATGCGTGGCCAGCTGCTGGACATGACCTCTTTGATGGAACTCGAACTGGATTTCTCGGAGGAGGATGTCGAGTTCGCCGACCGCTCGCAGCTTTCTTCCTTGCTTGAAGAAGTCAGTGCGCATGTCAAGCGTTTGAAGGAGTCTTTCCGGCTCGGCAATGCCCTTAAGAACGGTGTCCCTGTCTGCATCGCTGGAGCCGCGAACACCGGCAAAAGTACTTTGCTGAACGCCTTGCTCCAGGAGGAAAGAGCCATAGTCTCCCCTATCGCCGGCACAACCCGCGACTCGATAGAAGAGACTTTTGTCATCGGCGGAATCCGCTTCCGTTTCATTGATACAGCCGGCCTGCGCGAGACTGATGATACCGTTGAAAGTATGGGTATCGAGCGCAGCATGGACAAGATCGCCAAGGCAGACATCGTCATTGCCGTTGTGGACTGCCAGTCGTCTTCGTCGGATGTACGGAGTCAGCTTTCACTGATCCGTGAGCGAATGAACGGATCGCAGAACCTTGTCGTCTTCGTGAATAAGGTTGATATTGTTTCTGGTGCAGTTGAATTGTCTTCAGTCCCATCTGATTCAGAACACAGCGATTCTGTTTTGAAAGATACCGCAGCTATCATCAAGGAGATGATTCCGGATGGCACTCCGATAATATACGGTTCAGCAAAGAACGGACTTGGAATCGACGACCTCAAGAACAAGCTTGAACAGATCCAGAAAGACCGCGTATCGGCATCCCGTTCAGGCGACACCATGGTCTCCAACGTCCGCCACTACAACGCACTCTGCAGCGCCTGGGAAGCGCTCAAACTTGTCCGCGCCGGCCTCGACAGCGGAATCTCCACCGAACTCGTCGCCCGCGACCTTCGCGACGTTCTGTTCCATCTTGGATCCATTACGGGAGATATCACCACCGACGAGGTGCTTGGCAACATCTTTAAAAAATTTTGCATTGGCAAGTGATTGATATATAAATATTTACAAGTAAACTACACTAAAGTGCTGAAGGAGAGCCCGTTAGGGTTCTCCTTTATTGTATCCGGTTTTGCTGGTTTTTGTACTTTTTTGTGACATTTTAACATGGTTTCTTACTGCATTTCTACTGCATAGCCCAAAAAGTTTCCCGAACGTAACGAGATAGTTGATTCACTGAGACGTCATGAGACGTGGTGAGACGTAGTGAGACAGTTTTGGCGAAATAAATGAGACACTTAATATTCAAAAAGAACTGTGAATGGTGCGGACAACCCTTCACAGCACAGAAAATCTCAACAAGATTCTGCAGTCGCTCTTGTTCAAGCCTCGCATACAAAAGCAAGAAGAGGCAAAGGTATATGGAATCGTATGCCGAGGAACATCCAGTTGCAGAACTGTCCGAAAATGCAATGGACATCGCTGCAATTGATGTACAGACCCCTACACAGGCAGCACGCTACCTTTCTGTAGGACGTGCCACACTCTATAGA
>JAKSJO010000042.1 GCA_024398125.1 Bacteroidales bacterium
ACTTTTAATCTCTAACTTCTTTACCTCGTTATCTCTCTCAATATTGTCAATGAACACCCGTTCGTCGAACGGGATTGCAAAGGTACGCATTAAATTCAAACTTGCAAATATTTCTCATCTTTTTTTAGCAAAAATCGACAATAAATCGTTTCACCCTTATGATTAGTCTTATTTCCACCCATTTTTCATATTTTTGCATGGAGTCAAACAACCTATATATAATATATGGACGAAAAGAAAAGCATATCACTTCCCGAGAATTCTCACAGGGAGCTGAAGCCGGGCGAAGAATACCGCCCAATCCTTGGAGCTGACAAGAAATTCGCTGAAGTCACTCCATACTCAGTGGCCATGGGCGTCATCATGGCCGTCATCTTCTCAGCCGCAGCTGCATACCTTGGACTCAAGGTAGGACAGGTATTCGAGGCGGCAATCCCTATCGCAATCCTTGCCGTAGGAATCACCGGAGCCCTCGGCAAGAAAAACGGACTTGCCCAGAACGTAATCATCCAGTCCATAGGATCATGCTCCGGCGTGATCGTGGCCGGAGCCATCTTCACCCTTCCCGCCATCTATATCCTTGGCCTGGAAGTGAACTTCTGGCACATGTTCCTGTCATCCCTCCTCGGAGGCGTGCTCGGCATCCTTTTCCTCATCCCATTCCGCAAGTATTTCGTAAAGGAGATGCACGGAAAGTATCCTTTCCCTGAGGCTACAGCAACCACCCAGGTCCTCGTAAGCGGCGAAAGCGGCGGAAAGAGCGCACGCACGCTCGTGATCAGCGGTCTCATCGGAGGTCTCTACGATTTCATAGCTGCAACCTTCGGAGCATGGAGCGAGACCCTCTCGACCACGGTTCTCCACATAGGCCAGACCATAGCTGACAAGGCCAAGCTCGTCCTCAAGATCAATACCGGAGCCGCAGTACTCGGTCTCGGATATATTATAGGTCTGAAGTATGCGTTCATCATCTGCTGCGGCAGCTTCCTTGTATGGCTCGTGATCATCCCTCTCATGAACGTGATCTGGGGCGGCAGCGTGATAGACCTCATGAACAGCGGAATCTCCACAGTCATCCGCGACATGTCCGCAGACCAGATCTTCCGCGAATATGCAAGACACATCGGAATCGGCGGTATCGCGACAGCCGGCATCATCGGCATAATCAAGTCGGCGGGTGTCATCAAGTCGGCCGTAGGACTTGCAGCCAGCGAGTTCAGCAAGAAGCCGGGCGCAGCCACAGTCGATACCGAGCGTACCCAGAAGGACATCTCGATGAAGACAGTCGTCACCACAATCGTGATCACCCTCCTCACCGTATTCGCATTCTTCGCATTCGGCGGCGTTGTCAACAACATCTGGCAGGCAATCATCGCCCTGCTGATCGTGGCAGTGATCGCATTCCTCTTCACGACTGTGGCAGCGAATGCCATCGCCATCGTCGGAACCAACCCTGTCAGCGGAATGACCATCATGACCCTTATCATAACCGCTCTCGTCCTCGTGGCAGTCGGCCTCAAGGGCAATGCCGGAATGGTTGCAGCCATGGTGATAGGCGGAGTTGTCTGCACAGCGCTTTCGATGGCGGGCGGTTTCATCACCGACCTCAAGATCGGTTACTGGATCGGAACGACCCCTGCAAAGCAGGAAACCTGGAAGTTCCTCGGAACACTTGTCGCTGCTGCGACAGTCGGCGGCGTCATGCTCGTCCTCAACAAGACCTACGGCTTCACGGGCGAGAACGCCCTTGTTGCACCTCAGGCCAATGCAATGGCTGCTGTGATCCAGCCAATGATGAACGGAGGAAATGCCCCTTGGCTTCTCTACGGTATCGGAGCAATCCTCGCCATCATTCTTACCGTCCTCAAGGTGCCGGCTCTGGCATTCTGTCTTGGAATGTTCATTCCTATCGACCTCAACCTCCCTCTCCTGGTCGGTGGAGCCATCGCCTGGTATGTAAGCACCCGAAGCAAGGACAAGGAGCTTAACGACAAGCGCCTGAACAAGGGAACTCTCATCGCGAGCGGATTCATCGCAGGCGGTGCTCTCATGGGCGTTGTCAGTGCTGTCCTCAAATTTGCGGGAATAGACCTCTGGATGGGCGACTGGAACCTGCGTTACGGTGAGGCCGTAGCAATCCTGCCATTCGTAGCAATCATCATCTACATGACCATCGCATCCCTCAAGGATGACAAGGAATAATCAAAACCACATATTATAATGGAAAAGATACTCGAAAGATTTCTCAGATATGTCTCTGTTGACACACAGTCAGACGAGATGTCTGAGTCACAGCCCAGCAGCGCGAAGCAGCTCGTTCTGCTCGGAATGCTCCGTGACGAACTCAAGGCCATGGGCGTAGAAGCCGAGCTGGACGAGTTCGGTTACGTCATGGGCCGCATACCGTCAAACCTCCCAGAGGGCGTTAAAGTCCCTAAGATCGGATTCATCGCTCACGTCGACAGCTCACCTGATGCTCCGGGAAACGACATCAAGCCTCAGATCATCGAAAGCTATGACGGAGGAGAGATTGCTCTCAAGGGAGTCCCTGGTCTTGCCCTCAAGCCTTGCGAATTCCCAGAGATGCTCAAGTACAAGGGCCAGACACTCATCACCACAGACGGAACCACCCTGCTCGGTGCTGACGACAAGGCCGGTGTTGCAGAGATAATGGACGCCGTACAGTACATTGTCGAGCATCCTGATTTCAAGCACGGAGAAATCCGCATCGGCTTCACTCCTGACGAGGAGATCGGCCGCGGCGTGGCAGAATTCGATGTTGCCAAGTTCGACGCAGACTATGGATACACCATGGATGGCGGTGAAATCGGCGAGCTCGAATTCGAGAACTTCAATGCAGCCGCTGCCACCATCAAGATTCAGGGAAGAAACGTTCATCCAGGATACGCCAAGGGAAAGATGAAGAATGCAATGCGCATCGCAATGGAATTCGATTCACTCCTTCCTTACGCAGAGAAGCCTGAGTACACGGACGGATACGAGGGATTCTTCCATCTTATCGGAATCAACGGAACCGTCGAGGAGGCAAGCATCTCGTACATCATCCGCGACCACGCGATGGATCTCTATGAAAAGCGCAAGCAGACCATCCTTGACTGTGCAGCATTCATCAATGCAAAATACGGCGAAGGTACGGCTACTCCTGAGGTCCGCCACCAGTACTACAACATGCGCAAGCAGGTCGAGCCTCATTACTTCATCATCGAGAAAGCCATCAAGGCAATGGAGATGGAGGGTATCAAGCCAAAGGTACAGCCTATCCGCGGCGGCACCGACGGAGCCAACCTGTCATTCATGGGCCTGCCTTGTCCGAACATCTTCGCAGGCGGCCTGAACTTTCATGGAAAGATGGAATTCGTGCCTCTCCAGAGCATGGAGGCAGCTTCGAAAGTCATCCTGAACATCATCAGCCTATTCGCCGAGTAAGGCAGAAGGTTTCTTTCTGAGAGCCTTTTTACGATAGCGCTCTACATAGCGGTCAAGTTGCTTCTGCTCCTTGGCCGCTCTTTTTTCCAGCCTTATCAGAGCTCTGTATGTCGCCTGGCGACGCTTTTCCGTGGCCTTGGCCTGATCGCGTGCCGCCTTGATGGCATCACGGGCATCCAGCTCCGCCCAGCGTTCCTCTCGTCTGTCCATACGTTCCTGGCGCTTGCGCTCAGCCTCTGCACGCTTACGTTCCTGTTCTGCGCGTTTGATTGCCTTTGGATCCAGCGAAGTCTCTACAGCAAGAGAATCTGAAACTGCATTTCCAGCAATGCCGAGCGAATCTGCGACAGAACCGAGCACGCCTAGCGAGTCCGCCGCAACAGCGAGAGAGTCTGTAACGACTCCGAGCGAATCTCTGAGCTCAGGGATTGCCGCCGAAAGACTGTCCAGAGGAGAAATCGTCGCCGTACTGTCGACAAGCACCTCCGGCTCAGCATTACGCCTTGCGGCACGAAGGCTGTCCACACGCGCCAGCTCTGTGAAGATCTTTCCTATGTGACCCGGGAAATACTGGTTCGTATAATAGAATGAAGGACGCATTATTTCCTCATACTTCTTTCTCTGGGACGCTCTGAGTACATGCGATGTGACATCCGACTTTCCACGTGGACGAAGCTCCGGCAGCCACGAGAAGCCTTTCATCTCACGTTCTGCCTTAGGGAACTGGACAACAGGGTAAGCATCGTTCTGCGGACTGTCGAAATAGTATATCGTATCTATCTCCCCATCCGTGAATTTGGCTGACAGCATCTTGCTTTCGACCTTGTTCACCGTCGCGAATACATCATTTTCCTGGAGGTAGAATATTGCGTTGGCACCTCCCAGAGCATCGAAACGCCTAAGCGCGGTCTCACCATCAAAATACGCCATGATCTCGGCGCTTTTGATCTGGTCATAGCATACGGAATCCTCCTGGATGACGATGAATGCGTTTGACATGAGACTGGCACGGTCCATCTTCTTGTCCTTTATGATGACCGTAAGGCTGTCCGAGCGGTACTGTCGATTCTCTTCATTCCAGACTATAGGATCGATATACATCCTTGCCAGAGAGTCAAGATCGCTGTACTCGAGCGAGTCGCATACCGCCTGCATGTCGGAACGGAACACCTTCACCCTGCCCTTCGCGGACAGGAAGCCTATCTTCGTCGTATCCAGCTGAGGTTCCACAGCGACCTCGGTTGAAAGGCTGTCCAGCACAGACTTGTCCGCCAGAAGGCTGTCAGGGACTGCCGTCCTGGTCGAAAGACTGTCAGGAAGCTGTGCAGCCGGTCTTGAAGGTGGAGCTGATGTCGGCAACGGGGACTGGGACGAAGAACCTTCCGAAGAAGAAGCATCCTTGGCCGCCTTGCGGCGATACTCGCTTACAGGGTCGACACTCAGTTCCTTCACCCTCTTCTCCGAATCAGCCATGACCGACTCTGGTATCAGATGCTTCTGGATATCATTATATACTATCCTGTCAGCCGAAACATAGATCGTATCCTTCTTGCCTTGACTCTCGCTCGCCGCCGCGATTGCGGCATCGCGTTCCATCGTGATACGCGAAAGGGAATCCTGGTAGAACATGACCTCCGCCATGGCCGAGACTTCGCGGGTGGTATCCGTCACCTGGACGTGACCGATCATCTTTACATCCTCAAGGGCGCGCCAGTAGTAGAGGCTGTCACACCAGATTTCCTGGGTTGGAGAGAGTCCATGCACATCTTCGCGGAACAGGAAGTTCTCAGCCCTCTTGTCGTACCAGCCGTGCTTGGAAGAAAGCATGTTCTTGCCCTTCCATGCATCAAGTCCGCCGCTGAAAGTGGCCAGACTTGAATCCGCCTGGTATTCCAGCCTGGATGTCTTGATGAAGACGGAATCCGTGTACATGTTGACCTGGTTCTCGAAGATGAAGGTCTTCAAGGCAGATTCGTATGTACCATCGCGGCTCTCGATAATCTGGCCGTCCTTGTCACGCATGGAAGCTCCATGGCTGAAGACAGCGACGGAGTCCTTCGTATTGTAGTCGAGATATCTTGTCCTGAGGGTGTTCTTGTCCTTGTCCTGAAGCTGGACGAGGCTGCCTCGGAATTCCGCGAGATTGTCATCAACACGATATGTGAGCTTGTCGCTTGTCAGCTGGGTCTCCTCCTGGAGAATCTTGACGTTTCCATTGGCGTCGATGATGTTCGTGCCGACGTTCCAGAGCGCGGTGTCGCAGATGAGGTATGTGTCGTTGTGAAGGAAGTTTGCTTCTATGGCCTCACGATAGCTCACGCCGTCGATCTGCAGGAGTCTGACCGACTTTGCGCTCATCAGGCGCACAAGACTGTCCTGCTTCTCTTTCTTCTGCGAGAATGCAGGAACACAGAGAAGGACCAGTACAAATGCGAGAATGATGCGGCGCAGGTGCTTGGACATCAGAGATTATTCTTCCTCTTTCCTGATCTTGGTAAGCCACTCCTCGCGATCGAATGGGCAATCCGCGAAAAGCGGGTCGATGATGATGTGGGTAGCCTTGATCTTCTCCCTTACGAAATCGTCGATAGCTTCATTCTGGCGCAATGCGAGAACTCTCTCGGAAAGCTGGCTGAAGTCATGTTCGAACGACGCTGTATGAGCAGGGAGAATCTTGTCGACACGAAGGATCTTGTATACGAGATTGCCGTTACGGCCCTCATTGTCGCTGGACTCGATAGGATCGGAAATCTGGCCGACCTCAAGATCCTTGATGGCAGCATAGTCTTCCGGCTTGAGCTGATCGATCTCGAAGTATGCAGAACCTGTGTTTGGGTCCGCCATCTGGCCACCGTTTGTCTTGGTGGCATTGTCCTCTGAGTAGAAACGGGCTGCGAGCTCGAATGTGAGTGCCTTTGCATTTATTTCCGTCTTGATGCTGTCGAGCTTTTCAAACGCGCGGACCTGATCCTCGTTGGTATACTTTGGAGTCATGAGGATATGGCGTGCATTGAACATGTCTCCCTTCTTCTCGAGGACCTCGATAAGGTGGAATCCGTCAGGGGTCTCGACAATCTGGGATATGATGCCTGGCTTGAGAGACATCGCAGCATCAGAGAATGCCGGCCAGAAAATGGACTTTGATGCCATGCCAAGCTCTCCTCCCTTTCGGGCACTGCCCGGATCTTCGGAATAGATGCGGGCGAGTGTCGAGAATTTCTCGCCATTGATGATACGCTCTCGAAGCGAAAGAAGACGCTCCTTGACCGCAAGTTTCGCTGCTTCTCTGTCAGGATAGATGCAGATCTGGCTGAGCTGATACTTCTCCGGAATGATAGGAAGGTTGTCAGCTGAAACAGTATCGATGAACTGCTTCACATCGTATGGGGTAATCTCAGGAACCTTGCCGATGATGTCTCCCTGAGCCTGCTGGATGAGGCTCTGCTCCTGGTACATCTCCCTCCACTCCTGGCGCAGCTTATAGAGAGGCTTTCCGAAATAATCCGCAACCTCGTCATCTCCACCAAGTGCAGTGCGGACCTGATCGAGGCGATCGTTCAGCTGGCTGTCAACCATGTCATTGTTGATTGACAGGGAGTCGATGCGGGCCTGCATGAGGAAAAGCTTTGAAGTCATCAGGGTCTCAAGCATCTCGCAACGTGAATTTCTATCCGAGTACGAGCCCTGGGCACGAGCCACCATCACCTCCTGTTCCAGGCTGGAAATGCTGATCATCTCGTTTCCGATGACAGCGATCGACTTGTCGACGAGGCCGCCTTCGTATCTCTGAGCCGAGGCCTGAAGGCCTGATATGAGCAGCAGCGCAGCTGCCACGATTCTTGCAATTTTCATTGTCTAGTAGATTTCAAAATTCTTTTGTGCCAGGCCGCTTTCCAGCAACTCCTGTTCCAAAGCGTTCACCAGTTCGCGTTTTCTGTTGCCTATGATGATATCTTTGATCCTTTCGGTACAGTATTCTATCGGAGCAATCGTTCCCGCGCGCTGCATGTCGCAGACATAGGCTATCTTCACGTCTCCTCTGTCTTCCTCCGACTCGATGTAGCCGTTCTTCATGCGGGAAAGCATATCTGCATAGTCCATTCCGAACTCGCGGGCAATCGACACAGCGTCAATCCAGTCTTCCGAGTGGTCGACATACCTCAAGGCCGACGAGAAGGCAAGGCTGTCGATACCCGCCAGGTCTGATTCTTTCTGGGAACCGATACGCTTGCGGAGGGTTTCGAAATTCGGGGAATCCGCCATGATGTCGAGGAAGCGCACCTTCATGACAGGGACGTCCAGCCTGAACAGATCCTGGTGACTGTCATAATAGGCCTCGACCGACTTCTGGCTGACGACGGTGTCGAGACGCTCGTTGATGTAGCGCTGTTCATACCTGTACCTGAGGAGGGACTTCCTGTAGTCCTCAAGTTCCTTGGAAACGTCTTTCTCCGTCTTGGAGAGATGTTCGTCGGCAAGGGCAAGGAACAGCATGTCCTTCGCCCATGTACTGATGTACTGCTCCGCAATGGCTATGCTGTCCTCTGGCGAGACACCATCAGGGATGACCGACCGGAGCTCGGAAAGGTAGAGCTTTTCAGATCCCACGCGAGCTACGGCCTCGTCGTCATGGAGGAGTCCGTCAATTACCTTGCAGCCGCAAAGCAGTGTCATGGCAAAGGCCAGTATGATGAAAAGTCGTTTCTGCATCTTCTTTCCGCACGCACATATACACGCGCATAGAACTGCAAAGATAATCATTTTTTGGAATATAGGCGGCCCTGTCGGGCGTCGCGCTCTTCCATACGCTCATCAAGCATATGCAGAATCTGGAAATTCCGCACCAGACCCCATCGGCTCGCGCCCACGAAACGAGGTGGGACCTCCCCTGCGACCCTCTCGATATACAGGTCCGGACGGAGCCGTTCAAGCATGTCCGTCATGAAATCAAGATACTCGTCCAGACTGAACTGTTCGAAGCGCTCGGGATGCTCGGCATATTCCCGCTCCATGGCAGTGCCTTTCACTATCTGGAGCTGATGGAACTTCACGCTGTGCAGCGGCAGCCCGGAAATCATGCCGCATGCGTCCAGCATCATCTGGCGAGTCTCGCCGGGCAGGCCCAGAATGAAATGCGCACAGGTCCGCAATCCCCTTTCCGCAGCAGCCTCGACCGCCCTGACGGCACAGTCGAAATCATGACCTCGGTTGATGTGCGCAAGTACCGAGTCGTAACATGACTCTATTCCAAGTTCAAGCTGAATGACATAGCCTTGAGCCTGAAGTTCAGCGAGATAGTCAAGCTTCTCTTCATCGACGCAGTCGGGTCTTGTTCCGATGACAAGGCCGACCACATCGGGGTGCGCCAGCGCCTCGGAATAAAGCTGGCGCAGGCGGGCGATCGGCGCATAGGTATTGGAATAGGACTGGAAATATGCGAGGTAATGGGTAGTATTCCTGTAGCGGACACGGTGGAACTCGATTCCTTCGTCTATCTGCTGGGCAAGTGTCTTACCAGGGGTGCTGTATCCGGGATGGAATGCCGCGTTGTCACAGTAGGTACAGCCACCGACACCGACCGTGCCATCCCTGTTGGGACAGCTGAAGCCGGCATCCAGAACGAGTTTCTGGAGCCTCTCGCCATAGACGCGCTTGTAGTATCCGACAGCGGTATTGTATCTTTTTCCATCAGGGAATTCCATGTTCCAAAGGTAAATATTTTTTCTATCTTTGCTGATATGAAAAAGACAGCGATTTCCATAGCTGCAGTACTCTTTGCAGCACTTTCTCTCAGCGCCCAGACCAGATGGGCGGTCACCAACCTAGCGGTGAACTTCATGCGCGAAGCTCCTGACTACGCGGCAGAACTCGGAGACCAGGCCCTCATGGGCACAGTCGTCAAGATCGTCGACGAAGACAGCTATTGGCGCCAGATCATCTCTCCTGAGCCATATACGGCATGGGTGAACGAGATGGGACTCGTGGAGATGACCGAGGAAGAAAAGGACGAATACATAATGGCGGAAAAGTACATCGTCACCGCGGACTACTCAACCGTCCGTGAGAAACCAAGCATGAAGTCACGTCAGATAAGCGACCTGGTCATGGGATGTCTCGTCCGCGAGCTGTATGACGAGAAAGACAGACCGTCCCACAAGGGCAGCTGGGTAGAGGTCATGCTCCCTTCCGGCGAGACTGGCTGGACTCCGCGAAGGGATGTCGAGAACTATGTCAAGTGGCTGGACACCAGAAAGCTGAATGCTAAGAATGTACTTGCCGTCGCCGAGCGTCTTCATGGAACCGCCTATATGTGGGGCGGTACCTCCATCAAGGGCGTCGACTGCAGCGGTCTCGCCAGAACATGCTACTTCATGAACGGCGTCCTCCTGCCTCGAAATGCATCCCAGCAGGTTAATGTGGGCATGGCGGTTGAACCTGTTGCCAGACGTCTCGAACCCGGCGACCTTCTCTTTTTCGGAACTCCGGCAACCGCAGACAAAAAGGAGCGCATAACCCATGTCGGCATCTATATGGGCAATGGCATGTACATCCATTCTTCTCAGCAGGTAAGAATCAGTTCCATCGACCCGGATTCTCCCGACTACGCGGGACGCTCACCACTTCGAGCATGCCGCGTGATCGGTCATGTCGACACTGGAGAAGGCATCGTCAGCATGTACCAAAGTCCTTATTATTTCGGTGAATGATTTTCCCGAAAATTATCTATATTTGCACCGTTCTAACAAATACGAAATATGAATCTCAGAGACATCAAGAAGGACATCATGTATGTTCTCAACGCATTTATCGAGGACTGCGACGCAGTTGCAACCGTAAATCCAAAGGCATCTGACATGGCTCTCGGCGATCTTTTCGACGAGGCTGTAGATCTCTACAATGACCTTATGGACAAGGTAAGCGCAAAGGTCGAGGGCAGCAAGAAGGCTTATTTCAACGGTCTTCGCAAGGAGCTTCTCGAGAAGACCGAAGCTCTGTACATGAAGCTGAGCGAAATCATCCGCGCAACCCAGAAGTAATTCGGCAATACCCGATATCTGACAGCCCGGCCAATGGTCGGGCTGTCTTCTTTCATGCACAGCCGTGCCCTGAATGGTTTTTTCAAAACAGCTTCCTATATTTGCGATATGAAGAAGATCACAACCATCCTGCTTGCTGCAGCGATCTCGGTATCAATGGCAAGCGCCCAGAACCCAGCAGCCAGATACATCAATTCATTGCGCAACAGCAACACTCTCAAGGAAGCATCCTGGAGCGTGCTGGCGGTCAAGGTCAAGGGCGACACTATCGCGAACCTCAATTCTCGTCTCAAGCTGATTCCAGCCTCGAACACCAAACTTATAACGACCGGAGTGGCACTCAACGAGCTGGGCGCCGATTACCGATTCAAGACAAAGATCGCGTATCACGGCAAGGTCGAAGATGGCACCCTCAAGGGCGACGTCTATATCATCGGAGGCGGCGATCCGACAATCGCTGCGACCCAGGACAGCTGCGCGACACCATACAGCAAAATGTTCGCTTCATGGGCAAAGATGATTTCCGACGCCGGAATCAAGCGCATCGAGGGACGCATCGTTGGTGACGGACGCTGGTTCGACGGCATGGAAGTGCACGGCGACTGGGAATATGACGACCTCGGCACCTACTATTCTCCCGGAGGGAACGGCCTCTGTTTCTACGAGAACGAAGTGGATTTCAGGGCTGTGCCGGGAGCGACGGTAGGAGCGCCTGTGAGCATTACACAGACATGGCCGGAGACCCCTTGGATGAGCGTCAGCAGCATTGCGAAGACATCGAAGGCAGGCAGCGGCGACGACCTTCTCTATTATGCCACCGAGATGGCTCCAGTTGGCGAGATGCGCGGCACTCTGGGTATAGACGCCGGAACAAGGAAAGAGGAATGCGCGAACCGATATGGAGCCCTGACCTGCGCCTACTATTTCTACAAGCATCTTGAGTCTGCCGGCATAAGTGTGTCTGAAGGCCCTGTAGACATTGACAGCCAGAAGCATCTTAGAAGCTTTGACGGCGTGGCCGGACCATGGGCGATGCCGTGGGACTCACTTCATGTCATCGGAACAAGCGAATCTCCACGCCTAGCCGACATAGTCTCCAGGACAAATCATGTCAGCGACAATTTCTATGCAGAGACATTGCTGCGCACAGTAGGCCGCGAAAAAGCAGGTTCGGCGGCATACCCGGCAGCCTTGGAATATGAGCTCCAGGCCCTCAAGAAGCTTGGCGTTGATACTTCATACGGATTCCTCCAGGATGATGGCAGCGGTCTTTCCCGCCGCAACTGGATAACCACCGACTTCTTCGTCCGCTTCCTCAACAGCATGAGAAAGAGCAGCGTCTGGGAATCATATCTTGCCAGCCTGCCTCAGCCAGGCAAGGGCACGCTCAGCGGCCGCGTCAACGGAGCTCCGCAAAGCGACAGGTCACGAATCTACATGAAGTCCGGTTCCATGGGCGGCGTGCGCTGCTACAGCGGCTATATACTGCCGGGCAACGGCAAGGAAGGCGATACCATCATATTCTCGATCCTTACCAACAACGTTACAGCACCAAGCCGACAGCTCCTGCCGCAGCTCGACAGAATCATCGAGCTCATCGCAGCCGAGAACCGCTAGGGAGCTTATCTTGAGCAACGGGATTCTAACGGAACAATTTCTTGACCAGTGAAGGTACATCAGCGACCTTCACTATCTCGATGTCGTCCTTGCAATGCTCAGTGCTGGCGAATGACGACACATAGATCTTCTTGAATCCAAGCCTTGCAGCTTCTCCAATGCGACGGTCCACCTGTGCCACAGGACGGATCTCTCCACTTAGACCTACCTCCGCGGCAAAGCAAACGTCCGCCGGGATGGAGAAGTCGAAATTGGAGGACAGAACGGCACAGATGACAGCCAGGTCACAGGCCGGATCGGTTATCTTCAGACCTCCGGCCATGTTCAAAAACACATCCTTCGCGCTGAGGTGGAAGCCTGCACGCTTCTCGAGGACCGCCAGCAGCATGTTCAGCCTGCGGACATCGAAACCTGTTGCAGAGCGCTGTGCAGTGCCATAAACGGCCGAGCTGACGAGAGCCTGAACTTCGAAAAGGAATGACCTTGTGCCGTCCAGCATCGCGGCCACGGCGGTGCCGCTGAGGCCCTGTTCATGCATTGGAATAAGCAGTTCCGAAGGGTTGCTGACCTCGCGCAGACCGCTTCCCGTCATCTCGAACACCGCGAGCTCCGAGGTGGATCCGAAACGGTTCTTTATGCTGCGCAGGATGCGGTACGATCCCTTGTTCTCACCTTCGAACTGCAGGACGACATCGACAATGTGCTCCAGCACCTTAGGTCCGGCGATATAGCCGTCCTTGGTGATGTGTCCGATGAGTATGACCGGAATCTCGCTCTCCTTTGCAAAGCGCAGCAGCTGCGCAGCCACTTCCTTGATCTGGGAAACTGAGCCTGGAGCCGAGTCCATCGTGCCGGCATACATGGTCTGGACCGAATCCACAATCATAAGGTCCGGCTGCATGGACTTGGCTTCCTCAAGAACGTTGTCGATAAGCGTCTCGCTGTAGATGAAACAGTTCTCAGAATCGCCGCCGAGACGGTCCGCGCGCATCTTGACCTGGCGGACACTCTCCTCTCCCGTGACGTAAAGGGTCTTCAGTCCAGGACAGTGGGTAGGTATCTGGAGCGACAGTGTTGACTTTCCGATTCCCGGCTCTCCGCCGATCAGGACAAGCGCACCGGGGACTATTCCTCCTCCCAGGATGCGGTCCAGCTCATTGTTGCAAAGCGACACACGGGTTTCTCCTGTCGCCTCGACGGAATTCAGCTGGACAGGCTTGCGGCGTTCCGACCTTGCAGCCGCTGCCGGAGCAGACTTTGAAGAAGCCTGGCGGGGCTCCTCAACCATGGTATTCCATTCTCCACAGGCCGGGCATCGGCCCATCCACTTCGGACTCTCGTTTCCACACGATGTGCAATACCAGACAGCCTTGGTTTTTGTTGTCGCCATATTATTGAATCTTGCTGGAGAGTTGATATTTCAGGTCCTTGTATGAAACACACCGTCCGCTGAGAGCACCGAAGGATACCGGCGCCGTAAAATACAGAGGCGCATGGCAGGCATCGTCACTGAGCCATATATATATCTTGTCCTCAGCTCCGGACATGTTCGAGAACGAACTGGACGCATTAGTGTCAAAGTTGCCGCGGCTCTTGCCCTTCAAGGCAATCTTCACCGTATTGAAACGTCCGAGTCCGCTGATCTTCTTTACCTCGCGGCCGACCACACGTACCTCGAAATCTATGATATTCCTGTCCATGAGGACAGTGTAGCGGGCCGGAGTCTTCGAGATCTTGTCGAAGTCCAACGCACGGACCACATAGAATACACTTGCGAGATCGCGCACTCCATTGCTGAATTCGGCATCGCCTTCGATTGCCGGACGAGAGCTCTTCTGGACCTTTGCATGCACCTTCTTTCCTCCGTTGCTGAAGCTGTAATCGCTCTTAACCCAGTAGTCAGACCCTTCCTTTGCCTCGCGATAAGATCGGACAGGGACAAGGCCGCTCTTGGTAAAACGGGCGTCATAGACATGATCAAGGCGATAGATGGAGCTGAGGAAAGAATTGCTCTTCAGCCTCATGTTAAGGTGATAGTTGCTGCCTTCCTCGTCAAGGCGGAACGACCCGGATCCAAGGTCGATGGATATACCTGCCTTCAGCTGCAGCTTGAAATCAAGCTGCTCACCACCCTTGAACGGGTAGTTCTGGGCATTCACGGACAATGCTGCAAATGCCGTCAAGGCTATTGTCAATACGACTGTGATAATGCGTTTCATATCCTCCAAAATTACGAAAAACTCCGAAGTTTCCGATTGGATACATACAAGAAAAAAGCCATCCGGAAATCCGAACGGCTTGTCTTTCTATTGGGTAGCGGGAGTGGGTCACGATCCCACGACCTCCGGATTATGAATCCGACGCTCT
>JAKSJO010000043.1 GCA_024398125.1 Bacteroidales bacterium
ATCGAAGCGATGGTGTTGAGATAAGGCATGCCGATACCATTGGCGAGCCCAACGAAGAATGCTCCGCCAAGCAGAAGCGGTGTCGCAACGCCCATCGCAAAGAGAGCGTAGCCTATGAGAAAAGTCAGCGGAGCCATGTACTTGACCGTCCGTCCCATGTTCTTCATCATCCATCCGAAGATGATACCGATTATTGCCGCAATTACGTCAAGGCCTACCATGATCAGCGTGATATAATTGCCTGTGAGCGCTTCATTGGCGCGCGCTGTGATGGCAAAGTTCGTTGGAAAGATGAAGAAGAGCAGCATCTGTAGATACATGCCGATTACAGACGGTGCGAAGCGCAACAGTGAAGCGATATGACGTCCATCTTTCTTTCTCGCTTTGGTTATTCCAGTTTCACTCTCATAATAGTCCGGTGCATCCTCCATGGTTGCAGATCCGGTCTTGAGCCTTTCATTGGGCAGATTGACGGCAACGAGTACGAGCGCAGGGAGACCAAGCAGGTAGACCAGGAATGCTGAGTTCCAGCTGATGTTTGCAAGAAGACCGCTGAGGAGTGTGGCAATGACTCCACCCATCTGGCTCATGAAGGCGGCAAGGCCCATGAGGCGCGGCTGCTCTTCAGGTGGGAAATAGTATGCAAGCAGTCCCGTGGAGAGAGGCATTATCATGCCGACGCTCACGCCAAGGAGTGCTCTCAGCAGCAATACAAGCCAGATGTTGTCAGCGAAGAAAGCACCTGCGCCGAAGAGGATATACATGCAAAGGCCCGACACCGCAAGCGTTCTTGTGCGCATCAGTCTGCACAAGAGAGGAAAGAACAGGTTTGTGATGATGATGGTGAGCGCGGGCAGACTGACTATCAGCTGTACCATGAGGCTGCTCTGGTCAGCGAAGTGAGACCTTATTACGCCAAGGGCCGGGGCCATGGCGGCACCTGCCATTACGGTCAGAAGAGAAATTGAGAGGATGGTGAATGTGAGTTTCCCGTTTTTGTGGGTCATGATAAGATTGTTTAAGATGTTTGATTGGAGTTTACAGCTCTGCCAGGCTGCGAATCCGTCAGTCATCTACAATCCTATATGAATCTTGGAGTGCCCGCGAAATTGCGATGCAAATTTACGAAAAAAAATTATCCACGCAGAAGCTATGAGGGAGTAATCCCATGCGTTTTCAGTCCTTTTCACAAGACCCGCAGTTGGAGCACCCGTTGCATGTCATCCGGCTTCCACAGGTATTGCAGTGATCCCGGAAGAACGGTTCGTATGTGGGAACATCAAAAATTGATGGTTCGGGATTGGTGAGTTTAAACTGAATTTCCTTCCCTTTGTAACTGAGGCCTGACTTGAATGCCTGCACCGACTGTTGCCTCTTCTCGGGGATGTGGTAGGTCTTCCCATCCTTCACGAAGACCGTTCCGGTCTCGATGAAGTCGAAAGTCACATCATGCTTGCGGCATTGGTCGCTGAGTCTCTTGACCCACTCATAGTGGCAAGGGCGGGCTCCGTCATAGTTCTCACCGCCGCAAAGGACCTCTTCGAACTGTCCTGAGGCAAGATATGTTTCTGCATCAACCTCTCCAATAAAAGGTGCTGCCATGAATCCCTTGTGCTTTGCCGGAATATCCAGAAGGATTGAAAGGCGCTCGTCAGCGCGGGCCTGATTCTCTGTGGTCACCTGAAGCAGTACGTTCTCATAGCCATCTCCCCAGTCATCAGGCAGGCACTCGCGAATCCTGTAAGCCCGCTTGGTGAGGAGCCTGAAGACGACATCGGGACGCTTTCGAATGATGTCCCATGCCTCTTCCCTCCACTGGTCAGCCTCTTCTACGAAGAAATCTGTCGATAGTCCGACATATAGCTGCATGCCTGATGCAATCCTGAACTTGCCGTCATGCTTCCGTTGAAGTGGCAGGTAGAAGTTGTCGGTCCGGAACACCTTGGACGTGTCTATGCCACGCTTCCCGTCAAGGAAGTACATGTAGCAGTGGGCACAACCCTCGCTCACCTTGTGGCATCCGTGCCATGGGTTCCAGATGATCATATCTCAGTCCTTCCTGTTCGTGTTAATACCGAAATCATATGCCTAGCAGCCACTTCCAGCATGGAATGACTTCGATTGTTCCATATTCATCCTCGATCGTCTGTGCTTCGTCGT
This sequence comes from Bacteroidales bacterium, assembly GCA_024398125.1. Lineage (GTDB taxonomy): Bacteria > Bacteroidota > Bacteroidia > Bacteroidales > UBA932 > Cryptobacteroides. Next base: position 2,161 of record JAKSJO010000043.1, read on the forward strand.
ATGTGAGGATGATTCTTTTCCTGCAAGAAAGAACCTTAGGCAGTTTCTGGAGAGCGCCGACTTCTCTATCCCATGTGTCTTTGTCTTTTGAGATGGATAATGACACCTGAATCGCCAATTCATCTTCCGGGACATAGAAGTCAACCTCCACGTTGCTGTTATAGAAGAATACCCGTTCGTTATCCGGGTCATGACCATAGATCCGGAACAGCTGGAGGGCAACGAGGTTTTCCAGAAGAGTGGTCTCCGGGTCGATCAGAAGGATACTCAGAATACCATTATCCACGAAGTAATATTTGCAGTTTGTCTCTTTCTCGGAGAAGGCAGAGGCAATGTTGTGAAGTCTGAGAATCAACCAGGCATCTTCGCTGTACCCGATGTAGCTGCTGGTGGTGGGCACGGTTATTTTGCCTCCCACGCTGGAAAGCACCTGCGCGAGACGGGAGTAGGAAACAGGTTGCTTGACTCCTTCCGCAATCTTCCTGATAAGAAGGCGAAGAAGATTAGGATTGCTTATCTTGTTTCTGGTGCAGATGTCACCCAGATATATCTTCTGATATACAGAACTGATATAGTTCCTCTTGACCGGAAGGCCCAGACTCTCAGGAAGACCACCCCATTTGAAATATTCAGCATAAGCCTGTTTCAGCCTGACACGATTTCCTGTACTCAAAAGACTTTGCTCGTCAAATGAGATATCCGCCCAAGGCAGGTATTCTGCAAAAGAGAAAGGATATACCTCGATCGGGATGTATCGGCCGCCAAGAGTTTTCATCATCTCTTTGGACAGCATCTTGGCGTTTGATCCGGTAATCCAGACCATATATTTGCCGTCGGCCACTCTTCGGGCAAACTTCTCCCATCCGTCAATGTTCTGTATTTCATCTAGGAACAGCGCAGGTTTTTGAGTCCCCCCCATCTCCATATGGCACTCTAGAATGGTATCCAAGTCATTTAATTCCAGTCCGCCAAGACGGTCATCCTCAAAATTCATGTACAGGATTTCATTCCAGGAGTGTCCTTCAAGAAGCATCTGCTGAATTTTCTCGTAAAGAACAAACGATTTACCGGCCCTTCTTACACCAACGAATATACAACAATTGAAGTTGTCTGTCTGGACATCTCTGTGTATGATCTGAAACTGTTCGATTTCTTCCCGACTATTCAGGATGATCTGTTTGAGAACTAATTTGTCCACCATGTTCTTAAAATCATATTTTAAATATGAATGCAAATATATAAAACGTCACTTTAAATTCAAAGCAACTGCTATATTTCAAGTGAGGCAGAACTTACCGTCCCCTGTGCGGGATAGTATGATCTCATCCACACCGTCACCATCGATATCGAAGAACTCGAAGTCAGTTACAATACCGAAGCCCTCGACTGGAGTCTGCGGAAACCTGGTCCAGTCATCATGATTGAAAGTCCTTCCGTTTCCCCAGAACACTATAGGCATGTTCATGTATTCCACTTCACCATTATCACCATATTCGAATGGTCCCTCGTGGTCATGACCTCCCGCAACCAGGTCTATGTAACAAACCGGTAACAATCCTTTTTTAAACGGAAAGTACAGATAAAGTCAATTTTTTTCTGTACTTTTTGTTTTTGCCAATTGCTTGATTACTAATATATTAATTTTTCGCTATTTTCCGTTCAAAAGTATGTAGAGTCGGTAATCTTCTGGACATGGCCTATCCCGAATGACAGCATCGTTGTGATGAGAATCAGTAGATATCTTTTCATGATCAGAATTGCGACAGGAAGAAACCGAGAATGGCCGGCTTGCATGCCAGAGGGAACAGAAGTCCGTAGACGGCTCCCCAGAAGTGGGCGGTATGCCCGATGTTGTCCATGTTACGCTTCGCCATGTACCAGCAGTAGAGAAGGTACATCGGTGCAAAGATGTATCCGGGAACGGGAATCGGAATCAGGTAGATGTATATTCCCATCTTCGGTGCGAAGAGTATCGACGCGAACAGTATCGCAGAGACCGCTCCGGAAGCACCCAGGGCATTGTAGTTCCAGTTGTCGCGGTACTTGACGAGGTCGCCTATCGAGGATACGGCAAGTGCGGAGACGTACAACACAATGTACAAGATTCCTCCCTGCATACTGCCGAAAACGGCTGCGAAGTACTGTTCCACTACCCTGCCGAAGAAGTACAGCGTGAGCATGTTGAAGAACAGGTGTCCCCAGCCGGAGTGTATGACTCCTGATCTTCGAATGTGCGAGTTTCTATTGGCGGAGGTGTCATGCTTACTCGATAACAACTGGTTTGTCTGCATCCTTCCATGCGTTGAAACCTTTGTCAAGCTCAATGACATCGTATCCAAGGCCGACAAGCTTCTCAGCTGCAATCTTGCTGCGACGTCCGCTCCTGCAGTTTACCGCTATGGTCCTGTCCTTCGGAAGGATTTCACAGGCCTTCTCGATAAAGTCGTCCTTCTGGACATCTATCATGACCGTACCAGGAATGAATCCGTCGGCCCGGCGTTCTTCTTCTGTCCGGACATCAAGCCTGAACACGGAAGTGTCAGCTATGGCCTTCTCATATTCATCAACTGAGAGCGATCTGTATCCTTTTTCAATCATATCGTAAGCAGCCTCATCTGAGATTATGTCGGCAATGGCGTATGCCCTGTGCAGCTTGATTCCGGCAGCGCAAAGTGCGATGCTCACGGTTGCAATTCCCATTATTACTATCAACTTCTTCATTTTACATCAAGAGCATTATCCTTCCATTTGCTTTACAGAAGACCGAAGAATTCCTCATTACCACAGCATACACCTGGGCGCTCAGCGAGCACGTACACTATAGCTTCTTCAATCCTCATGATAGACAAAGGTACTGCAAACTTCTGAGTCAGTTAGAATAAAAAATGATTATATTTGAGGAGAATCAACCAACACAGTTATGAAACTTGCAAACACATTGACCATCATGGCACTGGCCGCCGCCATGACGCTCACCTCCTGCGGCAGCAACAAGGGTACACAGCAGCTGATTGACGGCAGCCTCCCGAGGGAAGCAACGCCTGCTGCCATCCAGGAAGCCGTTGACGCTGTACTCGCAGAGGACGCGGCCAACGACGCCGTGAAGTTCGAGAGCCTGATGATTCTCAAACATGGCAAGGTGCTGTTCGAGGACTGGTACGGCACGGCAGCGCCTGACAAGCCTCATGCAATGCACTCAGTCAGCAAGTCATTCACGGCCACTGCCGTGGGAATGTGCGTGGACGAGGGCCTTCTCAAGGTCACAGACAAGCTTGTCGATTTCTTTCCTGACAATCTTCCGGAGGAAGTCTCCGACAACCTCGCCGCCTGCACCGTATATGACCTTCTGACCATGAACTGCGGTCAGGAGAGCAGCCCTAACTACCGCAATGCCACAGATTGGGCTACTGCCTTCCTCGCTGAACCGTTCGTGCACGAGCCAGGCACTTGGTACTACTACAACACCCTGGGTACATACATGCTTTCAGCCATCGTCACCAAGGTCACAGGCCAGAAGGTTCTTGACTATCTGACACCACGCCTCTTCGAGCCTCTGTGCATCGAAATTCCATTCTGGGAGGAAAGCCCGCAAGGCATCAACGCCGGCGGCTACGGCCTTGAAATCAAGACCGAGGACATGGCCAAGTTCGGCCAGCTTTTCCTGCAGAAAGGTATGTGGGACGGAAAGCAGCTCGTAAGCTCCGAGTGGGTTGAAGAAGCATCGAAGTATCAGGTTCCTTCAGTCCCAGCAGGTTCAAGACCGGACAATGTCGCGGAGAAAGGCCTCACTCCAGAGAACTGCACCTTCATGCTTGGCTACGGCTACCAGATGTGGCGCTGCCCGGACAACGCATATCGCGCAGACGGTGCACGTGGCCAGTACATCATGATCATCCCTGACAGCGACGCAGTGGTCGCTTGTACAGCCGACACCGATAACCTTCAGGCTGAGCAGGACCTTATCTACAAGTACATCTTCCCTGCCCTGGCATCTCTCGACTAGATCTGAGCACGTTGGCTTCAAGGTGATTTAACGTGAAACCGCCCTCACGTTTCCACCATAGCATGTAACGGAATTGGCGGTTTGGAACTGATATTCTGCGAACCTCTTTTCGGCAGCTTCGATACATGGAAGAATGCTACATTCATGCATGGAGTCAGTGAGAACGAGTACAATCAAAAGTCAAAGCAACTCAAGTCCGAGATCGCCTCTTTCGTGAATGGGATTCTTCAATAGGACTGGCTGCCATACTCTCCGTACTCGCAGCCATCCCGAATTCATCTATATGTTCTTTCCCATAAGATATGCTTCGTTCATCGATGAATGATCTTTGATTTCTCCTGGGTTTGTCACCCCGCCACCGAAGACAGTTCCCTTCAATGAACACTTAGGGAAGCAGTCGATCCATCCGGCAAGTCCTGTCTCTGCACGCTTTGGAGTCTCAGGTTCATTCTCCGCTGCTGTTGTCAGGAGATAGATATCACGGAACTTGTAGTCTGTCGTGTATAGAGGGTTACCGCGGTCGATCATCACCTTCATCTGGCCGCTCATCTCATAGTAGTAGATAGGCGTAGCCCAGCAGATGACGTCGGCATCATGCATCTTCTGCACAATTGCTGCAGCATCATCCTTTATTACGCATGCCTTCGAACAATCACCAGCAAGAAACATCTCCTTCACTCCTTCCCTCTGGCAGGCAAGGCAGCCCTTGCAAAACTGGATGTTCTTATCACGGAGATTTACCTTCTCCACGTCATGTCCGGCATCATGTGCGCCGCGCACGAATTCATTTGCCAAGGCATCAGAGTTGCTGCCGACCCTTGGACTTGCAGATATAACCAATACTTTCATATTCGTTTCTATTCAAATATCACTTCAACATTTCCGCTTCCAAGCGCCTTCTTGAGATTGGTGATATCTTTTACCTTGCCAATCCTTGTGTAGCTGTACGAGGTCTTGAATGTCTCGTAGAATACCACGACGCAGTTACTGCCGAAGAGCATGATGTCACCTGCGTTGATTGTTCCTGGATTGTTTGATGCTGTCGGAAGTGAGGAATCTATGTAGCAGTATTTCTCGTTTCTGTTCAACTCTTCCATCATGAGTGTCACTGGGAGCATCTTTTTGAATGCCTCCGCCGTGCTGCTTTCTGCGTATTCAACGTCAAAGGTGTATTCACCTACTATCATTTTCATGCTTATCTGTTTATTTTCATCTTCCACTTCTGGATCCTCTATCTCCTGTTTCTGCTGCTCCTCTGTGTCCGGGCATATCGGAGTGCAAGCGGCTACGGAAATTATGAGAGAAATGGCAACCACGGACGTACGAAAAAGGCTTGCTTTTATCTCCATCTTTAATGTTTACGCATAGTCAAAAAAAGGTGTTTATAGAGCGAAATCCACAGTTGTGTCGTAATCATACCAGTCGCGCAGACGGAGAGTAAGTTTGTTCTGGTCGTATACATTGCTCCATTGTGTATCTTCAATCGTTCCGTTTGGCCATACAAGGTCTTTCCAATGTACATCGGATAGGCATTCCTGGGCTTCGTCCAGGGTGATTGCACCTGAATGGTTTTCCATATACTCGGCAACTTTTGCGTATCGTTCCCAACTGTGGCTGTTGGGGTTTCCATACTCCGGATTTGGTTCAGTGGTGAAATACTTCGGAGAAAGGAGATGGTTGGTCACATGCATATATTCGGCATCCTCAGGCTTGCTTACAAGCATGGTCTTCCATCCATCCTTGAGGTCGAATTCTACAACTACTGCATGTCCATCGGCATCTGCGATGAAATAATGGTAACCCGAGCCCGCCTTCTGATCATGTCTGATGTCCAGACTCTCTGTGAGGGCAATGGCCTCTTCGACAGTAGCGCAACGGTCGAGGATGAGTCTCATGTAGATGGATGTACCCACAACGTTTTTACCTGTATTCTGGTAGGCAGCCTGCTTGGGGAGCGCCATTATGGAGATGCACAGTCCCCTTTCGTTGATTCCATCCATCGGGGCGTAGACACTGGCAAGGCACAGTGCCTTTCGTGCCAGACTGTTGGGCAGTTTGTCAAGATTGTATCCGAGATGGGAAAGATCCACGGTGCTCAGTGAAGCGTATCCATTTTTTGGATGGGAGTGGAGTACGAGCGAAGGATTCTTGAAGTAATCGTAATTGCGTCCGAAAATCCATCCTCCAGTCTCTGAATTTCGGGCCTGGAAGGATGTGCACGCAAATGGTGATTTCTCGTCTGACTTAGGTTTGGGATTGTAGAACCCACGTGAAAGCTTGGATATGACAAACGCCACCAATTTTGCATTCTCATCTATGCCGGATTCCACGACGGCATCAAGATCGTATGGTGCAGAATAGTCACATTCATAAAGATATGGATCATTGCCAACCTGATGGATGCTGGAAATGGTATGTATCTCGCCGTTCCAGACTATTGCAACGGCCATGACGATGGAAACGAGTACGACCGCTAAGGATATGATCAGTTTTTTCATAATCTTATGATATGTTTATTTGTCCGTATGTTTACGCCTTGGCAAAAAAAGATGGTGAGTGTTTTCTCACCATCAAAGATACGTTTATTTCACTGATGTTGGTAATCTGGAGTGCTTTTACAGATTGCTGCGGAAGAATGAATCGAGCTTGTCCCAAGGGATGACCTTGTCCTTGCCGCCGTCGTAGAGGTCGCAATGCGATGCACCCGGAATGATCATGAGTTCCTTGTTCTCAGGCACAGGATTCGGCTTGCGAACGAAGTCGTAACCCTCAGCCTTGCCGTTTACCATATACTCGAAGGCGTCCTCGCCAAAGTAGCGCGAATGAGCCTTCTCACCATGGACAACAAGGACTGCCGAGCGGATTTCATTGATGTAGTAGAGGAAACGTGCATTTCCGAAGGCCTGGCAACCGGTTGTGCGCCATCCGTCGTTGCTGTTGCCTGAACGTACATGATATCCGCGCGGAGTCTTGTAGTAGTCGTAATAGTCCTTCACGAATTGAGGAGCATCGTCTGGAAGAGGATCTACAACACCGCCTGCCTGTGCGAATGATCCGCTTTCGAGGTCAGCCATACGTGCTGATGCCCATGCAAGACGGGCATTGTGGCGAGCCTCCTCGCTGTCATCAGCGTCGAAATAGCCGTTACCGTTCACGCGGCTCATGTCGTACATAGTCATGACGGCTGTCGCCTTGATACGAGGGTCCTGTGCTGCAGCATTCAGTGCAATGCCGCCCCATCCGCAGATGCCGATGATTCCGATTTTTTCCGCGTCCACGTCGCTGCGCAGGCTGAGGTAATCCACAGCTGCGAGGTAATCCTCGGTGTTGATGTCAGGAGATGCAGTGCGGCGAGGTTCGCCTGAAGATTCTCCCGTGAAGGACGGATCGAATGCGAGGGTGATGTATCCGCGTTCCGCCATAGTCATGGCATAGAGGCCGGAGCACTGCTCCTTGATGGCTCCGAACGGACCGCTTACGGCGATTGCGGGCATCTTGCCTGCTGCATCTTTCGGCACATATACATCTGCTGCGAGTGTAAATCCGTAGTTGGTGGTGAAAGTCACTTTTTCATGAGAAACCTTGTCGCTCAAAGCAAAGGTCTTGTCCCATTCCTGGGTCAGGTTAATGTTATTTCCCATATTGTCGTTTGTTTGATTACAAGAGCATAACAGGCAGATTGCCATAGCAAGTATTGAACAGATTCTTTTCATTTCAGGAGTCTTCTATATGTTTGCAGCAGCATACTGATCGTCTGATACTGCCTCAAGCCATTCATTGCTTTCCGGGTCGTTCACATGAATGTGGGATGCAAGGTGCTGGAACCATGAATCCTTGGTGGCTCCATGCCAGTGCTTGACTCCTTCAGGAATGTCGATAATGTCTCCGGCATGGAGATGGATTGCAGGCTTGCCCCATTCCTGATAGATACCCTCGCCGCTAACGCAGATCAGAATCTGATGCGCGCCATGATGGATGTGCCAGTTGTTGCGGCATCCAGGTTCAAAGGTTACGTTGGAGTAACCCTGGATTGTCTTTTCGCCCGAAGCAAGGTTCTTTGGCTGGATAGGTGCCAGGTAGCTGTTGCCGGTGAAATACTGTGCATAGGCATCGTTTGGATTGCCCTTTGGCCAGCTGCCGTTCAATTCTTTATCTGCTTTCATATTATCTGAATCGTTGATTTTTGCTTTGTTGAAAATCAAAGGGAGACACTCGGGCGCCATCTGACGCATATCCACAAGTTCCAGGCTCTTTACCATGTGGAGTGTCCCCTGCTTGTATGTCTGGAAATGTGCAGTCTTGATGTGATGCTGATATGCTTCCTGGGAAGCGTAGATTTCGAGAATCCGGATCTGGCAGTCATCCTTAAGCTGCTGCATAGGGTAGATGCAGATCACCCCGGGCTCCTCTCTCACGGACGTAGCACCGACGTTGTGAGCGAACTCCAGATATTCTTTCAGGTATTCCGGATAAACCTCTATTTCACTGATTCTTACTATCATCGAGCTGTCAATTTGGGTTGTAGTCTGCGCTTGAGACCAAATACTGATCAAAAGCAGCAGAAGGGTTATGAGCTTCTTCATATACCTTAATAAACTGATTCAATCTACAACGCAAAATTACATCCGAACATGCTCAGAATTGGCACACATTCCGCTGATTTACTAACCAATAACGCAGATAATAACAGGAAATACCGTATTAACGAACCATAAATTACGGTTATCCGGCGGAAATGTTTAAATTCGCGTCAATGAAAAAGATCCTTAGACTCTCAAGCCCGAATGACTATGCCGAATATGTTGGCGCACCGGTGATACATCCGCTTGTCTGCATTGTCCATTATGACGAACTCAAGATCCGCAGCAGTCTGAATAACTATGGCGTCTATGCTCTCTTCATACAGCGTGACTTCCCTGATGACCTCTCATACGGAATGCGTCCATACAAGACAGAAAATGGATCCATTATCGCCATTGGCCCAGGGCAGGTAGGTGGCAGAGAAGATGATGGCAGCGTCATGTCTCTTTCCGGATGGGCATTGCTATGGTCTCCTAAACTCATGCACAACACAGACCTGGGAGAGAAAATCAATGATTTTCAATACTTCTCCTATTTCGCGACAGATCCGCTCAAGATGTCAGAAACGGAATGGGATCACATAACATCCCTTATTGAGCAGCTAAGATTCGAATTGCAGCTGAATGAAGACTCCCCTGCGCTCAGGAACGTGATTCTAGGCTATCTGCGCCTTATCATGGAATACTGCAACCGCATCTACCATCGTCAGCTTGAAGAACCGCAGACAAAGGATCGCGACATTCTCAAGAAGTTCAACTATCTGCTCGAAGAGTATTACCGTACAGAGCAGCAGATGAAGCACGGCGTGCCATCGGTCGCATATTTCGCAGGAGAGCTGGCATACTCAGCCAGGTACTTCGGAGACATGGTTCACAAAGCCACAGGCGGCACAGCCATCGGCTACATCCACAGTTTCGTCGTCGACCAAGGCAAGAATCTCCTGATGAAAGGCTACAGTATCTCGGAGACAGCCTACAGGCTCGGTTTCGAATATCCACATCACTTCTCACGGATCTTCAAGAAAGTATCAGGCATGTCTCCCCGCGAATTCATAAGTTCGGAATAGTATTAAATCCATTTATCCCCAACCGTATGCGTTTTCTACTTCCAATGATAGTCCTGGCCGTTGTGGCCATTCTCCCGGACATGTATATAACCAAGGCATTCCTGAAGGATTCGTCCTTGTACGTCAAACTGTTACAGTGGCTGCCGACCATTTTGTTCTTCTTCGGCATCCTTGGACTTCAGATCGGCGGAGCAGAAAGCAACTGGGCAATAAAGCTGTTCTTCGCGGTCGTTCTATGCTTCATGCTCCCGAAACTGTTCTTTGTCATCCTGTCTCTTCTAGGAAGACTCATACACCTTCAGGGAGCATTCAACCTTGCCGGTGCCACTTTCGGCGTCCTGTTTCTGATCTGTGCGGCTTATGGAATGACCATCGGATGGAAGACTCCTGTCGTCAGAGAGGTTGACCTTCATTTCGAGAACCTTCCCGAGTCTTTTGAAGGCTACACCATTGTCCAGATCTCAGACTGGCATCTGGGGACATACAGACCACATCCTCAGACAATCCGGAAGGAGATCGAGCTCGCGAACGAGGCCAATGCCGACGCGATCGTCTTCACCGGCGACATCATAAACGGCAACCCTGTCGAGCTTGAACCGTTCAGGGAGATGCTGTCCACCCTCAAGTCGAAGGACGGAGTGTTCAGCATCATGGGCAACCACGACTACTGCATGTACGGGAGCGATCATACTCCTGAAGGTATCCGACGCAACATCGAGATTGTCCAGGACATGGAAAGAAGTTTCGGATGGAACCTTCTTCTCAATGAGAACAAGCTAATCACAAGGGGTTCAGACACTCTTGCTATCGTGGGAGTGGAAAATGACGGAACGCCTCCTTTCCCTCAATATGCAGACCTTGACAAGGCGCAGAGCGGGACTGACGGAGCCGCCTTCAAGGTCCTTCTCAGCCATGATCCTACCCACTGGAGAAGATCAGTCCTTCCTGACACGGACATAGACCTCACGCTTTCCGGACATACCCATGCTATGCAGTTCAAGGTGCTTGGATTCTCTCCATCCAGATTCGCATACAAGGAATGGGGAGGCCTCTACGAAGAAGGACAAAGGAAGCTCTACGTCTCTACTGGAAGTGGTGGAAACGTCGCATTCCGATTCGGCGCATGGCCGGAAATCATCAAGATAACCCTTCACACTTGTGCCGGCACCCTTCCAAGTGATTGATACTTTGAAAAAGCCCGGACCGATCGTATGACCAGTCCGGGCTTTATTAGAAACTGTTTTGAATTCAACTATTTGAAGAGCTCCTTGGCGGTAAGCTCGAGATAGTCTCGGCAATT
>JAKSJO010000044.1 GCA_024398125.1 Bacteroidales bacterium
CTTTTGACTCCGGAGGGGCGAGCAGCCTCGCCGTGGAGTCGCATCCATCTACGAAGAAGGCGACCAATAATCACTTATTAGTCGCCATTTTAATGTCTAATTCCCGACGATTACTTTGCAGGGAGAAGGATTGCAAGAAGGATGTATGCAAGAAGACCTACACCGTAGCCGAATAGGAGAATGATGAATGCGATCCTGATGATGATAGGATCGATGTTGAAGTACTCAGCGATACCGCCGCAGACTCCTGTGAGTTTCTTGTCAGAAAGTGACTTAGTAAGCTGCTTTGCCATAGTCTATGAATTTTTGTTAAACTGATTCGATGTTCTTAGGGTTGAGGAGTTCCTTGCCCTCGGCAGTGTATGCGTACTCGATGCGGTCGGCATAGTGCTTCTCGACCTTGCCGCGTACGACCTTCATTGTACTGTTTACAAGACCATACTTCTCGGTGAAAGGCTCAGGAAGGACAGCAAGTGCAGCAGGAAGCCATCTCTCCGGGAACATGCCTGCATGCGAGCCACCCTTCTTGTACGAGTCAACCTCAGCCTGGATCTGCTCGAGCATCTTCTTCTTGCCCTCAGCCGACTCGGGATCGAGACCGGCCTTCTTCACAAGGTCGCGGAGAGCATCCTTGTTAGGAACGATGAGAGCCATCGTGTAAGGGTTCTGCTCGTTGTGGAGGATTACAGACTCGATATACTTTGAACCGTCGGCAAGAGAATCCTCGAAGCCTTCCGGACTGTACTTCTCACCATCTGAAGAGATGAGGAGTGACTTGAATCGGCCTGTCACCCAAAGATACTCCGGATGCTCCTTGAGGATGTAACCCATGTCTCCGGTATGGAGCCAGCCGTCAACGACCGTGCTCGCGGTAGACTCAGGATTCTTCCAATAGCCGGCCATGACGTTCTCGCCGCGGATGACGATCTCGCCACGCTCGCCGTATGGAAGGGCATTTCCTTCATCATCACAGATCTTGATGTCCAGAGGCTTCACAATACGTCCCGATGAGCCGAAGATTGCATGTCCCATGGAGTTGGCGCAGATGATAGGGGTAGCCTCGGAGAGGCCGTAGCCCTGGAACATAGGCATTCCGATAGCGCAGAAATATCTCTGGAGTTCAATGTCGAGGAGCGCACCGCCACCCACGAAGAACTTGATGCGGCCGCCAAGACCCTGACGGACATTCTTGAAGATGATCTTGTCGAAAAGAGCCATGAGCGGCTTTCTCCAAAGATTGGTGAAGCCTCCTGCATTGTAGTACTCCTTGTTATAAGCGATAGCGTTCTTGAGTGCAAAATTGTAGAGCTTCTCCACGGTAGGGCCCTTGGCAGAGATGCCCTTCTCGATGTTCTTCTTGAAGTTGCGGGCAATCGCTGGAACCGAGAGCATCACGTGAGGACGGATCTCGTTGATTGCGATCGGAAGATTCTTGAGGGTTGCGAGAGGGGTCTTGCCTACAGGAACGGTTGCAATGCTTCCGCCGTATGACATCATGGTGTAGAAACCCGCAACATGAGCGAAGCAGTGGTCGAGAGGGAGAACGATGAGCATGATATCATTCTCGTCGATGTTGATGACAGACGCACCCTGGGCAACGTTTGCGGTATAGTTGCGATGTGTAAGGATGACGCCCTTAGGGTCGGCTGTGGTACCTGAGGTATAGCTGAAGGTTGCATAATCATCAGGCTGGATGAGGGCAATGCGCTCGTCAAGAGCCTTCGGATTCTCCGCCATGAACTTCACACCCATCTCATGGAGCTCGCCTATGTACATCTCGTTCGCGTTGAGCTTCTCGACCTGGTCGAGGATGATGATCTTCTCGACTGCAGGAATCTGGTTCTCGATCTTGCGGATCTTTGGAAGCTGCTGGCCGGAAACAATGATGAAACGGCTGTCAGAATGATTGATGCGGAAGAGCAGGTCGTTACTTTCCTCGAGCTTTGCTGAAAGCGGAACGTTCACCGCTCCAGCATTGAGGATTCCGAGCTCCGAGAGAATCCAGAGGTTTCGGCCCTCAGAGAGAAGGGATACCTTTTCGCCCTTCTGGAGTCCGAGCGCCATGAGGCCGGCTCCGTAAATGCGGCCTTCCTCACGGGTCTTGGCAAAGGATGTTTCGGTCCATACGCCGTCGATCTTCTCGCGAAGGAAGGTATGGTCTGCGAATTTGTGGGTGTAGTGATCCACGAATTCGATGATTGTCGGTCTTTCTGTCATAATTTATTCTTTGTATGTGTTAATCAATATCCGGGAACAGGCCGAAAAGCTGACCATCGATCATATCGGTAACCTTGACGAAGTCCTCGGGACGGTTTCCGAACTTGATGTTGTCAGCGTCGATTATGAGAAGCTTGCCCTTGTAGCCGGCTATGAACTCCTCGTAACGCTTGTTGAGACCTGTCAGGTACTCTATGCTCATGCCCTGCTCATACTCGCGGCCGCGCTTCTGGATCTGCGCGACAAGGTTGGGAATCGACGACCTGAGGTAGATGAGAAGGTCAGGAGCCTTCACGAGGGACATCATCAATTCGAAAAGGTGGCTGTAGTTCTCGAAGTCCCTGGTGCTCATCAGGCCCATGCCATGGAGGTTCGGTGCGAAAATCTTTGCATCCTCATAGATGGTCCTGTCCTGGATTATCACCTCGTCGAGCTTGGAAATGTCCACGATATCCTTGAAACGCTTATTGAGGAAGTAGACCTGGAGATTGAATGACCAGCGCTCCATATCCTCGTAGAAATCCGCAAGATATGGATTATAGTCTACCGACTCGAATTTTGGAGTCCAGCCGTAATGCTCTGCAAGCATCCTGGTAAGGGTCGTCTTGCCGCTACCAATATTTCCAGCAATAGCTATATGCATGAGTTACAAAAGTTTATTGTCGTCAAAGCTTAAAAGTCCGAATAGCGCACCGTCAATCTTGTCCCTGACCATGGCAAAGTCCTCAGGTCTGTTCTCGAAATCCAGTCCATCTGCATCGATAACGACCAGACGTCCTTCATATTCCGAGATCCATTTCTCATACCTGGAGTTGAGACCGGTCAGGTAGTCAAGGCCCATGCTCTGCTCATAGTCGCGGCCGCGCTTCTGGATGCGTCCGACCAGTTCAGGGACCGAGCAGCGGAGATAGACCATAAGGTCAGGAGCCTTCACAGTCGACATCATCAGTTCGAACAGTTCCATGTATGTTTCGAAATCCCTGTCATCAAGGTTGCCGAGATCGTGATTGTTGGCAACGAAGATGCGGACTCCTTCCATGATGGTGCGGTCCTGGACGATGACATCCTTGCTTTCGGAAATGGCGCGCATGTCCTCGAAGCGCTGAGCCAGGAAATAGGTCTCAAGCGCAAAGGACCAGCGTGGAATATCCTTGTAATAGTCCTCGAGGTATGGATTGTATGTGACGGATTCAAACTTTGGAATCCACCCGTAATACTCCGCGAGCATCCTCGTCAGAGTAGTCTTGCCACACCCTATATTTCCAGCAATGCCTATGTGCATCCCGTCATTCCATTAATTATACGCCAGATGCAAATTTAACAAGCTTTTTCGTATTTTTGTAATCTACTTAAGACAAACACAATGCCCGATATAAAACAATTCTGCTTCAATCCGCTAGGAGCCAATTGCTACCTGATCTGGAACGGAAGCCCCGAAACCGTCATCATCGATCCCGGATTCAGCAACCCCGAAGAAAAGGAAAGACTGTATTCATTCATCGAGGCCAACGGACTCAAGCCTGTGGCCGTAGTCCTCACACACGGACATTTCGACCACGTCTATGGAGCATACCGTCTCTGCGACGATTTCGGCATTCCCGCATACATGCAGCCTGAGGACCACCCCATAATGACCGAGACTCTGGCATACGCCCAGGATCTCGGCTTCAAGGACGAGCCCCTGCATGTCGTGACCAAGGACATCGCCGATGGCGACAGGATTGAGCTCATAGGACTTGAATGGGAGGTCATCGGAACCCCTGGACATACCCCTGGAGGCGTCTGCTGGCACATTCCGTCAGTCCACATCATTTTCACCGGAGACACCATCTTCCGCGACACCATCGGCCGCACCGACTTCAGCTACGGCGACTATGACAAGCTGATCGTTGCAATCATGGAGAAGGTCATGGGCCTGGACGGCAGCACAGACATCCTTCCCGGCCATGGCGGTCCTACCTCCATCAGCCACGAGCGTACCCACAACCCGTTCCTGGTGCCATTCAACGAGAAGGAAGAGATCAACTGGGACGCTGACGGAATCACGATCAACGGACTGGAATAGCACATGGAAGAAGAAAAGTACAGTGGCTGGATCACTATAGAAGGCGCGAAGGCGAACAACCTCCGCGGCGTCGACCTGCGCATACCCCGCGGCAAGTTCGTGGTGGTCACAGGCCTGAGCGGCAGCGGAAAGTCCTCCCTCGCCTTCGACACCATCTACGCCGAAGGCCAGCGCCGCTACATGAACACACTGTCGCCGTACGCGAAGCAGTTCATGGGCGTATTGGAAAAGCCTGAGGTCGACAACATCACAGGCCTCAGCCCTATCATCGCAATCGAGCAGAAGACGACGGGCAACAATCCCCGCTCGACCGTAGGCACGATTACCGAAATCTACGACTTCCTGCGTCTGCTCTTCGCCAGGGCTTCGCGAGCATACTCTCCCGAGACAGGAAAGGAGATGGTGCGCTACACCGACGCGCAGATCGTGGACATGATCATGGAAAGCTACCGTGGAGTCAAGTGCATGCTGCTGGCACCGCTCGTGAACGGCCGCAAGGGTCATTACCGCGAGCTCTTCGACCAGCTGCGCAAGCGCGGCTATACCCAGGTCCGCATAGACGGCGAGCTCATGCAGCTCAACACAGTCGACGCTCTGGACCGATACAAGGGCCATTTCATCGAGCTGGTGATCGACAAGCTCAAGCCGGGAGACGGAGACGAGAAGCGCATACGCGAATCTGTCGCCGCAGCACTCTCCATGGGCAAGGGATCCCTTGCGATCATGGATCCGGCCAGCGGCGAACTTCACCACTACTCGAAGCATTTCGTCGATCCCGAGACAGGCATTTCGCTCAAGGAGCCGGCTCCGCACTCGTTCTCGTTCAACTCGCCCGAAGGCTACTGCCCGCACTGCAAGGGACTGGGCATGGTCAAGAACATAGACATCGACAGCATCATCCCGGACCGCAGCGTATCCATCGCCGACGGAGGCATCGTGCCTCTCGGGAAGGTGCGTGAAAGCAAGAAATTCGACGCGATACGCGCTATCGCACGCAAATACAATTTCTCCCTCTTCGATCCCATCGAACTTGTTCCGGAAGAAGGTATCAGCCACATCATCTTCGGATCCGAAGACCTTCTCCGTATCGGCGAGGGCGTATACTCCGAGATGATTTCCTTTGCAGGAATCGCCGAGGACGTGGACGACAGGATAACCTGTCCTGTCTGCGGCGGAACGCGCCTCAACAGCGCGGCAATGTGTTTCAAGATTGACGGCAAGACCATCTCCGATGTGTCCGCAATGGAGATTTCCGACCTGATGACATGGCTGGAAGGTCTTCACGAGAAACTGAACAAGAAGGAAAACACCATCGCCCGCGACATACTCAAGGAGCTCAAGGACAGGGTGTCGTTCCTGCTTGACGTCGGACTGGACTACCTTACCCTGGACCGTCAGACGATTTCCCTTTCGGGCGGCGAGGGACAGCGCATACGACTGGCGACCCAGATCGGCTCCAAGCTCGTCAATGTGCTGTACATTCTGGACGAGCCAAGCATCGGACTGCACCAGAGGGACAACCGCAAGCTGATCGGATCTCTCAAAAAGCTCCGCGACGAGGGCAACAGCGTGATCGTCGTCGAGCATGACTACGAGACCATGTGCAGCGCGGACTGGCTGGTCGACGTCGGCCCCGGAGCCGGCATCGAAGGCGGCGAGATCTGCTTCAACGGACCTGCACCCGAGCCGGGCAGCAAGGTCGAAGGCGCAGAGTCCATCACCCTGGACTACCTGAGCGGCAAGCGCAGCATAGAGATTCCTGCCGAGCGCAGGAAGGGCTGCGGCAAGATTCTCGGCATACGCGGCGCACGCGGCAACAACCTCAAGAACGTGGATGTGGACTTCCCTCTCGGCACACTTATCGGCATCAGCGGAGTCAGCGGCAGCGGCAAGTCAAGCCTCATCAACGAGACTCTCGTTCCGGCCCTCATGGCACATTTCTACCGCAGCCACGAGAAGCCTCTGCCATTTGACGAGATAGTAGGACTTGAGAACATAGACAAGATAATACAGATCGACCAGAGCCCTATCGGACGCTCCCCTCGCAGCAATCCTGCGACCTTCACCGGAGTGATGACCGATATCCGCGCCCTCTTCGAGAACACTCCAGACGCCAAGGTCCGCGGCTTCAAGACCGGACGATTCTCCTTCAACGTGGCCGAAGGCCGCTGCGAGAAGTGCAAGGGCGCAGGCATCAGCGTCATCGAGATGCGTTTCCTGCCTTCGGTCAACGTCGTCTGCGACGAATGCGGCGGAAAGCGCTACAAGCCTGACACGCTTGCAGTGAAATACAAGGGCAAGAACATCAGCGACGTGCTCGAGATGAGCATTACCGAAGCCTACGAGTTCTTCAAGCCTGTGCCGAAGATAGCCCAGAAGCTCAAGGCACTCGTCGATGTCGGCCTTGGATATGTCCGTCTGGGACAGTCCACCGTCACCCTTTCGGGTGGAGAGAGCCAGCGCATGAAACTTGCCGCGGAGTTCTTCAAGAAAGCGACAGGCAGCACCCTCTACATCCTTGACGAGCCGACCACCGGACTCCATTCCGAAGACATCAGAGCCCTGCTGGAGGTGCTCCAGAGACTGGTCGACCAGGGCAACACCGTTATCGTCATCGAACACAACCTGGATGTTCTCAAAAGCGTCGACCATCTCATAGACATGGGGCCTGCCGGCGGTGCAGCAGGTGGACGCATACTGGCGACCGGCACGCCAGAAGAGATTGCCGGAATGGCGGACACCCCTACCGGACCGTACCTGAATGAAATTTTGAACCAGAACTGAATATCATGACAAAGATCGAATCAGCAAGACAGGAATACCGTGACTGGAGCGAAGCAATAGGAATCGACAGCCTCGACCGCCTCCGCGAAGTACTTGAGGAAGGCAAGGGCATAGAGCTCATCAACCTCTGCGAGGCCCGTCAGGAGCGCAAGTACGCAGAAGTGGCAAACCAGATTTTCTGGAACAGGAAGAAGATGCCTATCGTCATGATGTCAGGTCCTTCTTCAAGCGGCAAGACTTCGTCTTCGCTGCGAATCGCACAGCAGTGCCGCGTGCTCGGGATGTCCCCTAAGGTCATCGAGCTCGACAACTATTTCGTCGACCGCACCCAGACCCCTCGTGACGAGAAGGGCGAGTACGATTTCGAGTGTCTCGGAGCTATGGACATCGAGCTTCTCAACAGCCAGCTCAACGATCTGCTGGACGGCAAGGAGGTCGTGATTCCAAAATATGATTTCGTGAGAGGAAACAAGGTGTTCGACGAGAGCCGCAAGATGAAGCTCGAAGAGAAGGACGTGCTCTTCATGGAAGGCATCCACGCCCTCAACCCTGCGCTCACCCCTGCCGTTGACCAGAACAAGATATTCCGTATCTACATCTCCGCCCTCTCTGCCCTCCCTGGAGGCGAGAAAGTTCACAACTCGACCACCGACAAGCGTCTTCTCCGCCGTATCGTCCGCGACAACAGGACCCGCGGAACTTCGCCTGAGGCCAACATTCTCCGCTGGCCAAGTGTCCGCAAGGGAGAAAACGAGAATATCTTCCCATACGAGGAGAACGCCAGGATAGTGTTCAACTCATCAACCCTTTACGACCTGCCTGTGCTCAAGTATTTCGCAGAGCCTCTCCTCCACGAGATTGCGGAGAGCTCACCTGCATATGAGAAGGCACAGCAGCTCTTGAAGTTCCTTGAGAACATCAAGGCGCTGACTCCTGCAGAAATCGCGGTGATCCCTCCAACTTCGATCATGCGCGAGTTCATCGGAGGTCAGAAACTGGTCTAGCACATCATCAGCAACTGTAAATGAGCATTGTTTCATACTTCAGGATCAGCGAGCCTGCCAGGGAGAAAGTCCCCGCCGGCAAGGTTCATGATCTTTATATGAGCCATCGCCGCAGGACCTTCTGGAGCGCGACCGCAGCATACAGTCTCTACTATGTCTGCCGACTCAGTCTAAGCGTCGTCAAGCAGCCCCTCATTGACGGAGGCATGCTTACCGCCAGCCAGCTCGGACTGATCGGTTCGTCCATGCTGTTTGTCTACGCGATCGGCAAGTTCATAAACGGCTTCATCGGTGACCACTGCAACATACGCCGCTTCATGGCCTTCGGCCTCCTTGTATCGGCCGTCATCAACCTCATACTCGGATGTCTGGGAGTTTTCTCGGGCATAGGCGCAGGCGGTTCCGGACTGATGTTCGTGGTATTCGCCCTGCTCTGGGGCGTCAACGGACTGATGCAGTCGATGGGATCGCCTCCTGGAGTCATCCAGATTTCGCGCTGGTTCCCACTCAGGGAACGCGGCACCTGGTACGGCATCTTCTGCGCGACCCCATACCTTGGCAAGTCGCTCGGACTGATGATGCTCGGTGCCGTGGTCAGCACGATCGGATGGCAGTGGGGCTTCGTGGCAAGCGGTATCGCGGGTCTCATCGGAGCGGCCCTGGCAGCATATTTCATTTCCGATACACCTGAAAGCGTAGGTCTTCCTTCGATCCAGGAGATTTCAGGCGAACAGATGACCGCCGCCGAAAAGAAAAGCACCAAAGACGCCCAGTGGGGTGTGCTTCTAAGCCCGGGCATCTGGGTCATCGCACTCTCGGGAGCATTCGACTACATCGCGCAGTATGCCGTGACCGACTGGGGCATCTTCTTCCTCCAGAAGGAGAAGGCGTTCTCACTTGCCGACGCATCGCAGATCATAGCTCTTTCGACCTTCTTCGGCGTGCTTGGAACAGTGAGTGCCGGATGGCTTTCCGACAAGGTCATGAAGGGCAACCGCGTCATGCCTGTATTCATCTCCGGCGTGCTCGCCAGCCTGTCGCTTGCGGGATTCCTTCTCTGTGGCGACAACTCGCTGGTCAACATGATACTGGTCGCCGTGTTCAGCCTTACAATCGGCATGCAGCACTGTACCGTTACCGGCGTGATGGCGCTTGACCTCGTTCCGCGCAAGGCGACTGGTGCCGCACTCGGAATCATCGGCATCTCGGGCTACGTAGTCGCAGGTATCCAGGATATCATCAGCGGCCGCCTCATCGACGCCGGCGCAGTCATCGAGAACGGCGTGAAAGTCTACAACTTCAGCGCCGCGTCATTCTTCTGGACCGCCGCCGCCATCCTCTCCTTCCTGATTCCTGTCATCGGCTGGAACATCATCAAGGCTAGACAGAAATAGTTATTCAGTCTTGAATTCACTGTATAAACATTTATGAAAGGTAAAAAACTTATCTTTCTGAAAACGTAACGGAAAGTTTTTCCGTTTTTTACCAAAAGATATGTTTACTTGTCTGACCTTGCGGCC
>JAKSJO010000045.1 GCA_024398125.1 Bacteroidales bacterium
GAACCCTCACTGACAGAGCCAGAATCTGTAGTGCTACCATTACACCATATCTCAAGGTATCCCGTTGAACGGGACTGCAAATGTACTGCTTTTTTGGAATATTGCAATATTATTTTAAAAATATTTGAGGTTCAGACCCCCAAAAAGCGTCAGTCCGAGATCAGAAGGGCCGCCGCCCAGACCTCGCAGCCTTCTTCGCGGCCGACGAAGCCAAGCTTCTCGGTGGTGGTGGCCTTGACGCTTACACGGTCGGCCCCGATGCCCATGACTTCCGCCAGACACTCACGCATCGCGGGAACGTACTTTCCGATCTTCGGAGCCTGGAGGGCAATGGTGATGTCGACGTTGCCGACCCTCCAGCCACGATCCGAAATGAGTCTGCATACGCGTCCCAGAAGAATCTTGCTGTCGATGCCCTTGAACTCGTCGGATGTATCCGGGAAGTGATGGCCGATGTCTCCGAGAGCCAGTGCGCCGAGCATGGCATCACATAATGCATGTATGGCCACATCGCCATCCGAATGGGCGATGAATCCTCTGTTTTCATTAACCTTCACGCCGCAGAGCCACATCGGAATCCCATCCGCAAGCACATGCACGTCGTATCCGTTTCCTATCCTGATGTCCATAAGTCCTAGCTTTGCCGCAAAGTTAAGCACTGGCAGCCTAAGTTCAATCTTTGACGTAGTCAAATGTTAGGATTATTTGTTAAATTTGTGAGATTAAAAAACAAAGACATGGGAGTATTCAACTGGTTCGGAGAGCAGGAGCACAACGTCTTCGACTATAAGCCGATATATTACAACAAGGAAAAGGAGCAGCTCAAGGAGAAGTTCGGCCGCGTGGACGGAAGCCTCGA
The DNA here is from genome assembly GCA_024398125.1 of Bacteroidales bacterium. Lineage (GTDB taxonomy): Bacteria > Bacteroidota > Bacteroidia > Bacteroidales > UBA932 > Cryptobacteroides. Next base: position 860 of record JAKSJO010000045.1, read on the forward strand.
GAAAAAGGAAGATTCCGCCGAAAAGAAGGAAGATTACGTTCCAGGATCATACATCAAGGGCGCGCTCCGCGACGGCAGATACCAGAAGAGCCGCGGAACCGGCAGCAAGGGCCAGAGCTTCATCGGCATCTTCGGCCTTCTTCTTGTGTTCATAATCCTGTACTTCATCGCAAAATTCTATACCATCCTCTAAAGTGGGCAGACTGCAGATACTGCCAGGCAATCTGGCCGACATGATCGCAGCGGGAGAAGTAGTGACCCGTCCAGCCTCCGTCATAAAGGAATTGATGGAGAACTCCCTGGATGCGGGAGCCACAAACATTTCCGTGATCGTGACTGACGCGGGACGAACCATGATGCGCGTCATAGACAACGGATGCGGCATGTCCGCAGACGACGCCGTACTCGCCTTCGAGCGCCATGCGACCTCCAAGATTGCAAGCGTAGAGGATCTTGACGCCATATCCACATTCGGATTCCGCGGGGAAGCGCTTGCCTCGATCTGCGCCGTCTCCGAGGTCACACTCAAGACCCGCCGCGAAGAGGACGAACTCGGAACCCAGGTGAATGTAAAGGCTTCGGCCATCGAGGCAGTCTGCGAAGTACAGACTCCACGCGGATGCAATTTCGCCGTCAGGAACCTGTTCTACAACATCCCCGCCCGCCGAAAGTTCCTCAAGTCCGACAAATATGAGCTCAAGAACATCGTCGACGAGTTCATACGCATAGCGCTGACCCGCCCGGACGTAGCGTTCTCGCTTACCTCCGACGGACGGGACCTGTATGTACTGAAGCCGGCCCAGTCGCTCAAGTTCCGCATTTCGGATATAGCCGGCGCCCAGGTGGCAAAGGACATGGTCGACATCCAGGAGAGCACCAACATACTCCAGATCGACGGATTCATCGGACGTCCCGAAAGTGCCCGCAAGACCCAGTCGAACCAATACTTCTTCGTTAACGGACGCTTTTTCCGCAGCTCATATCTCCACAAGGCCGTGATGAAGGCCTACGGCGAGTTCGTGCCGGAAGGGACCACTCCGTCATACTTCATCTTCCTCAACGTCGACCCTCACAGTCTGGACGTAAACGTTCATCCGACCAAAACCGAGGTCAAGTTCGAGGACGACTCGCTCATTTTCCAGATACTCTACGCCTGCGTCCGCGAGACACTTGGACGCAACTCATTCAACGCCGGAATAGATTTCGACCGTGAAAACACAGTAGAGATACCGGCGATGAGCAGCAGTTTCAGCGAGTTCAGGCCGTTCAGCGAGCCTGTGGCAGAATTCGACCCCAGCTACAATCCTTTCGATTCCGTACCTGGTTCAGGGAACGACACCCCCGCAGCCGAGAGCGGCACAAAGGCGCCAGCAGGCGCAGGCGGCAGTTCATACATGCCGTCAACCCGTCATGCGGTAGACCCTCCCCAGGACTACGGAGTCCTGTTCGAGTCCAAGACTCTTCCGAGCACCCAGACCATAGTCATCCAGGGTAAATACATAGCCAGTCCTTCCAGATCAGGCATCATGCTGATCAACATACGCCGTGCATGGCAGCGCATTCTCTACGAGCGTTTCCTCGAGGCGGCATCGAAGGGCGGGCACGTAAGCCAGCGCAGTCTTTTCCCTGTCCAGGCAAGGATAGGTGTCCAGAACAGGCTGCTGTTCGACGACAACGCCGCGCTTCTTGAGAGGATGGGCTTCGACATCAGCCCCTTCGGAAACGACACCATCGTGGTCGGAGGCGTACCTGAAGGCTTCTCGAACAATGCCGAGGACGTCACCCGCATGGTCGATGACCTCATCCTTGTACTCAACGACAACCATGGCGGCCTCGAGGACATGGTCAACTCGGCATTCGCGGAAAAGCTCGCCCTGCTTGGCTCGACATCCACGACAGAAATCCATACAAGCTACGAGGCGCAGAGACTCATCGATGCACTTTTCGCTTGCAGCAACTCAGAATTCACCTCAAACGGCCGACGGATCATCAGCATCATGGGGCTGGAAGAGATGGACGGCAGATTCAAATAGAACAAAATGGCAGATTATTACTACTATAACGAAAACCGCAGGAACAATTTCCTGAGCAACATTCCCGCAGCGACAAAGAACATCATCATCACAAATGTGATCGTGTTCCTGGGCATTCTCGTGAACGAAGGATTCATGGTAGAGAACTTCGCGCTCTTCTATCCGGCATCCCAGTACTTCCGTCCATGGCAGTTCCTTACCCACATGTTTATGCACGGAGGATTCTTCCATCTGTTCTTCAACATGTACACGCTGTTCTTCTTCGGCTGCGTGCTCGAGAACACGATAGGACTTCGCAAATTCGTGATATTCTACTTCGTCTGCGGACTGGGATCCGCAGCGCTCCACACGGGAGTTCAGTGGATCCAGGCGGCTTCGATGATGAACGCGATCGGTGACGGCTCAGCCACAGCGATGGCATCATACCACGCTCTGAAACTTACCCCTACCGTAGGTGCATCGGGAGCAATCTATGGCGTGCTTCTCGGCTACGCAATGCTCTTTCCTTACTCGAAGATGACCTTGCTGTTCCCACCTGTGACACTCAGCGCCAAATGGATGGTAGCCATCTTCGCAGGCATCGAACTGTTTACCGGAGTAACCGGCACCTTGGACGGTGTGGCTCACTTCGCACATCTTGGAGGAATGCTGTTCGGCTGGTTCCTCATCAGGTACTGGAAGCAGAAAGGAACCCTTTACAACAGACAGTAATGGCAAAGAAAGCCAGAAGGAAGACCTCGAAAAAGAAGGCCGGCATCAGCTTCTTCGGCCTGACCGCAAGGGCGCTTATGACCCTGGCGGCAGGCATGTCGCTGCTCAGCTGCCTGTCCCTTTTCCTGGATCCTGTCCGTTTCTGGTTCTTCACTATCTTCGGGCTGCTGTTCATGCCTTTCTTCGTCCTGAACCTCGTCCTGCTTATCTGGGCGGTCGGACGCAAGTCGAAGGCGGCGGTCATACCGTTCATCGCCATTCTTCCGTCACTCTTCTTCATCGGCAAATTCTACCAGTGGAGCGATAACGGCAAGGATCCCGAAACTGACGGCATCACCATGGTCAGCTACAATGTCGGCCGTTTCGTCCAGTACGGGGCAGGCACGGCAAAGGACAGGACCAGCTGTGCGGACTCCATCGTATCGTTCATCAAATCCTGCGACGCCGACATCATCTGTCTCCAGGAGGTCCAGATCGCCAACGCCAACCTGATAAAGAAGTGGATCAAGGACAACTTCAGGGGATACAATTCCGAGTACTATGTAATGCTCGCCGGCAATGGCGCATTCGGCAACATCACCCTGAGCCGCTTCCCGATCACGGACAAGGGCAAGTTCGACTTCGAAAACAGTACGAACCTCGCCCTCTACACCGATATCGACATCAACGGAAAGAAGGTCCGCATCTACAACTGCCACCTCCAAAGCTATGGCATGTCCGCTTCGCGCATCATAACATCCATTGGCCGCAACGAAGAGCTCCATAAGACCCAGGACAAGATGCGGTCATCCATCGTTAGACGCCCGAAGCAGGTCGCCCAGGTTCTCAAGGATATCCGCGAATGCCCGCTCGAGACCATCGTTGCCGGAGACTTCAACGACACGCCGATGTCGCACACATACTACATGCTTAACAAAAATCACAAGGATACATTCACACACGCCGGGAAGGGTTTCGGCGGAACATTCGTCAACTTCAGGCATCTTCTCAGGATAGACTACATCCTCATCCCGAAGGAGGCCGATGCCATCAGCTATGAGGTTCCGCGTGTCCGCTGCTCAGACCATTTCCCAGTTGTGACAAAATTCGCTTTATGACAAAGAAAGACATAGCAGAAGAGATCCGCAAGGCAGTCGAAGTGCTGCGCAAGGGCGGAATCATACTCTACCCCACCGACACCATCTGGGGTCTCGGATGCGACGCTTCGAATGCCGAGGCAGTCGCAAGGATATACGAGATCAAGCAGCGTCCCGACAGCAAGTCGCTCGTGCTTCTTGCTTCCGACATGGACATGATTGCACGCAACGTCCAGGCCATCCCGAACATCGCGATCGACCTGGTTGAAGTGAACGACAAGCCGATGACCATCATCTACCCGGACGCACTCTGCGACGGATATCACCTGGCACCTAATGTAGCTGCCGAGGATGGCTCGGTCGGCATCCGCATTCCTCTCACCGAAAGCTGCAAGGATCTTGTTCACCGTTTCGGAAGACCTATCGTATCGACTTCGGCGAACATTTCCGGCGAGCCTGCCCCTCAGACCTATGAGGACATCCCGGAGGAAATCATCAACGCCGTGGACCTCGTGATGGCTCCCGCACTCGAGAAAGAATCAACAGGTATCCCATCCCAGATCTTCAAGCTGGGCATGGACGGTACCATCAAGATAATCCGTCCATAATGGAAATCTTTTTTGCCAGAGAGATAGACGGCACATTCTGCCACCTCACAGAAGAGGAATCAGCGCATTGCGTCAAGGTACTGCGCCATCGCGAAGGTGACGAGATCCACGTCATCGACGGCGAAGGCACATTCTACACCTGCCGCCTGTGCGATGCATCGCCAAAGGGAGCTACAGCCCAGATTCTCGAAGTCGAGAAGGACTGGGGAGCACATCCTTACCACCTTACGATGGCGGTCTGTCCGACCAAGAACAACGACCGCTATGAGTGGTTCGCGGAGAAGGCCACGGAGATGGGGCTGGACAGGATCGCTCCTGTCATCGGCGAGCATTCCGAGCGTCGCGTCTTCAAGACCGAGCGTCTCGCCAAGATTCTTCTCTCGGCATCCAAGCAGTCTCTCAAGGGAGCTATTCCCCAGATTTCGGAGCCTGTCAGCGTCAAGGAATTCATCAAGGAATGCGACGCCGAGCTGAAGCTCATCTGCTACTGTTTCGAGGAAGAAACCCTGCGCCGCTCGATAAAGGAAGTGCTGGTCGAGAAAGCAGCCGACAACTGCTCTATCGCCATTCTGATCGGTCCCGAGGGCGATTTCAGCCGGGACGAGGCTAAGCTCGCAATGGACAGCGGATTCATCCCCGTGCATCTTGGGGACAGCCGCCTGCGCACAGAAACCGCCGCTCTCACAGCGACCGCGGCAGTCTACTTCAACTACATGAAATAAGATTATGAAAAAGCGTTTCGACTCACTCGACATACTGCGAGGCATAACCATCACCTTCATGTGCATCGTGAACAACCCGGGAAGCTGGGGGCACATGTACGCACCACTCGAGCACGCAGAATGGATCGGCTGCACTCCGACCGACCTGGTCTATCCATTCTTCATCTTCTGCATGGGCTGTGCGATGGCCTTTTCATACAGCAGGTTCGAGAGCTTTTCCAAGGAGGCATGTCTGAAGCTCGTCAAGAGATCGATAGCCATCTTCCTAATCGGAATACTCATCGCACTGTATCCTTTCTTCCCGACATCGCTGCATGACCCAGACTGGACCCTGTGGCAGAATATCGGATACTGGCTCGGCCACAAGCGCATCTTCGGCGTGCTGCAGCGCATCGCCTGTGCATACCTTATCGGAGGCATGCTGGCACTCTGGCTGCGCAAGCCCGGCAAGATTCTGGGCGCCGTCGGAGTCCTCCTTGTCGCCTACACCGCCATCCTGGTGCTGTTCGGCAGCGATCCCGGTCCATTCACACTGGAAGGAAACATATCGCGCCGCATCGATGTCGCGCTTCTCGGCGACAGCCATGTATACCACGGCTACCACTATGCCGACGGCAGCGCTGCTGCATTCGACCCTGAAGGTCCGCTCGGATCGCTGCCGGCAGCCGCTTCATGCCTTCTCGCATACCTCATCGGCAACCTTATCATCACGGCAACCCGCCGTCACTCCGAGAATCCTCTTGATGACTCGACCTCTCCTATGGCAATCGTGTGCAAGGTATTCGCGCTCGGCATGGTATGCCTCGGCATCGGCGAGATAATGAGCATCTGGATTCCTATAAGCAAGCCTCTGTGGTCGGCATCATACGTGTTCTACACGACCGGCTGGGCATCGCTGGCTCTGGCATTCCTGATGTACTGTGCGGACATCCGCGGCATCGCAAAGCCTTTCAAGCCTTTCAGGATAATGGGCCTCAACGCCATGGCGGCATTCGTTCTCAGCGGCGTCTTCGCCAAGAGCTACCAGTTCGTGAACTGGGTACCATCGAAGTATTTCGGTGCGAACGAGTTCATGTCGCTGGTCTATTCCCTCATATTCGCAGGTGTCATCTTCGCCTGTCTATATGGACTGTACAAGAAAAACATCATAATCAAGGTCTAGTATGTTCATTGGTCTGATTTCAGACACCCACGGTGTCTTCGACAAGGAGTTCCGCGAGTTCCTCGAGCCGGTTGACGAGATTTGGCATGCCGGGGACTTCGGCGCCGACATAAAGTTCGTGCAGCAGATAGCAGCATTCAAGCCTCTGGTGGGCGTTCATGGCAACTGTGACGGATACGACATCCGGCTCGACTATCCCAACTACCAGTTCTTCGAGCGCGAGGGCATGTCCATTCTCATGACCCACATCGGCGGCTATCCGGGAAGATATGACCTCCGTGCCCGCGCGATGATCGAGAACCTGAGGCCACAGATATTCGTCTGCGGTCATTCCCACATTCTCAAGGTGATGAACGACGATTACTACGACATGCTGACTATCAATCCGGGAGCATGCGGCGTCCAGGGATGGCAGGTCGTCCGCACCGCCCTGCGATTCAAGATCGAAGACGGCAAGATTTCGGACATGGAAGTGTTCAAGCTTGAACGTGAAGGAAAGCTTTATTGATAATAAAACCAAAGACTATATGAAAAGATTGATCATCCTCGCGATCGCTGCGCTGAGCCTTTGCAGCTGCAGCATACTCGCAAACATGAATCCAGTCTACCTTGCTGACGCAGCCGGCAAGGCAATGACCGGAATGACACTTACAGACGCCCAGATCATCGAGCTCTGCCAGCAGTCTGTCGCTCATCTTGACGCCGAGAACAAGGTTGACAACGGTGCATACCAGAAGCGCCTTACCAAGATTCTCAACGGAGTCGACCACGTAGGAGACCTCAAACTCAACTTCAAGGTCTACATTACTGACCAGATCAACGCATTTGCATGCGGCGACGGCTCGATCCGCGTGTACTCGGGCCTGATGGACGTGATGGACGACGACATGATCATGGCCATCATCGGTCATGAGATCGGCCACGTCGTACACAAGGACACCAAGAAGCAGATGCAGCGCGCATACATGACAACCGCAGCCCGCGAGGCAGTCTATGCAGCAGGCGGCGTCATCGGAACACTTGCAGGTTCAGTAGTCGGCAGCATCGCCGAGAGCTATGTAGACGCACAGTATTCCCAGAAGCAGGAGTTCGCAGCCGATGACTACGGTTTCCAGTTCGCCATCGACCATGGCTACGGTCCGTACAGCATGGCCCGCGGTCTCGAGAAGCTCGTCCAGCTCAGCAACGGCCAGAAGGCATCCGCTGTGGCTCAGATGTTCTCATCACATCCCGACAGCCAGGAGCGCGCAGCCCGCATGACCCAGAAAGCAGCAACCTACTCTAAGAAATAAAAGCATGAAAAGAATCGCAGCACTTGCGGCATTGGTGATTGGTACAGCCAGCCTGAACGCCGAGGAAGCAAGACTTCTCCGCTTCCCTACCACAAACGGTGACGTGGTCGTTTTCTCATACGCCGGAGACCTTTACAAGGCTCC
>JAKSJO010000046.1 GCA_024398125.1 Bacteroidales bacterium
CTCGAGGGTAGCCTTGCGAACGCGAGCCTTGGCTGCCTTGTTATTCTCAATGAAACGAAAGGATTCTAAAAGAAGTTGATTTTAAGTCGTCTGAATTTAGAAAGCTAATTTGAACTATATTCCTTTTCATCCTTATTAGAGAACATGTTCATACGATATGAAATCGCATTCAGTTTGCCGGGCCGAAAAGAATCGCGGAATAACTAAATTCTGTGAACCACTTATTGAAAACTTAAAAGAGTTGCCATCCTTCCCGGTTGGCAACTCTTTGATTTTTAATTCTGGAAAGCGAGTAGAATCTGCTTTCGGATTTCATTAGTATTCTGTGACGGCGCGGACGGTTCCGCCGGCATAACGGCCGCCGGTATTCCATTCGTAGCCAATCTCGCCAAAGCATAAGTAGTGAGCCTCGGAAGGACTGCTTAGCGACGAAGTCCAGTAGCTGCCGTACTCCCCGGCTTCGAACAAATCCGACCAACAGCGATAACCAGGGACGGGCATGAAAATGGAGTTGCCAGTCTTCAGGCCCTTTACCGTGTATCCTTTCTTCTTGACATCCCATGTCCACTCGCACTTGGCGGGGTCAAGAAGCTCCAAAAACTCATCGTATGTGGGTGTGCGCCATTTGGTGCCCCAAACTACCGTTGCAGCGTCGTCTTCTGGCAAAAGGGTCTTAAGGCCATCGCCACCTGACACGTTGGCCGTGTACTTGGTCATCCCGTATTTAGGAGCCGCAGTATCGTCATAGGTACCCCACTTGTATTGGCCGTTTTCCGACCAGTCGTAGTTGGACTTTTCAGCCGTCTCGCCCCATGCGAAGTACGAGCCGTAGCCATTCGGATCCTTGGCGCCCACGTTGTACGAGGCCCATTTTACGCTCAGGCCGAGGTCCACGGCCTCGCAGCCGCCAGAAAGATCTGTAGGCCCTTCTGGTCCATCATCCTTCTTGCACGCAGCAAGTCCTCCTGCAATTGCGATGACTGCTATAAGTTTCAGAATATTCTTCATATCCTAAGGTTTACTCCATAATTGTATCGCATTCGCCTAATAGATCATCGTTTTTCTTCAAGCTTGGAGATCCCTGGGAGCCTTCGAGACTGATCTTGAGATAGCCGTCGCTGACATCGATCTTGCCGTTGAGCTTGAGCTCCTTCACGTTTGTATAGACCAAGATATCTGCGATGCCGTCGAACACACATCCTGCGGGTGCCTTGACGAGCTGGGTGGTATGCTCGCGTCCACCCCAGTGATATTCGAATTCCTGAGGAGTCGGCTGCTCAACCACATCTGAGCCGGTGAGCTTGAGCACCTTGAGCTTGAGGACAACCTTGACGTCTTTTGAGCCGGAGGTCTTGATATGGTTAAACATGTCCACGGTGAGCGTCTCCGGACACGGCTTGTATGAAGAGATGTCGTTGTATGAACCTGTATAATTGGTGCCCGCATCCTTTCCAGAACCAATATACTTCACTGTGTAGAACATAGGGACTCCCTGGTTGTCCTGTGCTACGGTCATCGAGCTGAGAACCTTGCTCTTGAAATCGGCCTCGTTTGAGAGAGCCTGACCTGCAACTTTCGGGTCACCGCCATAGATGTATCCCCACTCTTCCGTAGACTCAGCAAGATTGGAGATGTCCTGCTTAGCTGAAGCATCGAAGCATGTACCGTAAGACACCTTCTCACTGCCTTTGAATGAGAACTTGCTCTGCTCGAATGACTTGGTATAGTAACCGTAGCGGCCGTATGAAACGGAGCTGATGATACCGATTTTTCCTCTTCCGGATCTTTCAACCTCCCTGATTATATCTGCAGTCACGCCTGTGCCGAGGTAGTTTGTCGGATCATTGTCGGCAGCTGTGATCTTGACGTTATAGAACTCCTGTGTGAAAGAGTGCATTGCATAGAGGCTTGTAGATTCTTTTTCAGTCGAAGTCTCGACGCTGCACTTCGCCTTCATGAAGGAAGCAGACACGCCGAAGTCAAGAGCAAGCTTGCTTGAGCTGTTCGAGCATGAACTCTTTACTTTTGCGCTTCCTGCTGGGACTGAACCGCTGGCCAGTGCACTCGAAACAAGCTTGTTTATTGCTGCATATATCTTGTCAGGAGTGTTAGGGACGTTGGATTCTGACACCTCCTTGCCATTGGCGAGGAATGTAACGTAGACATTGACCTTCCCGGCTGCATTACTGCAAGGGAGAACAACAGTTTCAGGTGTTCCGTTCTTAAGGTTCTGATTGATGTAGACAAGGCTGCCAGGGTATATGTTGTCGTCATTGACCGGCCTGTAGTTGTAGTCAGGATAGTCTGAGTTGACACTCTGACGGTGAGAATCCATTACCATCACACCATTGTTGGATACGATATACTTGGCCACAGGCTCTGGTGCTATCGTTAAAGTCACAGGTCCCTCTTCTGACTCATGGGCGAAGAAATAGTTCCTGATATCCTGACGGCGCTTTTCATCTGTGCTTATGACGCTGTAGGTGATAGATGTCGTATGAGAGGTACCTTCCACCTTGTATGTAAGAGTGATCTTCTGGTTCGTACAAGCGCTGACACCCTTGATAGTCAGCTTGTTGCCAGAACGGACAGAAGTGATGTATGAACCGTGGCTCTTTGTGCAGTCACTGACATATATGTCCTCGTTATGGTTATTTGCATTTACGCAGTCAAGGGTTATGCTCTCTCCTGTCTTTACAGATATCGTTGTCACAGGTGTCTTCACTGCCGTGTTCTCAAGTACCCAGATAGGGTTCACCGCAGCTTCAGTGGTGAAGGACTTTATATCACCTGTAAGAGGTGTGGAAAGACCGTCATTCGGCTGGGTGAAACTTCCATATAGTCTGTAGTAATATGTAGTTCCCTTTGTAAGACCATCGAAGAGCTTTGTGACTTCAAAGGAGTTTCTTCCATCATCATCTTTGCCGTCAGAATTCGTATATATCTTAGTATTTGTTGCATTCTTCAAGTCCTGTGTCTTTCCGTAGGTGATACCAAGCCACTCTATCTTGACACCCTTTGGAAGATAAACCTTTCCTCCAAGTTTTGCGCTGTATCGCTGGATGTCATCTGCGTCCAGTGTAACCAACTGGACTTCATTGACAGGCGCAGCCATTGAGGTGAACTTCCTGACAGCTCCATTGTGCTCGGTTCCATCTTCGCTGGTCACGCGGCATGAATAGTAGTAATCAGTATCATACGTAAGCTTGTCAATGGTAGCGGAATACTCTCCATCTGACCCTTTGGTGGCAGGGATATCCTGAAAGAAGTCATTCATTGCTTCGTCAAGGAACACCCTGAACGATACAGATGAAATTTTGGTGCCGTCGAGAGACTTCACGGCGGCATGAGCAACTACCGAGTCATAAGTGTAATCGGAAACGATACCGGTCTGAATGAAGAACGATTCCTTCTGTTCTTCCTCTTCTTCCATTTCCGGTCCCTTGTCGCAGGACATAGGAAGTGCAGCGAGCAATACCGCTACTGCAACTTTCAAGAATGTTTTTGTTCTGTTCATAATACTTATCCTTTGATTATATAATTGTCTATGTTACAAAGGTCAGCGAATTTCCACTCTGTTCCGTGAGTAATAATACTCAAAATGACCTTTGTGCAGGATAAGTATATTGGTATCAGGAATCAGATTCCGGAAATTATCCCATGGGCGACAGCATATTCTATCATGTCGTAGTTGCTGTTGATTCCCATCTTGGAGAAGATGTTCGCCTTGTGGTTGCTCACAGTCCTTGGACTTATGCACAATTTGTCTGCAATTGCTTTTGCCGTGAGCCCGCACCTGCAGAGTTCGATGATCTCGAGCTCCCTATCTGAAAACACATCGTCAGGTATTGTTCTGTTGGAGCGTCTGATGTCAGACAGGATCTGACTTATATCTCTCCCGAAATAAGGAAGACCATTCATGACGCTGTCTATGGCAAGAGTCAGCTCCTCTCCAGTGTAGTTCTTGGAGATATATCCATCTATATTGAGGCGGGTCAGTTCCTTGATCGTGTGGACTGATGCGTCCGATGACATCACGAGAATGCGGATGTCCGGAAAATTGCCTCTGACGATGCGAGTGGCGTCTATTCCGTTCATGCCCGGCATGATTATATCCATGAGGATGATGTCTGCCATTGTCCCACCGTCAAGAATTCTCATGAGTTCGTTGACTGATCCTGCCTCTCCAACGATCTCATACTTGTCCGGTTCTGTCATCAGGGTCATTCTGACGCCCATTCGTATGAGCTGATGGTCATCAACCAGTATTATCCTAGTCTTCATTGTCTCTCCTTGCCAGTTTCAGATATAATGTGAATGTGGAACCTTCGCCCGGCTTGCTTGCAACTGTTATACGGCCATTGTTCAGCTTGGTGAAGTTCCTGCAAAGCTCAAGCCCCAGTCCCGTTCCAGGCTCATCGTCTGTTCCTGTAGATACCGCTGCATCGGTGAATACCTTCGCAAGATTGCCTTCCGATATTCCGACGCCATGGTCGATTATCGAGCAGTATGCACTGTCGCCATCGACTCCCGTCTCAACCTCCACGATGCTACCGCTTCTGCTGAACTTTATAGCGTTCGTGATGAGATTGCGTATGATGACAGAAACCATCTCGCGGTCTGCAAGCGCAGATTCTCCATTGACAAGCCTGGTCTCTATGGTCACTTGCTTGTTGTCTGCCATTCCTTGCAATGTCTTGATCTCATTGCTTACAATCATCGAGAGGTCGATCTCGATGATGTTGCATTTCAGCTTGCCGGTCTGCAGGCGCGCCCAATCAAGCAGGTTGGACAGCAGCTGGACCTGAGATTCAGAAGATGTCAACAGCTCGTTGATGTAGTTGCCGATGGTTGCATTCTCAAGTTGCTGCCAGGATGAGTGCAACCCCCGGAGGACATTCCTCTGGGCATATGCAGGATTCTTCAGGTCATGGGAGATGATGGATATCATCTTGTCCTTCGTATCATTGGATTCCTTGAGTTCCCTGTTGCGTTTTCGCACGAACGCGACATGTCTGTATATCCCCGATGCAAGGCCGACACATAGAAGCAGGATGACTGCCAGAGACCACGCCACCGTCTTGCTTTGACGAAGTTCCGACTCCTGCTGCCTTATGAGATTCTCTTTCTCCTGTGTCTCGTACTGGACCTGGAACTCGCTTATCAGTATGTTCTGCTGCAGCGTGAAGATCGAATCGCGGATTGCCGTACGCTTCTCAAGACATTCCAAAGCCTTTGCAGGCCTGATGTCCTTCAGCAGGACGTAGAGATTCTCCAGTGCCTGCCCCTCCATCTCCTTGAGGCCTTGTTTTCTTGCATAGTCACGCACCTTGTCATACATCCTCTCGGCAACAATCGGATTGCCCCGGCGTTCCATAATCTCGCCTCTGATGCTGGCTACCTGGATGCCCTGATACTCAAGGGAATTCCTGGCAACATATGCATCGCACTCACTAAGCACCCTGTCAGCACCGTTCAGATCTCCCTGCAACATCAATGTCCTGGCAAGTGTGATCTCCCTCTTGACAATCTCTATCTCGCTGGAAGTCCCCTCACAATATTTCTTTGCGATGGCAACGGCTTCAGTAACATTTTCCAGTGCCTTTGACAGATATGACTGGGCAATGGATGCATATGGCGAACTCTCAGCCTTGGCATTATACACCATGGCAAGATTGCCCAGATACGTCGAGCGGTCGATCTCGTTCCTCGTCTCATCTTCGTCGCCATTGATGAGAGAAAGGCATTTCAGATAGAGTTCCTCGCTTTTGTCCATTTCATCCTGCTCGAAGAACAGTGCAGCGATGTTGTTCAGCGTATAGCGGTATCTGAGATTGGAACTGTCTCCTCCGATCGCGAGCAGGATGTCTGAGCTCTGCTGGTATGCCTGTATGGCCTTGTCATAGAGACCAAGCATCTGATATGTAGCTCCCAAAGTATGATGGCATCTGGCTACATTCATCGAATCCTTGTGCTCCGTGTAGAACGAGAGAGCCTTGTTTAGGTAGGTTATTCGTCCGACATATTCGCTCTTGGATCTGTAGTAGTCAACGATGACGTCCAGCACCAGGGCGTTGGCGTCATCAAAACTCTCCTCGGACGTGAACGTGTGTTCATATCCGACTTTGGCCATAATCTTGTTCGCCTCTTCCACGTAACCGGCAGACTCCTTGTTCTGGAACATTGTGTAGAGACTGTCGATGTCGGAGATGTTACCTGCCCCATGGAGCGGTATACCGAATGATATTACGGTGATGGAGATCAGTAGTTTTCGTATGTTCATAACAAAATAGTCAGTTTGACGACGCAAAGATACCGCTGTTCGTCTTTTCCTCATTGAGTATAAATACTTAAAACATCTCGAAAAATGAGAGGAAAAAGATAATCAATTATTTTGAGACGGTGTTGAAACTGAACTCCAAAATTTCAAACTTGGTCGAAATGTAAGAGTTTCTGCCGTATACTTTTTCTCCCGTATGCTTATT
>JAKSJO010000047.1 GCA_024398125.1 Bacteroidales bacterium
GAAGCCTGAGCTGAAGCGGTCTCGGCATTTGCGGTAAGCTTTGCGGTTGCCTTTGTCTCGCTCTCGTTTGCCATCTTGTTGACTTTCTCGGTACACCAGTTGCCGAACTTGCGATAAGGAGACCAGAATGCCTGGGCTATGCTGATAGGGTTGTCGATGACCTTGGTGATGGTTGCATCCCAGTCATTGCCGGCGCGGTCATAGAAGAGGCCATTCTTGCCGACACGGAGTCCGCGGACGGTACCTGCAGTCATCACTGCCACTATATCCATAGGTGCTGCTCCCTTCTTTGAGGTACAGTTGCAGTAGATGAGGAACATGCCGCTGAGACCGGCCATGTCGCCATGCTTGCCCATGTCGCTTACCTTGACGCAGAGCTCGCAGCAACGCTGGTCGATGACCAGACGGCCTGCCTGGAAGATTGCCTTCTGGTCAGGAGCATAGAAATCAGAGAGAACGACGTAGTTCTGGAGAATGCGGAAGAAGTCGCGGAAAAGATAGAGCATCTTCGCGGTCGATGCGATGGCTGCCTTCTTGTCCTGGCCTTCCTTGTCGAGAACGTCTGAACCTTCGGTAAGCTTTGCCTGCTTGAGCGCCTTGTAGTCCTCGAGCTTTGCAACCACACTGTTCCACTGAGCTTCATCGATAGACTCCGCTCCAGGGAAGTCAGCGTCAAGCGCAGCAGCCTTGATTGCGGCGAATGTTGCTGCCCATGCCGGATTGATGGCGTTGAATGGAAGGAGTGCGTCCTTCACTGGACGTGCGATCGGGAAGTCTGCAATCTTTGCAGCCTCGTCTGCGAGGTTGAGAGCGGAGATTTCTCCTATCTTGTCAACTGATACGTCAAGTGTGCCTGCTGCATCCTCATCGAATGAGATGAGCTTGCAGCGCATGAAATAGTCTGCGACCTTTGACTTGAGGGCGTCACATGCTGCGATTGCCGCATCGGTATTGTCTCCGTATGGAACAGCGGCGGCAGCAGCAGCGGCAGCGGCAGCTTCGGCAGCAGCCTTGCACTTTTCCTCGAAAGCAGCTGTGCATGCAGCGAGATCTGCCATGCTGATCACCGAATCCTCCTTTGCGAGATCTGAAAGAACAAGCTTTGCTGCGCCAAGAACCTCTGCACCTTCCGCGCTTTCTGCGTTGATAGCGTCAAGAGCGATGCTGTCCGATCCATTGACAATAAGATTGCTGTCCTTTACAACTGATGTGAGCCACTTTGCAGCAGCCTTGATCTCGTCGACGCGGATCTTGCCGTCGGCATCGCTGTCAAGGATTTCAAGTGTCTTGGCGTCGAACTCGAGGCCATTGACAGGCATGCTGAGTACGGTCCAGAGCTTTTCGTCAAGCTCACCGAGATGCTCGATATCGCTTCCTGTGGTGATAGCGATGCGGGTAGCGCCGCCGATCGAGCAGTATTTCCAATTATAAGAATCGTTGTTCTTTTTCATATTGATGGTTTTTTCAGTATCTACAAAGATAATGAATAATATTTAGAAGCCGTTTTGAGTCCTCCTAAAAATCACTTGACGGGCACAAACTTGGCACGGTTCATCAGCGGATGCACAAGCCGCAGAGCGCCCTCCACAGGGCAATCCATCACACACGCTCCGCAGTACCAGCATTCTCCCGGATACATAACGACGGGATGCTTTCCCTTTTCGGTATCTGGAACCAGCACGTCGGCCATGCATGCCTCCGCACAGCGGTTACAGCCGATGCACTTGCTGTCGTCGTAGATCAAAGGCTCTGCGCTGCAGCTGACCTTGCTGACATGAAAATCTTTCTTATCCATATCCTATCGTCTGCCGTTGTTTATGTAATCCTGGTTTCTCTTCTCATACTCCTCCTCGAGGTCCCCGAAATAGTCATGAGGGATGACTCCGCGGACAGGGATGCCGTTTTCCTGGCGTATGGTGATGAAGCAGCGGTCACGCTCAGGGTCCATTTCCGGACAATCGCTGCGGTCGAAGCACAGCGGGGCGGAGCTGGACTCACGCATCAGGCAGGCATGGAGAATCATCGTCGCCACATCAAGTATATCCATGACCTCGTGAGTGCGCATGAGGTCATGTGGATTCTCACAATGGAGATTAGGAACAATCTCATTCCTGTAGCTCTCGAGAAGATCCAGACCTTCACGTAGATTCTCCTCGCATTTAATGCCGCCGCAATAGTTCTGCATGGCACGGGAGATCGCCTTGTTCAGTTCCTTCCATCCGTATCCCCTGTCATTCATCACCGGACGGTAGAGGCGGTCGATTTCGGCCTGGATATCAGTCTCGGAAGGCTCGATGAAGTCCATTGAATCAGCCGCAGCGGCAGCCTTCCTTCCAGCATAATATCCGGTAGCACAGGCATGACCGGCACAGTCGGAAGCGAAGAGCTGGTCGCCCGCAGCGTAGATGCCGTCGATGTTGGTCTTGAGGTCCCAGTCGGTGATGATTCCTCCCGGCGCACCGAACAGCTGTCTTTCCTGATCCAGGAACTGGGCAGAGGTCCAGCCTGTGCCGTAACTTTGGAGCATGTGCTTTTCGGGATCGAAACCGCGCTGGGTGTAGTTCTGGAGGATAGGTATCTTGGTCTTGCCTTCCTCGCCGACCATCATGCCCCATATCGCCTTGCGCTCCAGGGCGGGCATTCTCGACAGATCGGCATAGAACGGTAGCTTGTATCCGCGTTCCATGAGCTTGTCGAAGGACATGGTCTCGGGACCGCGATAGTCGTACTTCGGCTCATCTATGACACCTCCCTTAAGGAAGAATTTCTGGCCGGGAGCTGGATGGAAGCGCTGCGAAACGTCCTTGAGTTCATTGCCATCGCGATCCAGGTATGGTATCTCGACTCCTCTTGCATCGACCATGGTCGCGCCATACCAGGTATTGTGGTTGTTCCCGGCTCCGTATGGGGGAAAGCTGCGGATTGCTGAAGACATTTCGGCACGGACAGACTTTTCCATCATTGTGAATTCGACACCGGCGCGCCAGCCCATTGCATGACCGGAGCCGATGCTCTGAGGTGGACGGAACTCGCAGATTCCCGGCATGTCGCTGTCGAATAGCCATACGCGTGCAGGGCGGGACATGGTCAGTATGGTAGCCTTTGCCCTGAAGACCATGAAACGGCCTGTACGGACATTCATGCCCATCGCTCCGATACCTCGTTTCTTTCCATCCACCACCGATGTAAGGAGGGCTGTGGCCTCTACACGGTCATAGACCTTGACGCCAAGACGCTGCAGTTCCTTACGAAGCGCAGGCTTGAAGGTCGATCCCCAGACGCGCAATGTATAGCAGTTCGTGTAGTCATATGCAAACATCAGCTTGGTCTCGTCATCTCGGAACTCCGCACCCTTGAATTCATCCTCAGTGTCGCGTATCTTGCCGCCGAAGGATTCCATGTCCAAAAGGCGGTCATAGCCTTCGCGACACTCGATATAGTGTCCGATGCCGTTGCTGTAATGGTCCTGTTCGTCCACATACGCCTCTGCCATCTCCTTTGGGCTTATCTTGGAGCATGGGTTGGTACATGCGGATTCCCAGTGGTCGAAGCCTGTTCCGGCCGAGCCACTGCGCCTTGTCGCGCCTTTTTCGACCAGAATGACGCTCTTGCCATGGCGTGCAGCCGCGATAGCAGCATAGCAGCCTGCCAGACCTCCTCCGAGAACGAGAACATCGGCACTGTCTACCGTACGCTCGCCAAGCTCATTGGAATATGGCCATACATATTCTTTCATATCTTTCTTTTGTTATTATCAACCAGACTGACTGCAACAAGCGTGACTGCGGATACCACATAGGCAAGCAGCAGAGCAAGATCAGTGTTCATAAGTCCATGCAGAGGGCCCGGGATGCCGATGAAAAAGCTTACGACGCCGACACAGCCGCCGGCGATGGCGGCAGCGAATGCACCACGACGGGTCGCACCCTTCCACAGAAGGCCTCCAAGAAGAGGAATCAGCATCGATCCCATGTATGGATAGTTGAAAATGATCATTGCGTCCAGTATGTCCGTCATGTAAAGGGCGAACACGCAGCCGACCGCACAGGCAATCATGATGGCGGCCTGGGACACTCTCTTTGAGTTTCTGAGCTGATCCAGCTGGTCTACCTCCGGGTGCAGGAATCGGTTGTAGAAGTCACGTGAAACAGATGATCCGAGTGACAGAAGGATGCAGCTAGCGCTGGACAATGCTGCAGCAAGGATGGCGGCAACGACTATTCCTGCAAGTACAGGAGGCAGCAGACCCGTTGCCGCAGTAGCGAACATGCCGTCCGTGAGACCGGGGAACATCTTTGAGGCAACGACTCCTATGACCGAGCACATCGTTCCGACAAGGATGACTATCAGTCCGGCTATGCATGCACCGCGCGAAGCTGTCCTGGAATCTTTCGACGACTGGATCTTGATGTATGCGTCATAGGACACAGATATCGAAAGCAGGAAAGGCAGCACAAGATACACGAAGCGGGTTCCCATACCTTCAGGTATGAATGGGGTGCTGAAGATTCCAATGAGATCTCCACCGGACTGGCCATATTTCACCATGGCAATGGCACAGAACACCGGAATCGCTATCATTATCACGGTAACCTGGACGACATCGGTGAAAACGACACTCCACATGCCGCCCATCATGCAATATACCAGAACCACAGCCATGCACAACAGCACTCCTGTGCCGAAAGGCAGACCGAAGCCGGCAAGGATGGAGCCTGCGGCAACCATCTGAGCGATGAAGATACCCAGCAGACTCGGGACATTGCTGATGGCAGCCCATAGACGGACTCCCCTGCTGTCGCCATAGCGCTGGGCAAAGAAATCAAGAGGGACATAGCTTTCCCGGGAGCGAAGTTTCCTTGCAGTCACGAGACCCGCGAAAATGAGACCCAAGCCACAGCCGAGGGCGTAGTAGATACCCGGCCATACTCCGTCAGCATAACCATTGGAAGAGCTGCCGAGGACGATTCCGACGCCGATCTGGACCGCAGCGAGCGAGATTGCCGTCAGCGGAAGACTAAGGGATCGACCTGCGACAAGAAAATCAGAGGTCCTGCGATTGCGTCTCGCGACCACCAAACCGGTAGCAACGAGTGCAAAAAGGTACACAAGACATGAAATTATTACAGTTTCTTTCAAATCCAAAACAGTTTTACTCGCAAAAATAGTATATTGCGAAAAAATTACCACTAATCATTATTTCACATGAAAAAGATTCTTCTCGGACTTGCACTTGTTGCAATGGCAGCATGTGCTCCTAAAAAGGCAGA
This sequence comes from Bacteroidales bacterium, assembly GCA_024398125.1. GTDB lineage: Bacteria > Bacteroidota > Bacteroidia > Bacteroidales > UBA932 > Cryptobacteroides. The sequence continues at coordinate 5,271 of JAKSJO010000047.1, forward strand.
GACCCCTATCCTCAGCATCGAGGGTGGTCAGGTCCAGGGTGTCGAGACCAGCGTTGCTGGCGTAGTTGCATACAAGGGTATCCCTTATGCAGCAGCACCTATCAAGGAAAATCGTTGGAAGGCTCCACAGCCAGTAGAGGCTTGGCAGGGCGTAAAGGTTTGCGACCGTTTCGCCAACCCTAGCTACCAGCACATCCAGTACAAGGGTGGCTACTACACTGAGTGGGGCTACGGTGATGAGGCTCCTTTCAGCGAGGACTGTCTCTACCTCAACGTTTGGACCAAGCAGTCTGGCAATCCTAACGCAAAGCTCCCTGTAGCAGTATGGATCCATGGTGGCGGTTACCGCGAAGGTTTCGGTACCGAGCCTGAGTTCGACGGAAAGGAGTTCGCCGGCAAGGACGTGGTTCTCGTAACCATCAACTATCGTCTCGGCGTATTCGGATTCCTTACCCATCCAGAGCTTTCAGCTGAGAGCCCTAATGGCGTTTCAGGCAACTACGGTATCCTCGACCAGATCGAGTCACTCAAGTGGGTAAAGAAGAACATCGCTCAGTTCGGTGGCGACCCTGACAACGTGATGATCTTCGGTC
>JAKSJO010000048.1 GCA_024398125.1 Bacteroidales bacterium
AATTCAACTATTTGAAGAGCTCCTTGGCGGTAAGCTCGAGATAGTCTCGGCAATTCATCCAGGTGTGGCCGCCACCCGGATTGTAGAAGGTATGCTTGAGGCCCTGCTTTGTGAGGTATTCCTCGAGGCCGAGTGATGCCTGGATAAGGAAATCGTCCTTGCCGGTACCGAGCCACATCAGCTTCAGCTCCTTCTTGAGAGTCTCGATAGGAGCATATGTGCCGTTGGCGAAGTTTGTCTCGTACTCGTTTCCGAAGATAGCCGGAGCATAAGCAGCCACATACTTGAAGAGCTCAGGGTGTCCGAGACCGCATGCGAGTGTCTGACGGCCGCCGAGAGAGAAACCTGCGATTGCGCGGTTGTTCGAGTCGGTGAGGACGTTGTAGTTTTTCTCGATGAATGGGATGACCTCCTTGATGATCTCATTGGTGATGAGATCTGTGTCCATTGAATCATATCTGTCGGCCTTGCCCTGAGCCATCATCTCGATGTAAGGGTTGGCGTATGGCATGACAACGATCATTCTCTTTGCCTGGCCGCTGGCGATGAGGTTGTCGAGGATTATGTTGGCGTGGCCGACCTTGAACCATGTCTCATAGGTATCGGTCATACCGTGGATGAGATAGAGAACAGGGAGCTTCTCGTTGCCCTTAGGGTCGTATCCGGCAGGAGTATAGACGCACATAGGCCTTACGATACCCTTGCAGTTCTGGGAAGTGTAGTATCTGTAGGAAATCTTTCCGTGAGGAACGTCCTGGATGTCCTGTACTGAAGGAGCCTCGCCGCGAACGTCGACGATGCTGTACTTGAATCCCTCGTTAGGGAAGATGTACATGTTGTTAGGATCGGCGATCTTGGTGCCGTCGATGATGAATGCGTATGGATAGATATCCGGCACGTCAGGGGTGACGGTGAGTGTCCATACTCCCCTCTCGTCCTTGACCATAGGCCTGTTGCCGTTGTACATCTGGCATTCAAGTTCAACCTTCTCGGCGTTTGGAGCCTGGCAGCGGAAGGTAACGCTTCCGTCAGGGTTGCACTCTGGAGATACAACTCCAGCCGGGAAGAGTCTTGCCATGACCTCAGGAGTAAGTCTCTGCTCCTGGTTCTGTGCTGATACAGTATTGGCAGCCATGAAGAGCGCTGCCGCAGCTATGATAAGTGTTGTCTTTTTCATGATCTTCATATTCTGGGGTTACTGGAAAAGAAGAGGAAGGGTCTTGCCGAGGAAGAACTTGGCGTTCATCCAGGTGTGGCCGAACTTATCGGTCGTGAACTCCTTCACATTTTTGATACCCTTGCTGTCAAGGAAGTCCATATATTCCTTGGCGTTGCCGTACAGGAAGTCATCGGTGCCTACGCCGAGCCAGAAGAGGTGAAGCTGCTTGTTGAGCTTGTCAGCATCGTCATAAACTCCCGGAAGGGTCATGCTGGTGAATGAGCTGTAAGAGCAGAGATATGAGAACTTGTCGATGTTGGTGAGACCGAATGCCAGACCCTGATTGCCACCGCGTGAAAAGCCGCCGATCGCTCTGTGGTCGCGGTCGTTGATGGTGCGGTAGTTAGCCTCTACGTAAGGCATGAGGTCGTTGAGAAGGTCCTTGCTGAAAGCGTCACCCTGGACAGGCATGCGTGTTCCTGCAGGGAAATACTTTGACGGATTGCCGTAAGGGAGGACGATGATCATCTCCTTTGCCTTGCCCTCGGCGATGAGGTTGTCAAGGATGAAGTTCATTCTTCCCACCTTGAAGTAAACTTCCTCGGTATCGGTGGTTCCGCTGATGAGGTAGAAAACAGGATACTTCTTGTCCTTGTTATCGTCGTAGCCTGCCGGAGTGTAAACGATGGCGTTGCCATATACTCCGAGGGTTGATGACTTGTAGTTGATGTAATCCACGCTTCCGTGAGGCACATCCTTGATCGAGTGAAGGAGGTTGCCGTCAGCGCGCATGTCCAGGATACTGTTCTTGAAGGTCTCGTTCGGGAACCACTCAGGGTTGAGAGGGTCCATGACGTTGATTCCGTCAACGATGAAGCAGTAAGGATACATATCCGGAGCCGCAGGGCCGAGGGTGATTGTCCATACTCCGTCTTCGTTCTTCGCCATCTCATGGGTTCCGGCGAACTGTACGTTGACCTTTACTTCTTTTGCTGAGTCATTGCGGTAGTTGAATGTAACGGTGTTGTCTGCATTGACAACAGGTGATGAAACCTGTACCATTCTCCTGCCGCCTCCGTTCGGTTGTGCGAGCAACATGATTGGTGCAAGCATAGCCACGAAAGCTAGTGTGAGTTTCTTGTTCATATTGTGTATCATTATTGGTTAATCAGTTTGTGTTACTGTATTGGTTGCTGAAATGAACGATCCAAAGATAGACATTTTCTTTTACAGAGTTCCCTCCTTGCCAACCATTCACTTATCTTTGCAAACATATAAAGTGATCTTCAAAACCATCGAATATGAAGAAAATATTGACCCTTATAGCTTTTGTGAGCATTCTATCGTTGTTTGCACATGCTCAGCCACGACTGGAACGTCAAGACAACAGCACGGCAAGGATCGTCGCCAATGGGAAACCGATGCTGATAATAGGTGGCGAGCTGGGCAACTCTTCGGCCTCGACGCCAGAGGATGTTGAGCGATCCTTCGCACATCTACACAAGCTGGGACTTAACACCGTGCTGGCCCCCGTTTCCTGGGAACTGATTGAACCCGTGGAAGGACAATTCGACATGAGCTCGCTGGATGTGATTCTATCGGAAGCGCGCCGCAATGATTTGAAGGTCGTTCTGCTATGGTTCGGAGCATGGAAGAATTCGATGAGCTGCTATGCCCCGGAGTGGTTCAAGCGCGATGTGAAGCGTTTTCCCCGTGCCCATGCTTTTGAGGGCCGACCTGTGGAAGAGGCATCTTCACTCAGCAAGAAGGTCCTTGAAGCCGACAGGCGGGCATTCTGTAAGATCATGGAACATCTTCGTGATCATGATGCCGTGGAGCAGACGGTCATCATGGTGCAGGTTGAGAACGAAATCGGCATGATCGATGTGCCTCGCGACTATTCTGCCGATGCGACCAGACTCTACCAGAGTGCAGTTCCTCAGCAGCTGACAGATTATCTGAAGAAAAACCAGAAGTCGTTGCACCCTTATCTCAAAGAGAAGATCCAGCCGGAAGCGAAAGCGAATGCCACTTGGGCGCAGCTCTTTGGCGATGACATCTATACCGAAGAAATCTTCCAGACATGGACATATGCCACCTATGTTGAACAGATTGCCAAGGCCGGGCGTGCCATCTACGATCTGCCAATGTACGTCAACGTGGCGCTCGACAGCCGCGATCGCAAGCCTGGTCAATACCCATCGGGCGGCCCTCTGGCTCAGCTGATCGATCTCTGGCATTGTGGAGCACCTTCCATCGATGTTTTGGGGGTTGACATATATGACAACGGCATCAGGTCCTGGCTCTCGAAATATCATCTGCCGAACAATCCGCTCTTCGTCCCGGAGATCCGACTTGAAGACAAGGACGCCATGTATGCCCTCTATGCTTTCGGCCATCATGATGCGATGGGCTTCTGCCCGTTCAGCATCGAAGATTATCCGCTTTTTGCAGACGCCAAGGACAACGACATGAACGGCATGGATCTGTCGCAGGATGATCAGCTCAACGCCTACTCCAGCGGCCAATCATCACTCTCCCCTCTTGTCGCCTCGTATAAGATCCTTCGCCAGGCCGAGCCATTTATACTTGAACGCCAGGGCACCGGCGACATGGATGCCGTGCTTATTGACAATGAACAACGTGAAGCGGAGATCATCACACCTGACGGCATCCGACTCACCATAAAGCACAGCTATTCTCTCGGCTGGGAACCGGGTTCCAAGGAGGCCGAGTGGCCGGAAGCTGCTTGCATCATCCTCCGCTTAGGCAGCGAGGACTATCTCGCCATCGGAAGCGGAATTGTCATCACCTGCACAGATGCAAAGTCTGGAGTTACCTGGAAGAAGGGTGATGCACGCATCGGACTCGCAAAGTGTGAGTCTGTCATCATTTCGGATGGCAAAATGCACGTCAGAAGACATCTCAATGGCGACCAGACGCACCAGGGACGCCATGTCCGCATCCCTGTCGGCGAGTTTGATATCCAGCACTTCAGGCTGTACAGATACTAACCATAACCGCACTCAAAAACGCCAGAATCCGTATCGAAATCAAAAAATAACGGTTGGGCACTGTGGCAGACAAACTGTACTGAACTATGTTCTTGTTGGACAATATCGGTATAATTTGTATTTTTACGCCACTAAAATTATAACCATGAAGAAATCTATTGCATTATTTGCATTTCTGTGCCTTGCGGCGGGAACATCCAGCGCCAAGATAGACACCAGAAAGCTCGACTATTCCATCCCGTATATTCCGGTGGAACAGCGCTCAACAATCCTGCCGAAGCACAATATCTGCTCCATCGCACCGGCAGCAGAATCTTCGGACAATTTCATCACCGGCAACGGTACCCTGCGCATGCAGACTTCCGGCCAGCCTTACAACGAGGTGATGACCTATACCCAGGAGGACCTCTATGAGCCGAAATGGGCCGAGACTCCTCTGCCGCCGGATCTGCGCCCTATCATGCCACGCGTCCGCCAGCTGCTGCTGGAGGGCAAGGCTGCCGAGGCTAACGCGCTGGTAGACGAGGCTCAGAAAAAGGCCGGTTTCGAGAAGTACATGAATTTCGACA
>JAKSJO010000049.1 GCA_024398125.1 Bacteroidales bacterium
GGGAAAGAAAAGGATATCCCGAAGATCTTCCGCATGGGAAAGACGCTCTGGAGCAAGAGCCACATTGACAAATTCATCATCAAGAACAAGCCTGATGAGTCTATTACAGAATGGTATAGCGTACCGGACTTGATGGAGAAGTTCAATATGACAACCTCGGCTGTCTATACCTTCGTCTCGGCGCATAGCATCCCTAAGAAGAAGGTCAAGCGCGAGGTCTTTTACTCCAAGGCACACGTTGACATCGCCAAAGGTCTGGTCGAACCGGAGAAGCCTCAATACTACACCATGAAAGAGGCGATGGAGAAATTCGGGATGACCAGGGACCAGCTTTACCATTACGTGAAAGTCTTCGGCATCCCCAAACACATGGAAGGGAAATATGTCAAGTTCTCCAGAAAGGAGATGGATGCCGCCTTCTCCTCTCCAAAGCTGTGAAAAACAGCAGGTGGAAAGCGGTTATTTCAATATCACCTTTTCCACCACGATATCACCATGCAGATTTGTACCGGTTTTCAGTACAAACCATAGTCAATACATTATTAATTTAAATCAAGCAGTTATGAGTTATTCAAACACTTGTCCGAAGGTAACACTTCGCCAGCGTCCGGGAGCAAACGGACGCATCAGCCTCTATCTGGATTATTATCCGGCAGTACGCAATCCAAAGACCATGAAGATGACACGCAGGGAGTTTCTCGGCATCTACATCTTCGACAACCCTACAGATCCGGCTTTCAAGGAATTCAACGAGGTCATGCTCCAAAAGGCGGAGACCATCCGTTGCCAAAGGCAGATATCACTTCTGAACGAGGAGTTCAACCTTCCGGACAACACAAAGCGCAATGCCGATGCCCTGAAGTACTTTAACGATTACTCAAGGTATAAGGGTGATAAATACATATTTGTGTGCGCTCATTTCAGCAAATTCGTCAATGGAAAATGTACGTTCAACGACATCACAGTCGAGCTGTGCAACAAGTTCAGGGAATACCTTCTTGGTGCCAGGCAGCTCAAGCACACGAACCAGAAACTGTCACGCAATGCCGCTGCAGCATACTGGAGGAACTTCCGGGCAATGCTCAAGAAAGCTTACCTTGAAAAGTACCTGAAGGAGAATCTCAACGACTATCTGGAAACGATTGACGAGGATGACGTGCACAAGGAGTTCCTCACCGCCGAAGAACTGAAAAGGCTGGCCACCACTCCGTGCAAGATCGATGTTCTCCGTAGGGCTTCATTGTTCTCCTGCCTCACCGGACTGAGGTTCAGCGATGTTCAGAATCTTCAATGGGAGAACATCATGCCGGCTTCTGACGGCGGCTACTGCATGCGTATCAGGACCATCAAGACAGGAACCGACGCCACCCTCCCCATCAGTGACGAAGCCCTGGACCTTTGCGGCTACAGAGGGCAAGGAAAGGTGTTCAAAGGATTCACTAAGACCATGACCCAGCATCCGCTCAAACAATGGCTACTTGATGCCGGGATCTACAAACCCTTCTCGTTTCACTGCTTCCGGCACACCTACGCCACCCTGCAGATTGCTGCCGGCACGGACATCTACACTGTATCGAAGATGCTCACTCACCGCAATGTGACCACGACCCAGATCTATGCGGATCTTGTGAATGCAAAGAAGAGAGAAACCGTGAACAAGATTACGCTGAAGTAAGAATATCAGAGACCCCAAAAGGAAAAATAGCGGTATCACGTACAGAAAAAGAAGAAATTATTTGTTTGCTGTACAAAATACCGCTATTTTTGCACAGTGATTTAATAAGAGTATATATGTCACCTTTCACAAACATAGGTAACGTCCCGTTCGACCTCAATGTCTTTGCCTCGATGTTCCCTGCGACAAAGTTCACAGGCGAGAAGGCAAGAAGACTTGAGGCAGCCGGCGCCATTATCAGGCTGAAACAAGGATTGTATGTTGCCAGTCCGGATGAGACAGGCAAGGCCCTGAACAGGAATCTCATAGCCAATCATCTTTACGGGCCCTCATATGTAAGCCTTCAGACTGCATTGCGCCATTACGGGTTGATTCCTGAGCATGTTTATCTGACGCTTTCCATGACAACGAAGCATTCCAGGAGTTTTGATACACCGGCTGGCAATTTCGATTTCAGGAACTGCAGCAAGGAATACTTCCCTATCGGGGTCAGAGTTGAAACAGAAGACGGAGTCAACTACTTGATTGCAACGCCAGAGAAGGCTTTGTGTGATCTGATAAATTGCACCAAGGGCCTTGAACTGCGTTTTATGAAGGACGCTGCCCTATATCTGGAAGAAGACATCCGCTTTGATATGGACGCATTGCCATCATTCGACTTATCCATACTCGAATCCTGTGCGGCCTACAGCCGCAAGCCACAAAGTATCAATACACTTATCAAGTACATCAAGCATTCATTATGAACGACATATTCAATCAGATGCTCCAGGAGCACGACTTATCTACCGTTGACGGACAGCGGAATGCCACCTACGAAGTAATGCAGCAGGTAGTCCTGAGCGGCCTGTACCGCAGCGGGTTCTTCAAGGAAGCCGCCTTTTATGGTGGCACTTGTCTACGTATATTCCACAATCTGGGGCGATACTCCGAGGACATGGATTTCTCCCTGCTTGAGAAGAATCC
>JAKSJO010000005.1 GCA_024398125.1 Bacteroidales bacterium
TATCATGGATGCAATTATATCAACAATAAGTGGAGTAGATACTTTGTGGGTTCTTTTGGGAGCGATGCTCGTATTCTGGATGCAGCCTGGCTTCGCCCTTGTAGAGGCCGGTCTCACCAGATCCAAGAACACAGCCAATATCCTTATGAAGAACTTCTGTGACTTCATGTGCGGAAGCGTTCTCTTCTGGGTCATCGGATTCTCACTCATGTTCGGAACCGACCATGGTCTCTTCGGTTGGGACGGTTTCTTCTTCAGCTCAAACATGGGCAACGACAACATTCCTGCTGGAGCATTCTTCATCTTCCAGACAATGTTCTGTGCGACTACCGCGACTATCGTCAGCGGTGCAATGGCTGAGCGTACAAAGTTCTCTATGTACATGCTCTACTCAGTCCTGATCTCAGCATTCGTTTATCCTATCTCAGGTCACTGGGGCTGGGGCGGCGGATGGCTCTCTGAACTCGGTTTCCACGACTTCGCAGGTTCAACTATGGTTCACGCATGCGGTGGCGCCCTTGCTCTTGCAGGAGCAATCGTTCTCGGACCAAGAATCGGCAAGTATGGCAAGGACGGCAAGAGCCGCGCTATTCCTGGACACAACCTCGCACTCTGTGCCCTTGGCGTATTCGCTCTCTGGGTAGGCTGGTTCGGCTTCAACCCATGCTCTGAACTTTCAATCACCGGTGAGAGCGCAATCCATTCAGCTCATATTTTCATCACTACCAACATGGCTGCAGCAACAGGCGGTATCACAGCGCTCGCATACACCTGGCTGGTTGATGGAAAGCCTTCGCTTTCAATGGTCTGCAACGGTGTACTTGCCGGCCTCGTAGGTATTACTGCAGGCTGCGACTGTGTAGGAATCGGAGCAGCGGCACTCATCGGAATCATCGTATCAGTAGTGATGTGCTTCTCAGTATCTTTCATTGACAAGACCCTCAAGATCGACGATCCAGTCGGTGCAGTCAGCGTACATGGTGTAGGCGGTATCCTTGGAACCATCCTTACCGGTGTTTTCTGCGACTCATCGATCAACGGCAGCGAGGTCAGCCTCGGTATACAGACTCTCGGTGCTTTCGTGGTTGTTGCCTTCGCATTCGTCATGGGTATGATCATCTTCAACGCAATCAAGTATACCGTCGGACTCAGATGCGGTGCGCGTGAGGAAGAGGAAGGACTCGACGTCTACGAGCACGGAGAGTCTGCATACAACAGATAAAACAATTTAATCAAAATATTACCAGGGGTACACTTGGAACATTGGTTTATTTTGCCATACATTTGTACCCCGGAATGTGAATTCCGGACCCCCTTTCCAACAGGAATCCCACATTCCGAAAATGAATTATAACATTTCTATCATGTGTGGATTCACTGCAATTTTCGACATCCAGGGCGATAGCCTTGAACTTCGCGACAAAGCTCTTCAAATGTCCCGCAAACTCCGCCATCGCGGACCGGATTGGAGCGGTATCTACTGCGGCAAGAGCGCGATTCTTTCTCACGAACGACTCTCTATCGTAGATCCTCAGTCAGGTGGACAGCCTCTCATCAGCCCTCACCATAAGCATATCCTTGCTGTGAACGGCGAGATCTACAACCATCAGGAACTTCGAAAGCAGCTCGAGGGCAAGTACGACTTCCAGACACAGTCTGACTGTGAGGTCATCCTCGCGCTTTATCAGGAGAAAGGAATCGATTTCATCGAGGACCTCAGCGGTATCTTTGCTTTCGCTCTCTATGACGAGGAGAAGAACGAGTACCTCATCGCCCGCGATCCTATCGGCGTGATTCCACTCTATATCGGCTGGCATGACGACGGCACACTCTGCGTTGCAAGTGAGCTCAAGGCTCTCGAGGGTTTCTGCTCCGAGTATGAACCGTTCCTCCCTGGACACTATTACAGCAGCCGCGAGCGCAAGATGACCAAGTGGTACACCCGCGACTGGATGGAGTATGATGCAGTCAAGGATAACACATCAAGCGTCGAGGACCTCAGAAAGGGTCTCGAGGATGCAGTGAAGCGTCAGCTCATGAGCGATGTCCCTTACGGTGTCCTTCTTTCGGGCGGTCTTGATTCATCCGTAGTAAGTGCAATTGCAAAGAAGTATGCAGCGATGCGTGTCGAGACCGGCAGCACCCAGGCTGCATGGTGGCCCCAGCTCCACTCATTCGCTGTCGGCCTGAAGGGAGCACCGGATCTGGCAAAGGCTGCCGAGGTTGCAAAGCACATCGGAACAGTCCATCATGAAATCAACTATACCATCCAGGAAGGCCTTGACGCCATCCGCGACGTGATCTATTTCATCGAGACATACGATGTTACCACAGTCCGTGCATCTACCCCTATGTACCTCCTTGCCCGCGTGATCAAGTCCATGGGCATCAAGATGGTTCTTTCGGGGGAGGGTGCAGACGAGATCTTCGGCGGATATCTCTACTTCCATAAGGCACCGGACGCAAAGGCCTTCCATGACGAGACCGTCCGCAAGCTCTCTAAACTCCATCTTTATGACTGTCTCCGCGCGAACAAGAGCCTTTGCGCATGGGGTGTTGAAGGACGAGTTCCGTTCCTTGACAAGGAGTTCCTCGACATCGCTATGCGTCTCAATCCTGCAGACAAGATGTGTCCGGGCAAGACCATGGAGAAGCGCATCGTCCGCGAGGCTTTCGAGGACATGCTTCCTGCAAGCGTTGCATGGCGCCAGAAGGAACAGTTCAGCGACGGCGTAGGCTACAGCTGGATCGACACCCTCAAGAAGATTGCCGAGGAGAGCGTTACCGACGATCAGCTCGCACGTGCAGAGAAGCGTTTCCCTGTAAACCCACCTATGAACAAGGAAGAGTATCTGTACCGTACTATCTTCGAGGAGCATTTCCCAAGCGCAAGTGCAGCTCGCTGCGTGCCTCATGAGGCATCTGTAGCATGTTCTACCGCTATCGCCCTTGAATGGGATGAGGCATTCAAGAACCTCAACGATCCTAGCGGACGTGCAGTGAAGGGTGTACACGAGCAGGCATATTAGACAATGGCAAAAATCGAATTTGCAGTGATGGACGGTCTCGGCAACACATACATCTATGTGGATGCCGACCGTTTCACCATTTCTGATCCCTCAGCTTTTTCTGTAAAATGGAGCCCGGTCTACAAGACTGACGGCCTCATCCTCATCAGCCGCAGCAAGGTGGCTGATTTCAAGATGCGTATCTTCAACAATGACGGCAGTGAGGCCATGATGTGTGGCAACGGCAGCCGCTGCGTTGGAAAGTATGTATTTGACAATGGTCTGACCGACAAGACTGAGATTACCTTGGAGACCCTGGCCGGCATCAAGATAATCAAGCTTATTGTCGAGGACGGTGTTGCTACCGGCGCTACTGTTGATATGGGAGAGCCTTTGCTGTCAAACAAAGAACAGGTAGCGACTGAAGATGGCTCTCTCAAAGGTCAGGTTCTCAAGGCGTGGTCCAATGAATATGAAGCTACATACGTCTGTATGGGCAATCCACACTGCGTCATTTTTGTCGATGACATAAACAAGATAGACCTTGAGAAGGTCGGACCATTTCTAGAGCATTCTAATTTTTTCCCGCAGAGAGCAAATATTGAATTTGTCCAGAAGCTTCCTGACGGAAAGCTTCGCATGCGCGTATGGGAACGTGGCTCCGGAATCACCATGGCTTGCGGTACCGGTGCCTGTGCGACTGCAGTTGCAGCGTCAATTGCGGGTCTTGCGGGTCGCGAAGCGGTAGTATCCATGGATGGTGGAGATCTCCATATCCGTTGGGATGAGAAGGATGGTCACGTTTACATGACGGGACCTGCAGAAACCAGTTTCATGTGTGAATTAGAGTCAGCTTACATGTTAGCAACTGATTAATAGAGTAGTGTCATGTCAATTTTCAATGAGCATTATTTTGAACTCAAGAACGGGTTTCTCTTTGCTGAAGTTACCCGCAGAGTCGAAGAATATAAGAAGCAGCATCCCGACCGCAAGGTCATCAGCCTTGGTGTCGGAGACGTCACAAAACCGCTGCCTGATGTATGCATCCAGGCAATGCACAAGGCTGTGGATGAGCTTTCACGCAGCGAGACTTTCAGGGGCTATGGTCCTGAACAGGGCTATGCTTTCCTCCGCCAGGCCATCGTGGACTATGAATTCGCTCCGCTGGGTGTGAACATCGGCATCGATGAGGTCTTCATCAGCGAAGGCGCCATCAGCGATTGTGGAAACATCGTGGATCTTTTCGATCAGGACTGTGCCATCGGCATCCCTGATCCTGCTTATCCGGTCTATATGGACAGCAATGTGATGAACGGCAGGGCGAAGAACATCACCATCCTGCCTATCAATCAGGACAACGGCTTCGTGCCTCAGATTCCCGAGAAGCATCTCGATGTTGTCTATCTCTGTTATCCGAACAATCCTACCGGACTGACGATGAACCGTGAGCAGCTGACAAGATGGGTGGATTACGCTCTCCGCGAGAAATGCGTCATCCTTTATGATTCTGCATACGTTTCATACATCCGTCACGAGGGCATTCCACACAGCATATTCGAGATCGAAGATGCCGAGAAGTGCGCTATCGAGTTCAGGAGCTTCTCGAAGACCGCTGGATTCACAGGCGTGCGATGCGGCTATACAGTCGTACCGAAGGCATTGACATTCTCTGCCGAGGACGGAAGGACCATCTCGCTCAACTATAACTGGAACCGCCGTCAGTGCACCAAATTCAACGGAACATCGTACATCTCCCAGAGGGCTGCAGCGGCAATCTATTCCGAGGAAGGCCAGAGACAGGTACGCGAGAACGTTGACGGTTATATGAAGAACGCAGACCTCATCCGTGAGACTCTCAAGAAATACGGCTATGACGTTTTGGGTGGAGAAGATGCTCCTTATATCTGGCTCCGCACCCCGGACGGAATGGGGTCATGGGAATTCTTCGACAAGCTGTTGAATGAACTCAGCATAGTAACGACTCCTGGTTCAGGTTTCGGCCAGTCAGGGGAGGGCTTTGTACGTCTCTCCTCCTTCGGTAGACCGGAAGACTGTGTGGAAGCGATGAAAAGGATTGAGCAATGGAAATACTGAAACATGAGTGTGGAGTCGCGCTGATAAGACTTCGCAAACCGCTGGAGTATTACAAGGAGAAGTACGGGACTATCTGCTACGGTCTCGACAAACTCTATCTCCTCATGGAAAAACAGCATAACAGAGGTCAGGAAGCCGCCGGAATGGCCTGTGTGAAAATCAACGGCAACCCGGGGGAGGAGTTCATCTTCCGAGAGAGAGCCCTTGGCTCCGGAGCTATCCAGGAGATTTTCGCAAATGCGCACCAGAGCATCGCATCAAGCGAAAAGGAGGGATACGACATGCCTTATATCGGCGAGGTCTACATGGGGCATCTCCGCTACAGTACGACAGGAAAGTCAGGTCTGAGTTACGTCCATCCATTCCTTAGACGCAATAACTGGAAAGCCAGAAATCTGCTTCTCTGCGGAAACTTCAACATGACCAATGTGGACGAGATATTCAGCCATCTGGTCGAAGAAGGCCAGCATCCAAGAATCTACAGCGACACATTCCTGCTGCTTGAACAACTCGGCCACGGATTGGACCAGGAGCATGCAAAACTCTGTGCCCGCTATGAGGCTGAAGGTCTCAAAGGTCAGAAACTTATCCAGCAGGTGGAAAAGGACATTGACACCCGCGGTATCATGAAGCAAAGCTCGCCTCTGTGGGACGGCGGTTACGTGATATGCGGTGCATTGGGCAGCGGCAGCATCTTCACTCTGCGCGACCCTCATGGCATCCGTCCTGCATTCTGGTATTGTGATGATGAAATCGTTGTAGTGGCTTCCGAGAGGCCTGTAATCCAGACCACCCTGAACGTGGATGCGGCAAGTGTCCGTGAACTCGGTCCGGGAGAGATGCTGACCGTCGACAAGGATGGCGATGTCAATGTGGCGCAGCTTCTTGAACCTGGAAAGAATGAAAAATGCTCATTCGAACGAATCTATTTCTCCCGCGGCTCGGACATGGACATCTACAATGAGCGCAAGCAGCTTGGCCGCGAACTTGCTCCACAGATAGTCGAGGCGGTAGACGGAGATCTTGAAAACACCGTGATTTCATATATCCCGAACACGGCCGAGACCGCCTTTTTCGGCATGGTGGAGGGTCTTAGAAAGGTCAATCCAGACGTCAGGGCTGAAAAGATAGTCATCAAGGATATCAAGCTCAGAACATTCATCGCCGAAGGCGCTTCGAGAAACGATCTCGCTGCGCATGTCTACGATGTCACATACGGCCAGGTCAAGCCGGGCGACAACCTTGTCGTCATAGATGACAGTATCGTTCGAGGTACCACTTTGAAACAGTCCATACTCAGGATGCTCGACCGTCTTCATCCGGGAAAGATCGTTGTCGTATCTTCATCTCCTCAGGTCCGCTACCCGGACTACTACGGAATCGATATGTCCCGTCTTGGTGAATTCGCGGCCTTCCGCGCGGCAATAAGCCTTCTGAAAAAGAGGGGATTGTCCTCAGTCATCGACGAGGTATATGCAAGATGCAAGTCACAGGCCGGTCTCGCAAAGGAGGATATGGTCAATCATGTAAAAGCTATTTACGACTGCTTCACGGATGACGAGATATCGGACGAGATCGCAAAGATGCTGACACCGGAAGGAACCCATGCCGAGGTCAAGCTCATCTATCAGAGCCTCGAAGGACTTCACAATGCTATCCCAGGCCATCCAGGAGACTGGTATTTCTCCGGATACTATCCTACACCAGGAGGAGTAAAGATGCTTAACAGAGCCTTCATGAACTGGTACGAAGGCCACGCAGATGCAAGATAAAAATATAACAGACAGGATATGAAATATTTGTTTGTAACAGGAGGTGTGGTCTCTTCATTGGGAAAAGGCATCATCTCATCATCGATAGGCAAGTTGCTGCAGTCTCGTGGCTACAGCATCACGATCCAGAAGTTCGATCCATATATCAACATCGATCCAGGAACTCTCAACCCTTACGAGCACGGAGAATGCTATGTTACGGAGGATGGTATGGAAACAGATCTTGACCTCGGACACTACGAGAGATTCACCAATATCCGAACTACCCGTGGCAATTCCATAACTACCGGTCGAATCTATCGTGCAGTGATCGACAAGGAACGCCGTGGTGACTATCTTGGCAAGACAATCCAGGTCGTGCCTCATATCACAGACGAGATCAAGCGCCGTATCCGTCGCGAGGATGATCCGAACAAGTATGATTTCATCATCACCGAGATCGGAGGAACCATAGGCGACATCGAGTCCATGCCATTCCTCGAGGCAATCCGCCAGATGAAATGGGAGAACCAGGGTGATGTGGCCTGTATCCATCTTACCTATGTACCGTACCTCAAGGCTGCGGGCGAGGTGAAAACAAAGCCTACACAGCATTCCGTAAAGGAAATGCAGGGCGTCGGCATCCAGCCTGACATCCTTGTGCTGCGCACCGAGACCCACCTTAACAGCGATATCATCCACAAGGTGGCATCTTTCTGCAACGTGGACAGAGACTGTGTCGTTCAGAGCGAAGACATGCCTTCAATCTATGAGGTGCCTATCGCGATGCAGGAACAGGGGCTGGATGCTGCCATTCTCAGGAAGCTTGGAATGCCGGTAGGGGAGACTCCGAAGCTCGAGAACTGGCGCGACTTCCTCAAGCGCAGGGACGCGGCCGTCGAGACCGTAAAGATTGCCATTGCCGGCAAGTATGAGCTTCAGGATGCATACAAGAGTATCCGCGAAAGCCTGCATCATGCGGGTGTATACAACGACCGCAAGGTGGATATCCAGTTCATCAACACCGAGTTCCTTACAAAGGACGATGTCGAGGAGAAGATGAAGGGAGTCGCAGGCGTCGTCATCTGCCCTGGTTTCGGCCAGCGTGGCACGGAAGGAAAGGTCATCATGGCTGAATACTGCAGAACCCATGACATTCCGACTTTCGGAATCTGTTACGGCATGCAGATGATCGTTGTCGAGTTTGCCCGCAACGTCCTTGGCTACAAGGATGCCAACAGTGCCGAGATCGATCCGAATACCAAGCACAATGTAATCGACATAATGGAAGAACAGAAGGCCATCACCCAGATGGGCGGCACCATGAGACTGGGCGCATATCCATGCCGTCTCAAGGAGGGTTCAAAGGCCTATGAGGTATATGGTCAATCCGACATCCAGGAACGTCATCGCCACCGTTATGAGTTCAACAATGCCTACCTGGAGGAGTTCGAGAAAGCCGGAATGATGTGTACGGGTAAGAATCCTGATGCAGATCTGGTGGAAATTGTTGAAATTCCGGCTTTGAAGTGGTATCTTGCAGCTCAATTCCACCCGGAGTATCAGAGCACGGTTCTTCACCCTCATCCGCTGTTCATGAGCTTCACAAAGGCGGCAATTGAATATAACGACGAACATAACAGATAATATGAGTCTCGATAGAAAGAAAGCAGAACTGAGACTTGCCGACGGAACCGTCCTCACCGGATGGTCTTTCGGTTATGACTCTCCCTCAGACGGAGAGGTCGTTTTCTCGACAGCTATGGTCGGCTATCCTGAAAGTCTCACCGACCCATCGTACAGTGGTCAGATCCTTTGTGTCACATATCCTCTTATCGGAAACTACGGCGTACCTGACGACGGTGTAGATGCTGAAGGCATCTCCCTCAACTTTGAATCCGAGAAGATCTGGGTGAGGGGACTGGTCATTTCCGATTATTCAGCGGACTACAGTCACTGGGATGCTGTCCGCAGTCTTGGAGACTGGCTCAAGGAGCAGAAGATACCTGCTATCTGCGGCATCGACACCCGTGAGCTGACCAAGATCCTTCGCGAAAAGGGCTCTATGCTAGGCATGATCGTTCCTGAGGGTGTCGAGAAGTCTTTCCCTGTGCCTGATCCGAACCTGGACAACCAGATCGCGATAGTCAGCACCGACAAGGTTATCGAGTATGGCAGCGGCGACAAGACTGTCGTTCTTGTGGACTGCGGTGTCAAGCACAACATCCTCCGCTGTTTCGTTGAAAGAGGCGTTCACCTCATCCGCGTGCCTTGGGACTATGATTTCACCAAGCTGGAATACGATGGTCTGTTCATTTCGAACGGTCCGGGCAATCCTGAGTTCTGTGAGACTACGGTAAGGCATCTTCGTGAGGCTCTCAAGGGCGACAAGCCGATATTCGGCATCTGCATGGGCAACCAGCTTCTTGCAAGGGCGGCAGGTGCCAGCACATACAAGCTCAAGTACGGCCATCGCAGCCATAACCAGCCAGCCCGCATGCTTGGCACAGAGCGATGCTTCATCACATCCCAGAATCATGGTTTCGCGGTTGATGAGAGCATGCTCGGCAGCGATTGGGAGCCATGGTTCGTCAATATGAACGACGGTACCAACGAGGGAATCAGGCATAAGTCCAAGCCTTTCCGTTCGGTACAGTTCCATCCAGAGGCTTCCAGTGGCCCTACCGACACCCAGTTCCTCTTTGATGAGTTTATCAAAATGCTTTAATGACGAAGACGATGAAAGACAGCAATATCAAGAAAGTACTCATCCTCGGTTCCGGCGCACTCAAGATCGGCCAGGCCGGAGAATTCGACTATTCGGGCAGCCAGGCCCTCAAGGCCCTGCGCGAAGAAGGCATAGAGACCGTACTCATCAACCCAAACATCGCGACTGTCCAGACATCAGAAGGCGTGGCTGACAAGATTTATTTCCTTCCTGTCACTCCATTCTTCGTCGAAAAGGTAATCGCAAAGGAGAATCCACAGGGAATACTCCTTTCGTTCGGAGGCCAGACAGCTCTCAACTGCGGTGTGGATCTCTACAAGAGCGGTATTCTCGAGAAATACAATGTAAAGGTCCTTGGAACTCCAGTCCAGGCAATCATGGACACGGAAGACAGAGACCTGTTCATCAAGAAGCTTGATGAAATAGACGTCAAGACCATAAAGTCTCATTCCGCAGAGTCCATCGAGGAGGCAAAGGCTGCCGCAGCCATGCTTGGATATCCTCTCATTGTACGCGCTGCATACGCTCTGGGAGGCCTGGGTTCAGGTTTCTGTGACAATGAGCAGGAGCTTGTGGAGCTCTGCGAAAAGGCATTCTCATTCTCTCCTCAGGTCCTTGTCGAGAAGTCGCTCAAGGGCTGGAAGGAAATCGAGTATGAGGTTGTCCGCGACAGATATGACAACTGTATCACGGTCTGCAACATGGAGAACTTCGATCCGCTCGGAATCCATACCGGAGAGAGCATCGTCGTCGCTCCTTCCCAGACCCTCAGCAACAAGGACTATTACTATCTCCGCGAGCTTTCCATCAAGATCATCCGTCATATCGGCATAGTGGGTGAGTGCAACGTCCAGTACGCGTACGATCCCGACTCAATGGACTATCGTGTTATCGAGGTCAATGCGCGTCTCTCGCGCTCATCTGCACTCGCATCCAAGGCAACAGGCTATCCTCTGGCATTCGTGGCTGCAAAGCTCGGCCTTGGCTATGGACTCTTTGACTTGAAGAACTCTGTTACCAAGGATACTCCTGCATTCTTCGAGCCTGCACTTGACTACATCGTCTGCAAGATTCCTCGATGGGATCTCTCCAAGTTCCATGGTGTGAGCCACAAGATCGGCTCCAGCATGAAGAGTGTCGGAGAGGTTATGTCTATCGGACGTACCTTCGAAGAGGCAATCCAGAAGGGTCTCCGCATGATCGGTCAGGGCGCCCATGGTTTTGTCGGCAACAAGGAATTCAAGGTCGCGGATGTCGAAGAGGCGCTGAGAGTCCCTACGGACAACCGTATCTTCGTCATATCAAAGGCTCTCAGGGCAGGATACACAGTCGACCAGATTCACGCTCTCACAAAAATCGACAGGTGGTTCCTTGACAAGCTCCGCAACATCGTGACCACTTATGAGCAGATGAACGGATACTCTTCCCTTGAAGAGATGCCTGTCGACCTTCTTAAGCTTGCTAAGTGCCAGGGCTTCTCTGATTTCCAGATCCAGCGTGCCATCTTCAAGGACAATGGTTCCTCAGCAGTCAACCAGGATATCGTACGCCAGTACAGAAAGGCGAACGGCATCGTCCCTGTAGTAAAGCAGATCGATACCCTTGCGGCTGAATTCCCTGCAAAGACAAATTATCTGTATCTCACATACAACGGCTCTTTCAATGACATCGATTACGAAAAAGACGGCCGTTCAGTTGTCGTTCTCGGCTCGGGAGCATACCGTATCGGCAGCTCGGTAGAGTTTGACTGGTGCTCAGTGACCTGTCTCAAGACTATCATGAAGCAGGGCTACAGGGGAGTGCTCATCAACTACAATCCTGAGACAGTAAGTACAGACTATGACATGTGCGACCGCCTGTACTTCGATGAACTGACTTTCGAGAGAGTGATGGATATCATCGATCTCGAGACTCCGCATGGCGTCGTCGTTTCCGTGGGTGGCCAGATTCCGAACAATCTTGCACTCAAGCTCTCGAAGGCGAATGTTCCGATTCTTGGAACACGTGCCGAGGACATCGACAAGGCAGAGGATAGAAACAAGTTCTCAAGCATCGTTGATTCCCTCGGTGTGGATCAGCCTGAATGGAGCGAGCTTACATCGTTCGAGGACGTCGGCAAGTTCGTCGACAGGGTAGGATTCCCTGTCCTTGTACGTCCTTCATACGTTCTTTCCGGTGCAGCTATGAATGTCTGCCATGACATGAATCAGCTTCAGCGCTTCCTCTCTCTCGCTGCCGAGGTTTCTCAGGAGCATCCTGTCGTAGTCAGCAAGTTCATGACCCGATGCAAGGAAATCGAGTTCGATGCTGTTGCCGATGAGGGCAAGGTGCTTGCCTATGCTATCTCAGAGCATATCGAGTATGCCGGAGTCCACTCGGGAGATGCCACGATCCAGTTCCCTCCGCAGAAGCTCTACGTGGAAACAGCCCGCAGGATCAAGAAGATCGCGAAGAAGATTGCCGAGGCTCTCCATATCTGCGGTCCATTCAATATCCAGTTCCTGGCAAAGGAGAATGAAGTGAAGGTGATCGAGTGCAATCTCCGTGCTTCGAGAAGCTTCCCGTTCGTTTCCAAGGTATTGAAGATCGACCTTATCGAGCTCGCTTCGAAGGTCATGCTCGGCCGGCATCCGGAAGCTCCTCTCAAGAGCGCATTCGATCTTGAGTATGTCGGTGTGAAGTCATCCCAGTTCTCGTTTGCGAGACTTGAGGAAGCAGACCCTATGCTTGGTGTAGATATGTCTTCTACCGGTGAGGTAGGATGTATCGGAGATGACCTGAACGAGTCTCTTCTCAAGTCGATTCTTTCAGTCGGATATACCATTCCTGACAAGAGGATTCTTCTCTCGACCGGTGACGCACTCCAGAAGGCGGACCTCCTCAATGCCAGCAAGCTGCTTGCCGCTCACGGGTATGAGCTTTATGCGACTGGCGGTACATATCGCTATTGCGTTGATAACGGAATCCCTTGTACGAGAGCTATATGGCCTTCCGAGACCGAGCTCAAGGGACAGTACCCTGAGGCAATGGAATTGATTCAGGAAAAGAAGGTCGACATGGTGATCAACATCCCTAAGAACTTCTCGGATTCCGAGCTCAGCAACGGCTACCTCATCCGCCGCGCTGCCATCGACTTCAATATCCCTCTGTTCACGAATGCACGACTGGCGACCGCGTTTATCCGCGCGTTCACTTCGATGAGCCTGGATGATATCCAGATCAAGTCTTGGGATGAATATTAGAAAAAAATAAGTTGGTATTTGTTACCAACTTATTCTTTTTTGTTCACTGACTATTGACCTCCGAGACGTTCGAAATAGGTCATCACTTCGTCCCAGTTTTTGAAATTATCTGAACCAAAGTGGATGACGGTGCCCATGAAGTCATCGGAATGATGGCAGTCCGGGTGGGCGTCGATGAGATAATCTCCGATAAGCATGTCCTTGCGTGTGGTCAGGCAGGTCCTGTCCCATGCAGGGACAGCTATTTTTGTCTCGAGCCAGTCGAGCTTGTCCATGCTTGAATGCAGGCCGTCCTGGTCCGAAGGAATGACGAATCTGAGGTCGTAGTTCTTCATAAGGGCAAGGATGCTGCGTGGAGCGGATGCAACCTCTTCGCCGTTATGGGTGTAGCGGAGCACGTCGTCGAAGCAGATGAAAACGCTTGGCTTGCTGCGGCCCTGCTGGATGTCGTCTATCCATTGGATGACAGGAACGACAGCGCGGGTGAGGGTATGCTCGTTGAGATAGTGCTCACCGTCGAAATGAATGCAGTTAGGATAGTGACTGTGACAGAGGTCATAATGGTTGACCATGGTGTCATGTGTGCCGAACAGGCCGAAAAAACGCTCGCGGTCTGTGTCATCGACCTCGGTGAAGCACTGTGAGGAAACCTCTCTGAATGCTTCCAGCAGGCCTTTTGTCACGAGAAAGTCCTTCGCCCCGTCCTGTCTGGGGTTGTGGAACTGCTGACGGCCGAGGCCATTGTTCTTGAGAAGGGTTTCGGCGAGCTGGAATGCAGGGTTGACTGCGATTCGCCAGTAGCCGCGAAGGAGCTCGGTGTACATGGCTCCCATAGATGTTCCTATGATGAGGTCCGGCTTCTTTTCTTCTGCCAGAGCCTTAAGCATCGGGAGCGCTTCTGACGGCTCGATAGGAATATCCGGCGCAATGATCTCTACATCAGGATATAGCTGTCGCAATGCCTTGACTGTTCCGTTGTTGCCGCTTGATGCGAATCCGTGAAGAAAAAGAATCCTGTTCATATTTTGGTCTTGTGGATAAAATTTGCTAACTTTAACGATTGGAATGGCTACGCCAAACTGATTGCAAATTAAAAACAATTTTCGATATAAAATGAAAAAACTTGACGTTGTACTCGGCCTCCAGTGGGGCGATGAGGGAAAAGGAAAGGTAGTTGACGTTCTTGCTGGACGCTATGACGGAGTCGCAAGATTCCAGGGTGGCCCTAACGCCGGTCACTCACTCTATTTCGAAGGCAAGCACTTCGTTGCCAGAAGCATTCCTTCAGGAATCTTCCGCGAGGGTTCTATCAACATCATCGGTAATGGCGTAGTTCTCGATCCTATCGAGTTCCAGGAGGAGTGCGGCAAGGTCGCTGCCATGGGCCTCAATCCACAGGAGAAGATCGTCATTTCAAAGAAGGCAAATCTCATCCTCCCTACACATAGACTTCTCGACGCTGCCAATGAGGCTGCTGCAGGAAAGGGAAAGATCGGTTCAACCCTCAAGGGTATCGGACCAACCTATACAGACAAGATTTCCCGTCATGCCCTCAGGGTCGGCGATGCTCTTGCTCCTGATTTCAAGGCTCGCTACGAGAAGCTCCAGAACCGCCATATCAAGGAACTCCAGAATCTTGGTTTCGAATGCGATCCTCACGCAGAGGATGAGGCATGGTTCGCTGCCATGGAGTTCATCAAGGGCTTCAAGCTTGTTGATTGCGAGTACTATGTGAACGATATGCTTGCAAACGACAAGTCTGTCATTGCTGAGGGCGCTCAGGGCTCGATGCTCGACATCGATTTCGGAACCTATCCATTCGTGACATCGTCAAACACAACAGTAGGTGGCTGCTGCCCGGGTCTTGGCGTAGCTCCTACCAAGGTCGGCAGCGTATATGGCATCTTCAAGGCATACTGCACACGTGTCGGCAGCGGTCCTTTCCCAACCGAGCTCTTCGATGAAACCGGAGAGGAAATCCGCAGACTTGGCCATGAGTTCGGAGCTGTGACCGGTCGTCCACGCCGTTGTGGATGGCTTGACCTCGTTGCTCTCAAGTATGCTGTCATGCTCGACGGTGTTACTGACCTTATCATGATGAAGGCCGATATCCTCAATACCTTCGATACAATCAAGATCGCTGTCGCTTACAAGATCAATGGAGAGATCGTGGATCATTTCCCATTCGAAGTAGATGACAATGTCGAGCCTGTTTACAAGGAGTTCAAGGGCTGGAAGAAGGATATCTGTGCAGTCCGTGACTACAATGACTTCCCACAGGAGTTCAAGGATTACGTTGCATTCATCGAGAAGGAGACAGGATGCCCTATCAGCATCATTTCTGTAGGTCCGGACCGCGACGAGACTCTTGTACGCTAATCATTATATGCTATCATAAAAAAGCCGACCCTGCTAGGTCGGCTTTATTCGAATAAACACACAAACTAATAACTACAATCATGACAGTGAACAATTTCCGCTCGATGCTCGCAGTTGCGGCATTCGGACTTCTTTCAGTCGCAGCAAGCGCACAGGTGAAGGAAGACTTCAAGCCTTGTACTTCCAACCAGGACGGCAAACAGTATCCAATGGTAAACTCGGACCGCGTTATCCGTGCACAGTATCTTGCTCCGGATGCCAAGAGCGTCAAGTTCGACATCGGTGGCGTCAAGTATGAGCTCACCAAGGATGAGAACGGTCTTTGGACCGGCGAGACCGCTCCTCAGGACGAGGGTTTCCACTACTACCAGATCAATGTCGACGGCATTTCCGTTCCTGATCCGAACAGCCTTTATTACTACGGCGCAAGCCGCTGGGGCAGCGGTATCGAGATTCCAGCTGCCGACGAGGATTTCTATCAGCTGAAGAATGTCCCTCATGGCGAGACCCGCGAGGTTTACTACTATTCAACCGTAAGCGGTACCGTACGCCACTGCTTCATCTACACTCCTGCCGAGTATCGCACAAACACTACCAAGAAGTATCCTGTCCTCTACCTCCAGCATGGTATGGGCGAGAACGAGTATGGCTGGGCTCAGCAGGGCCGCACCGGCATCATCATGGACAACCTCATCGCCGCCGGCAAGGCTGAACCATTCATCATCGTCATGGACAATGGTCTTGCAAACCTTGGTCAGCAGCCACGTCCTCAGGGACAGCGTCCGCAGGGTGCTCCTCAGGCTGCACCACAGGATCAGCGTCCTCAGCAGCAGGGCCAGCGCCCACAGGGCGGTCCAAGGCTTAATTCAGCAGGCGCTTTCGGTGACTGTCTCATCAAGGATATCATCCCTATGGTAGAGGCAAACTATCGTGTCCTTGCAGATACGGAACACAGAGCCATGGCAGGCCTTTCAATGGGTGGCATGCAGACCCGCGCCATCACTCTCGCAAACCCAAAGACCTTCGCATATGTCGGCATGTTCAGCGGTGGTGTGATCTCTCCGGAGGACGTGGCAGGTGCTGAAGGCTTCAAGGAGACTGTAAAGCATGTTTTCATGAGCTACGGCAGCCGCGAGATCGAAAGACCAAGAAACGGTTCCGACCCTAGAACTTCCGCCGATGACCTCAAGAAGATCGGCATGAACGCTACTTTCTACGTATCTCCTGAGACTGCTCACGAGTGGCAGAGCTGGAGACGCAGTCTCTATCAGTTCGCGCAGATTCTTTTCAAGTAAAACATTTTACATTAAAAAATCCTTTGTTTTTTAAGTTCAATTATCTATCATTGCAGTAATGATGTCGGTAAGAAACAATCAGCAGAATAATAATAATCAGCGTAATAATAATGCGCTGAGGTTTTTGTTTTGCTCTTGCCCGACTGAGTAGATAATAATAGACAAAAACAATAAAACAGGTAATAAAGCCGGGCTCGAAGGAGTCCGGCTTTTTTGATGCTTGAAACTAGTGTAACATAATAATAATTCTTCCCCAAACATGCAGACACTTATTGAAAGCAGAGACTCTGTCAACCGCTGGTTGGAGCGGTACGGAGTAAGATTCGGAGTCTACAAGAACGGCGTATTCAACGAGCAGTTCTTCCCATTTGACTCAATCCCTAGAGTCATCCCCAAGAAGGACTGGGATGTTCTTGAAAAGGGACTCATCCAGAGAGTAAAGGCTCTTAATGCATTCCTCTGGGACATTTACCATGAAAAGTCCATCATAAAGGATGGAATAGTCCCAGAGGAGTTCGTCTACTCATCAAAAGGATACATGCCCGAGTGTGAGGGTATCGATCCTATCGGGAAAGTCTATTCCCACATCAGCGGAATCGATCTCGTGGAAGGAAAGGATGGAAACTGGTTCATCCTCGAGGACAACCTCAGAATACCATCCGGAGCATCCTATCCAATGATTGCAAGAGAAATCACCCGCAAGGTTTCTCCGACGACATTCATCGATAACAGCATCGCTGACAATCGAGACTATCCGGAAATCCTCAAAGACATGATGGATACGATGAACGCAGGTCGCGGCATCAATGTCATCCTTACTCCAGGCCGTTACAATTCAGCATTCTTCGAGCATTCTTATCTCGCTGAAAAGACCGGAGCCGTTCTGGCTTTCCCTGGTGACATGACGGTAGAAGATGACATCGTCTGGTATACCGGACTCTACAAGGAAAAGGTCCGTGTGGGCGCAATCTACAGGAGAGTGAGCGACGAGTATCTTGATCCTCTTGCTTTCGAGGCATCTTCACTTCTAGGAGTCCCAAATCTCTTCCAGGCGTACAAGAAAGGCAATGTTGCGGTCATAAACTGTTTCGGAAACGGTGTTGCCGACGACAAGGGCATCTACTATTTCGTACCGAAGATGGTGAAGTACTATCTTGGTGAAGAGCCTATTCTTCATAACGCCCCGACCTATCTCCCATATTACAAAGAGGATTACGACTACATCCTGGCAAATATCGGCAAGCTTGTCATCAAGGACGTAAGCGAGGCCGGTGGCTATGGTGTAGTCTTTGGTCGTGACCTCACCCCTGAGAAGCTTGAAGAGCTCAAGTCGCTGATTGTCGAGCAGCCAAGAAGATGGATTGCTCAGGAAGTCATCGATTTCAAGGATCTCGAAATCATCGATGGCGAAGAGAAAGTATGGAGAAAGGCAGATCTCAGAGCCTTTGTCGTATCCGGCGGTTCCGGTGCCAACGGGGGAGTGAGAGTATGGAAGAGCGGCCTTACCCGCTTCTCCAGAAACCCTGCGTCTTTTGTCGTGAATTCCAGCCAGGGTGGCGGATTCAAGGACACATGGATCATGAACGAATAGAACGAACTTTGACATAATATGAATAACAGTACAATCCTTTCCCCATCCAAGGCCAACAGCCTTTTCTGGCTCGGACGATATACCGAGCGGGTTTATCTTGAACTCCACCTTCTCAGATTGTGTTTCGACAAGATGATCGACGGCGATCCTGATGATTACGGCAGGTATCTTTCCGCAATCGGCGGTGTGTCCATGTATCCTGACCAGGCATCGATCATCAACGGACTGGTCCATGATGTTTCAAATCCGGCATCTGTCATCAGCAGTGTCGAGAGATGCAACGACAACGCTGTCCTTCTCCGTGACGAAATCAAGAGCCCTACTCTCGGATACATCCAGATGCCGCTGGAGCTGCTCAGGCAGAATGCAAAGAATGGGATCGAACCTAATGTCGACGAACTTCAGACCCTTACAGACTGGATGCTCGCGTTCTGGGGCTCGATAGAGGAAAGAGTCTATGATGACAGGGTACGTACATTGCTCAAGATAGGCAAGCTCATAGAGCATATCGACATGAATGTACGTTTCGGCTACAAGTTCTACCGTATCGAGGAAGCGTTCTCGTCCCTGCTTGCATGCAGGACGTCAGAGCCAAGGGCATTCAACGCAGCGGCCATGGATGAGCTCGCTGAAATGCTGAGTGAAGAAAAATATACATCCGGAGACTCGGA
This sequence comes from Bacteroidales bacterium, assembly GCA_024398125.1. Lineage (GTDB taxonomy): Bacteria > Bacteroidota > Bacteroidia > Bacteroidales > UBA932 > Cryptobacteroides. The sequence goes on from JAKSJO010000005.1 coordinate 18,760, forward strand.
ATATAAGAACAGGTTATTGTATCTGCTCGGAAATGCTGTAGTTTTGTAGCATGTCAATTTTCAGGTACTGTTTCGAGTCACGGACCGACTTTTCGACCCCGGTGAGGGACCATAGCTTCATGCTCAGGTCCTTCCCTCTGGTCGATGCCCGTCAGACCCTGCTCGACTCACGCCTGAGGATAAGCCCGCAGCCTGACTCCTTGTCCAGCGGACATGATTGTTGGGGTGCGAGGATAGATTATGGTTTTCAGGGTGAAGCGCACAGCTCCTTTTCATATGTCAGCGAGGGAACGGTAAAGGTCATTCCGTATCCCATTGCGGACAAGAGTCCTTCGACACTGTTCCTGATGGAATCCAGAATGACTGTGTTTGCCGCCGAAATGGCTTCCCTTATCCCTGAAATGAGGGGTACATCGTATGAAAAGGCATTGGAAATCTCCTCTCGCGTCAAGTCGGCAATGTCATATGTGAAGAATGTGACTTCCGCCGAGACGACTGCTGCCCGGGCGTTCAGCCTTCGTCAGGGAGTGTGCCAGGATTACGCTCACATCATGATTTCAGTCTGCCGTGAATCCGGCATTCCTGCCAGGTATGTATGTGGAATGATTCCAGGTGAGGGTGAAACCCATGCCTGGGTTGAAATCTGGTCGGATGGGGCATGGCATGGTCTGGATCCAACGGCAGGCAAGATCTGCGACGACAGGTACATCGCCATAGCAAAGGGACGCGATGCTGGAGACTGCCCGGTCGTCCGCGGAATCTTCAAAGGCTGTGCGGTACAGAGCACCAGAACCATATCATCAGTTGAACAATCAGAACAATGATAAAGACAATTTTTGAAACCGACCTGCCGGTCGATGAGCAGTTCTCCATAAAGAAGAACACGATCACTAACGGCAGCGGAAAGAAGAGAATGTGCATTGTCACCGGTACTCATGGTGACGAGTTGGAAGGACAGTTCATCTGCTTCCAGCTGCAGAAGGAAATCCTTGAGGAGATAGACATGCTGGACGGAACTGTGGAGGTTTATCCCGCCTTGAATCCGATGGGTATCGATTCGATCACTCGTGGAATTCCGAATTTCGACCTGGACATGAACCGTATCTTCCCGGGCAATCCTGAAGGAACCGTTGCCGAACAGACCGCGGCCGCGATCGTTGCCGACCTCAGCGGAGCCGATCTCGTCATCGACATCCATTCCAGCAATATCTTTCTCAGAGAGGTTCCACAGGCAAGAATCAATGTCATGACTGCGGATACGCTTGTGCCTTACGCAAAGCATATGAATGTGAATTTCATATGGGTTCATGATGCTGCAACTGTACTTGAAGCGACCTTGGCCCATTCGCTCAACAGCAGAGGTACTCCGACGATTGTCGTGGAGCTCGGTGTTGGTATGAGAATCAACCACTACTATGGAAAGAACATGGTTCTTGGAATCAAGAACCTGATGAAGGAGATGGGAATGTGGAAAGGACAGGTGGATTCGTCGAAGATTGTGGATCCAATCGTATCTCAGGGAGACACTGTCAGTTTTGTGAACGCTCCGGCTTCGGGAATCTTCTCTACTGAAACACACAACGAGTCCATCGTGGAAGAAGGGGATACCCTCGGTCAGATCATCGATCCGCTTACCGGAGCTGTCATCGAGGACGTCAAGGCGCCATGCAGAGGCTATCTGTTTACAATCAGGGCATACCCCGTCTGCTATGAGGGTTCTCTGCTCGCTAGAATCCATAGATTAGTATGAGAAAGGAAATAATTTTCAGAATGGAGTCGCCATATCGCGATACATTCAGGATATGGGGCTACCGTTTCGGCATAGGAGAGAAGACTCTTGCCATCGTCGGAGCCATGAGAGGAGACGAGGTTCATCAGCAGTTCGTCTGCGCCCAGCTGGTCTCAAGACTCGAGACCATGGAAAGGGAAGGCATGATAGCTCCCGGCCAGGAGATTCTTGTCATTCCTTCGGCAAATCCGTTCTCTATGAATGTGGAGAAGAGATTCTGGGCACTGGATGGAACCGACATCAACAGGATGTTTCCCGGATATGATCTTGGTGAAACCACCCAGAGAATTGCTTCTGGAGTTTTCGAGGCAATCAAGGACTACAAGTACGGAATACAACTGGCCAGCTCATATCAGACTGGAGAGTTCATGCCTCACGTCAGGATGCTCAAGACCGGTTTCGAGGATGTGGAGACAGCAAAGCTATTCGGCCTTCCGTATGTGTATGTGAGAACGCCGAAGCCTTTCGACACGACCACGCTCAATTATAACTGGCAGATCTGGGACACTAAGGCATGTTCAATATATGCAGGAAAGAACAGCGACGTGTCGCCTGAGGCCTGTCAGGTGCCTGTAAACGCCATCATGCGTTTCATAGTCAACGTCGGAATAGCTGATTCGGCATCCGGGGCAAACCGCCCTTCATTCAATACCATCGTCCTTGATGAACAGGATCTCGTCACGATCAATTCTCCGGCTGCGGGAATATTCCAGAACCTGTGTTCCCCTGGACATGAGGTTTCCAAAGGAGAGATCATTGCAAGAATAATCGATCCATATGACGGATCTGTAAGGTCTGACATTGCGTCACCGTGTGACGGAGTTGTCTTCCACCTGCTGGGCAAGCCTCTGACCCTCCTTCACACTCCTATCTTCATGATCAGGAAATACTAGTGTAATCAACGACCGTGAGCACTTCTCCACATACCTTGAAGTGTATGTCGAGGGCGCGGAAGGGGAGACCGTAGATCTTCTCGGAATCGTTCTGGGTGCGAGGTCGGGGATCCATGGATAGAGCTTGGAGAAGAGCCTGGAAATCATCTTCTCCAAGCTTTTCTTTCAGTTCCGCTGAAAGACTTTCTGAAACGGATATTTCAAGGGCCTTCCATCCTGCCTTGTCAGTGAATCCTCCGGAAGCTTCCGGGAATGCGTCTGCGTATGGTATGTAGGGCTTGATGTCATAAATCGGCGTGCCGTCCATCAGGTCGGCGCCGAGTACATGTATGACTGGATGTCCAGGGTTGCTGATATCGACCCTGTCCAGCCGTACACATGAAAGGCCAAGCCTGTTGGGACGGAAAGGAGATCTGCTTGCGAATACGCCTATGGTTTCGTTTCCTCCAAGACGTGGCGGCCGAATAAGCGGACGGAAGCGCTCGTCGGTGTTCTCATGGTTTGCCGAGAACTCCCATATGAGCCACAGCCTGTCAAAGTCTTCCATGCCACGGAGCGCGTCAGCCGTTGCATACTGTCCGCAGAGATGGATCTCGCCGCGCAGGTTTTCTAGCAATCCGCTCTGGCGCGGAATGCCGAACTTGCTCTTGAAAGGCGATCTGAAATATGCTATTGGCTCTATTGTCATCAATCTTCGCTTTCTTCGTCTGGGACTTCAATCTTAGGCGTTGCCGCCTCGAACTCTTCCGCCATGATCTGATATGATCTCAATACTGAATCCAGCGCTGCCTTGTTTTCTTCCTTGATAGGCTCCGATGACGGAGATTCCATGGTAAGAGGATTTATCGCCTTGCCGTTCTGGTATACTCTGAAATCAAGGTGCGGGCCGGTAGATGTTCCGGTGGATCCGACGTATCCGATAACCTCGCCCTGACGTACATGCGTGCCGGCCTTGATGCCTGTCGCAAAGTTGCGAAGGTGCATGTATGAGGTTGTATAGACGCTGTTGTGGCGTATCTTGATGGTATTGCCGCCACCTCCTGCCCAGCCGGCGCTGATGACTGTTCCGTCGCCAAGGGCGACAACCGGAGTGCCCATTGGCGCAGCGTAGTCTACAGCTGTATGTGCTCTTATCTGACCGGTGACGGGATGCTTTCTGGCATACGAGAAGCCTGAAGAAATGCGCTTGAATTCAAGTGGGGCTTTGAGGAAAGCTCTGCGCATGCTTTCTCCCTTTTCGTTCCAGTACAGGTTTCCGTTGTCTCCCTGGTCGAACATGACTGAATACAGATCTGTGCTGTCTCGCGTAAAACGGGCAAAATAGATCGTGTCCAGACTGATGATATCTCCAAGACATTCGGTCTGGCTGTATATGAGACGGAATCGGTCGCCTTTCTGGAGACCGAAGAAATCAACTGTCCAGGCATAAAGGTCCGAGAGCTTCATTATGAGTGCCGGAGATGATCCGGCTTTACTCATGTCATTCCAGAGTGAAGAACTGATGCTGACGTCGGCAAACTTCGTGACATGCTGAACCGGGAAGTCGTATGTATATACGGCAAGTGAATCGGCGCAGTGGAAAATGGTACGCCTTATCCTGTTATTCTCGTATACAACATATTTCAGATCGTTGCTGAGACTGTCGTAATATGCCTTGTAGAGGTTTCCGGCGCGCAGCTTACGGACGTCGAATGTGCTGTCGCAGATCTGGGAAAGCTTATACGCATCCTCGCTGCTCATTCCAAGCCGGTTCATGAGTCCGCTGAATGTATCTCCGCTGCGGACCTTGTCGTCGACTCTCCTAAAATCTTCTTCCCAAAAGCCGAAAGGTGGAATCGAGTCGTTGACCGGCTCGATCGTTTCATTTGCGTTGCTGGCTCGCCTGCAAGAGAACGTTCCCATGAACATTGCCGCAACAGCAAGAATCATGAGAATCCTTCCATTGACTTTACTCATAGCAGGTCAAGGGTCTTCTGGTCAAGTTTCTCATCCCAGAACTTTGCCAGGATGTATCTAAAGCATTCTTCCTTGCCGGAAACGATGTAGAACAGGGTCATGCATGAGCGGAGCTTCATGGCGTCGGCCTTTCCAAAGATGTCGACTGCGCTCTTGCCTCGGATCTGGCCGACTGCATTGGTGATTTCACGTAGACGGCCGCCCAGTTGCTTGTCTGCCAGATATGCCTTTGCCTCACCTTTGCCGATGAGGCCGTAGAAGTTTGCTGTCTCTGAACTGCCCAGCCCTCTGAGCTGGGGGAATATATACCACATCCAGTGGCCTTCCTTGAGGCCTGCGCTTACTTCCTTGAGGGCTTTCTGGTATGTGTCGTCTGCGTTCTGTGCTTTCTTGAATCTGTCGAGGTCGAAATTCGGCATGTCACTTAGGTTTTAGTTACTTCACCGCAATATAGCGATTATCCCTCTCTTTTCAAAGTGACTGACCACCCCTGTCAGGTGGAGTTCTGTATCAGCAAACCTCCGCTTCGCTCCGTCCCGTCACTCCCTTCGTTCGTGACACCCATTCACATGGCCATGGGCGGCCATGGTTTGCTTGATACAGTCTCCTCCTGTCAGGAAAAAACTATTTCGCTTTGGTGTGAGCGTTGACGAGATAGACGATGGATACGTAAGGAATGCCGGAGTTGGTGGCAAGACCGATCTCGCAGGTCCTGCTGTTCGAGTATCCGACCTTTATCCCTTTCGCCTCCAGCTGAGGTTTCAGCTTGCGGAGAGCCCATTTGTTCAGCTCTGGCTTTGTCATGCCCTTGTCGCCGGCATATCCGCAGCATCCGACACCCTCCGGGACGAGGACGTCAGACGAACATAGCGCTGCAAGGTCATGGAGTGTCCCGGCAAGGCCCATGAGACGGGTGGAGCAGGTTGTATGGATAGCCACAGGCTCGTCGGTCCGGGTGAAGGTCAGACGATCGCGAAGGAACTTCCATATGAACTCGGCAGGCTCGTAAAGATGCATCTTGCCAATCTTCATGCGCATGCGGTGCAGGCATGGGCTCTGGTCGCAGAGAACAGGGTATTCGCCATGATTGCTTGCTTCCCAGAGAGCCTCTTCCAGTTCGGCAGTCTTGCGGTCCGCGATGTCAGGCATGCCCTTGCTCTCCCATATGGTTCCGCAGCACAGCTTCTCATGGCATTCAGGATAGATGATCTCATATCCGGCCTTGTGCAGCAGTTCGGCTGTCTCGTCGGCGAGAGGCTTGAGCACAGGGCTGTTCTTTGGCAGTCCCATGGTCTGGTTGATGCATGACGGAAAATATACAACCTTAAGAGGCTTGACGGGCTCTTCCTTCTTTTTAAGCTTGTATGGGCCCGGAGTCGATGATGTCCACAGAGGAATGCCTACGCCTTCATGCAGACCCTTGCAGAGTCCGTTCATGGCCTTCTCTCCAAGAATGGTCTGACCAAGCTGCGCACTTGCCAGAAGTCCTCGCACAGCATTCTTTGCGGCAGGGAAGTGGTTGGCGGCGAATTGTCCAATGCCATGGGTCATGGAACCTTCCGGAGAATTGATTCGGCGGATCTCGTGTGTAAGGTCGGCTACGCTGATGCCCATAGGGCAAGACATCGAGCAGAGGCCGTCACCGGCACATGTCTGGTCTCCGAGGTATCTGAAACCCCTGCGGAGAGACTCTGCCTTGGTACTGTAGTTGCTGTCGCCAGTCTTTGCAGCAAGCTCTTCAAGTCTTGTAATCTCGCGCTGGGCGACGATCCTTGTGCGTGATGACAAAGTAAAGCCGCAGCTTACGCAGTTGACCTCGCAGAATCCGCACTCGATGCATTTATTAAGCTTCTTGTATGCCTCCTGTATCTCCTCAGATGCTCCTAATCCTGGCTTAAGGACAGGCAGGGCTTTGAAGTCGCGGAGGAAACATCGAGGGTCATCGTTGAAAATGACGCCGGGGTTGAGAAGATTGTCAGGATCGAAGGCTTTTTTAACGCGCTTCATGATGGCAAAAGCCTTGCTGCCCCACTCATACTCGACGAAAGGCGCCATATTGCGGCCTGTGCCATGTTCGGCTTTAAGGGAACCATCGTAGCGGCCGACAACCATCTCGGCGACGTCGCGGATCATGGCTTCGTAACGTGCAACGTCGGCATCGCTGTCAAATGCCTGGTTGATGATGAAATGGAAGTTGCCCTCAAGCGCATGCCCGTAGATGCATGAATCGTCGTATCCGTGTCGGTCAAGCAGTTCCGATAGTTCTACTGTCGCCTTGGGAAGGTCTTCGATATGGAACGCGATGTCTTCGATGAGGCAGGTCGTGCCTTGCTTTCGCATACCTCCGACTGTCGGGAAGATGCCTGAACGTATCGCCCAATAGCGGGCACATTCAGCAGCATCTTTGCTGAAGTTGACAGGAGTAACTGTCTTGTAAGGGGAGAGAGCGTCGGTTATCTCCTTGATCTGCCGCTCAAGGGCTTCCGGCGTCTCTGCCACGGTCTGGGTCAGGACGGCTGTGATGTCTTTGTCGGCTTCTCCGTCAATCTGGCCTGTGCGGTCTCCAACGGATGCGAGAGAACGTCTGTCCAGGAGCTCGGCAGCATTGATGTCAAGGTTCCTTATTGCAACGACGGCCTCAGCCGCATCACTGATATTCTCGAAGTATATCATCGCGCTTGCCTTGTATGGGGCGACAGGCAGGGTGTCCATCGTTACCTGGCTCATGAAGGCCAGTGTGCCTTCCGAGCCTGTAAGCAGGTGCGCGATGATTTCGAATGGATCCTCGAAGCGGACGAACGGGAGCAGGTTGAGACCTGTCACGTTCTTGATCGAGTACTTGTATCTTATGCGTTCAAGCAGTCCGCTGTCGGCGAATATGTCCTTTCTTACCGACATGATCTCATCGATCAGCTCCTTGTGGCTGGAAGCAAAGGCTTTGCGGCTGTTTTCTTCTGCTGTGTCGAGGATCGTTCCGTCCATGAGAATCAGCCTGGCGGAGCGCATCATTCTGTCGCTGTTTGCATGAGTACCGCAGCTCATACCGGATGCATTGTTCATGACGATTCCGCCGACCATGCAACTGCCGATGGATGCAGGGTCAGGGCCGAAGCTGCGGCCATACGTTGCCAGTATCTGGTTCACTCTTGCTCCAACGATACCTGGCTGGAGAGTGATGCTTTTGTCTTCATGAATCTTGAAGTCTTCCCAGTTCTTTCCGGCTACGACCAGGATAGAATCGCTTATCGCCTGTCCGGACAGGGAAGTGCCGGCAGCACGGAAGGTCACGGGGAGCCCCAGTGCCTTGGCTGATTTAAGAATCTGCGATACTTCTGATTCGTCCTTGGCGTGTACTACAACCTTTGGGGTCATGCGGTAGAATCCGGCATCTGTGCCCCAGGCAAGAAGACGCAGATCGTCGGTCTGGATCCTATCCTTTGCTATTGACTTGCTTATTGATTCAACGAAGCTTCTATATGCTTCTGTTCTGTTGGTAGCCATATCCATAAACAAAAAAAGGATGACATTGAGTCATCCTTGTCCATTCTTGGTGGAGATAAAGAGATTCGAACTCTTGACCCCCTGCTTGCAAAGCAGGTGCTCTACCAACTGAGCTATACCCCCGAAAGCGGTTGCAAATATATATCAATTTTTGCTATCTGCAAATTTTTTTCTGCTTTTTATAGTAAAAAAGCGGCCGCGCATCACTGCGAAGCCGCACATCCAAATGAAATGTACAAAGATAGAATCATCTATCTGTCTTATGCTTAGGAGTGAAGTTGCTTATAAGATTTCATTGAGGGAATAATCTGTTTCTTTTGAAGGATCATTCTCAACCGTATTGGTTTTCCCCGCTTCAGCAATACATTCGCTGCATCCATTCTCCCTGTCATCCTTTACGCATGATTGAGAAAACAGTGACAATGCCGCGAGAGTAATTGCCAGTCTTGAGTACATTGATATTCTTTCCATATTCTTCTTTGTTTTTACCATCCTGGAGTTCCGTATCCGCCGAACTGCCAGTCAACCACGTCCATTATACCATCATTGGCACCTCCGATATCGATCATATTGCCATTCCGGATGATGATGAAGGCGTCATCCAGGTCTTTTTTCTCCCAGTCGAAGCCGGCAAGCTTCAGTATTGCTCCAATGTCGACCGATCCTATCGGGACCTCGTCCTTGATAACCTTCATGACAAGATCATCATCCGGATATTGACGGGGAAGTACTATCTGGAACATATTGTTTCCTGCATAACGTGCCTTTGCTATAAAGTCTCCTCGATGCGGAACCCCTTCATCAAGCCTGAATCCATCGCACGAGCCGTGAATTTCCGGTATTGCATCGAATTCGGACCAGTCTGTTGAATCCTCGGGATAATCCAGCATGTCAATAGTTAGGACACAGAACTGTTTGTGCATGTGCAGGGTGTCATTCCCGTATTCTCCGGTGCAGTCAACCTTGCTGCAATGTGCCCATATCCGGTCGGATTCCTGGCCGCGACGTATCATGATGCATCGACCATCGATCTCTGTCTTGTCAAGTCCGCATACGGCTGATAGACTGTTTATCGATCGCTTGACTACTTCGGTGAATTCATGAGGATGTTCTTCCGGTATGATCTTGTCGCGGATGTGTGAGTTATCATCACTCCAGATGTTTATTACATGTGGACTGATCCTTTCACTCAATTCTTCAGTATTGATGATCAGCAGGGAAGGACATGGGCTTCTGTCTTCCTTTACTGAACACGATTGCAGCCCGGACAGGAATGCAAGAGCAATTGTAATGATCAGATTTCTATGCTTGTACTTCCTCCTTGTTCCCATGGCCTGATTGTGATATTGACGCTCATGTCACCCTTTGTCGGGGTTGGATCTTCTGGATGCTCAACGCCATATCCTGTGATTATGAGGTCTGTGATTTCATAGTAGTGATTACGCTCTATCGGTCCGTCAAAAGTGAATGGATAGAAGGTCTTCCTGCCTTTGAGGGTGGTCTCTACGACAATTCTGGTCTTTCTTACCGAAAATGCACCTGTCTTGTTACGCGAATCTTCTGTGTCAGGTATCATGTTGGGATATGAATAGAGCTTTACGCCATCGTTCGGGTCATCCGGCGTTGACATGGTCCAGCTGTCGTATGTGCCGGAACCCCAAGGCTGATAAGCGGCATTACTGTCGAAACCACCACGTTGGTTGACGAAATCTTCCGACGCCAGGGGAGTCTTTGCACCTCCCAGCGTAGCTGCGACAACGGCGTTGTCGATATATATTCTGTCAACAGTGATGTCCGATGGACTGAACGCAGAGTTGAGATTTATGCTGATCTTTCTTATAAGGAATTTTGCGGCTATTCTCGAAAGGGAAATCGAGGCTTGTGTAGCGCCATTCACGTCTACGTCGGTCTCGCCACTCATAACAAAAAGCGTACTGTTTCCTATGCTGTTTTCATTCAGCAATGTGGCAGTAGAATAAATGGCTTCTGGACTGTTGCATCCTGACAGGTCTCCGTTGTAGTTCGCGACTGCTACGACTTTCTTTTTTCCTTTAGTCACTTTCAACGATCCGCTTGTGCCGGTTATCGTTTTAGACGACTCCAGGCCTTTGTCATTGAAGACCATTATCTGTATTGAATTCACGCCGGATTCCGCCGTCATCTCGTCAGCCACCAGCGGAACCTTTGTCCTCTTGACTACGCCGGGGAAATCAATGTTGAGTTCCTCTGTATCATCTGGACCGTATGTTGCTTCGCTTGAAATCTTGCTGCAGGATGTGAACATTGCGAATAATATGCAGCTGATTATGATTATTGTTTTTTTCATTTTTTAATTAAGCTGATTCAATAGTCTGTTGGAATGATTTCATCATCCTCTTTATGGATGTTGTATTTTCTGATAAGGGCAGATATTTCCGGGTCAAGACCGCCCCTGTACACATAACTTGGATTCTGGGCACATGAACGCAGGTAACACTCAACAGCGGATCTGTCATCGCCACGGCGACTGTATACGATTGCAAGCATGTAGTTTACGGCTGCTGTCCTTTCCAGCCGCGATAGCAGTTCGAAGGCGCTTTCATTGTAGTCCATGGCACAGTATGCAATGGCCGTGTTTATGTCTTCGTATGGGCGTAGCAAGGTGACGGCACTTGGATAGTCCCTGTCGCTTATTGCCTGTAATCCTCTCATGTAGACGCTGTCCAGCACAGTTGTGTGTACAGTGTCCTTCACCATCCCTTTGCGATGCAGATAAAAGTCGAATCTCACAGTTCGAAGACGCGGATACAGCTTCTCTCTAAGGTATCTGTAATATGTTTTCGACTGCAAGGCGTGCTCTCGGGAATCAAGGTTTGAGATTGAAGCCAGACTTGAATAAGAGGTCTTGTCTTCCACAGTCAGGGACGTGTCTTCCCGTACTAGCGCATCAAGCATCGACCAGTTTTCCGGGTTGCTGCGAGACGTGAAAACAATATTCCTATCCTTCTCGTCTTTAGTTTCATAGCTATCGTCAATGTTGAATGACAATCCACGTTCCGAATCGATGGAATCCCTGAGTTCGCTCATGAAACGGGAGAAATATGCAGAGACCGCTTCACTCCTTTTCTGGGCCAGAGAAGCATTGAATTGCCATCCTCCTTCCGGAGATGAAGATGCTGTCACAAGGATTGAGTCCAGTATGAATGAATCGTTTGTTATCAGATCCCTCAGATTGGCCTTTATTCTGGCTATTTCCTCTCCATTGTTTCCCATGCCGGGAAGTATCCTGCTCTGTCCCTTTTCAAAGTCGATATAACATGCTGTATTTGCTTCAACGGATCGTTCTATCACTTTCGTAAGATATCGTTCATTATTGTCTGCAAGGCTTGAAAGTGAACTTATGTAAAAGGTGAGGGGCTCACTCTGCGGAATGGTATACAGCCTGATATCCTGCTCGAAGATTTCGCCGGTAAGAACCGCATCTACCTTTCTCAACTTCGGTCTGGTATTGACTGTCTGGACATAGTCGTAAATGAAATCCCCGTCACCTGATCTGATCACGGTGTCAAGCCTGAGTCCTTCGCTTATGATCGGAACCTTGACATACCTGCTGTACATCCTTCCGCTACGGGCGCGGCGTCTGTCATTCATTGTCCTTGCAAACCTGTTTGAATAATGCTCGATGGCCTCTTTCTCGGTTACGCCGTATAGAGATTCGAACACTTCGTCAGAGACAAAGCTGCTGTCCCGTTTCAATGCATACACCTCCGGAATGTTCCTTTCGATGAATACTTCCAGCTGCGCCATATTAATGAACAGGGTAGTGTCATTAATGATCGAACTAAGGAATTTCTCGTATTGCTGATAGCCCCTGAGCTGCTGATTCCTATAGGCACTGCCTGTTATCAGGATCGGTTCCAGGGCAACGGTATCCTCCATAATATGCAGGAAGGGTCTGAAACGGAGCTGCCAGCGGCTGTCCTGCATGCTTGCGGGAACAGTTACACGGAAAGTCAGGTCAACCTTTCCCATTCTCTCGGCGACATTCCTGAATTTCGCACTGACTACGGCAGCATCAAGCACATCCGTGGCCACCATCTCTCCATCCTCATCCCTGACAGCCTTCATGATCAGCATCTCTTTCCCCTCATCATCAGTAACTTTCAGTGTATCTCTCTGTGGTGCTGGACTGTAATTGGCCTCCATAGGGCTCAGGACTTCGTCGCTCTGGGATAGGTACGGTGTTACCTCTCCTCTCCTGATCACTTCAATCTTTCTCTGGGTCGAGCAGGCAATGCATAGAAACAGCATGCCTGGCAGCAATATCCGTTTCACCTTACTCTCGATTAGCTTTCACACAGGAACTCATCACCCGGGTTGATCAACTCAACCCTTAAAGCTGCCACGTCGTATGAGTAGCGCTCGGACCCGTCTGCCGCGGTGTATTGCTGCGAACGCATCCTGCCGATCACATGAAGTGGCGCTCCTTTCTTTATCTGCTCAAGGTTCTGGATATCCCTGCCTTCCCATGCTGACACGTTATGCCAGGTCTCTTCTATGACAGGCTCTCCTTCTCTGTTCTTGTAGGCTCTGTTGGTCACCATCCATATTCTGGCGACCTTTCTGTCGGAAACCGTCTGGATTCTGATGGTTCCCACGACTCCTTTCAACTCGATTCTGTTCAGTTGTTCCATTGTTTTCCTTTTTTTGTTGTTTACTGCCGCTGCGCGCTTCAGGCAGGTTTGTGGCACAAAGGAAACCTAATGGAAACTAATTGCTAAGAAAAGGTAAAAAACACTATCAATGTTTTTCTCTTTTTTACCAAAATGTATTTGCAACCCGTCAGGAACATTTTTTTGAGACGGTAGAAAATATAAAAATGACAATCCATCATCTTGTTTTTATCTTTTTGATACACTGGAAATGAATGACAGATTATCTTTAGCGGACAAAATGATGTCAAGTCAAATACAGAAAGATATGGAGAGAAAGGAAATGAAGATGGACGGATATTCAGTCCCTATGGAAAATGATCTGACATGCCTGGAGTGTGGCCGAACAGTGGCTAATTATGGCCGTTCGGACAAGAAATTCTGCTGCCCGGAGTGCAAGAACAGATATCATAACAGAAATGCTGGACTGCACAGGAATGTACGATCCAGAGCGCTGCGTGCCCTGGACCGTAACTGGTCGATACTGGATGCCATCCTTAAGAAAGGAAAAACCTGCATCCAGCTTGCTGAATTGCTGGATGCAGGTTTCAATATAGGTTTTGTGACCTCCGTTGTCAGAAGCAGGGGACAGGTAGAGTACTACTGCTATGACATACGTTACAGAAGGTCTGTCGGCCGTGTCTTTGGAATAAGACGTGAGGTCTAGTTCTGCTGCTGCTTTGAAGGATCCTTGAAGAGGATCATGAATGAAACGGCAACTACAAATGAGTAGCCGGCAAAGATGTACCAGGCGGTGTCCCATGCTGGAACAGCGGCATTATAGACACATGCATTGACTACCTTGCCAGCAGCCCAGGTTCCGATTGATGCACCAAGACCATTGGTCATGAGCATGAAGAGGCCCTGTGCGCTTGAACGGATGTCGCTGGATGTGTTCTGGTTGACATAAAGCGATCCCGAAATGTTGAAGAAGTCGAAAGCGACTCCGTATACGATACAGCTGAGAACGAAAAGCCATACTCCGGAACCAGGGTTTCCAAGTCCGAAGAAACCAAAGCGGAATACCCATGCGAACATGGCGATGAGCATTACTTTCTTGATTCCGAACTTCTTCATGCAGAAAGGGATGAGAAGGATACAGAGAGTTTCGGATATCTGGCTGAGAGATATGAGTGCATTTGCATTGTTGGCACCCCAGCTGTTGGCAAACTCTGCGCTTTCCTTGAATGAGGTGATGAAGGTGTTCGCATATCCGTTGGTAATCTGGAGAGCTGCTCCAAGAAGCATCGAAAAGATGAAGAATATTGCGAACTGACCCTGCTTGAATAGCTTGAAGGCGTTAAGGCCGGTAGCTTCTATGAAATTCTGGGATCCTGCGTTCTTTGGCTTGCAAGGGCAATTCGGCATAGTAAGTGCGTATGCGCAGAGCACGAGACTGAGGATTCCGCTTACGAGGAACTGCTCATATGAATGCTGGAACTGGATGCCGTTGCCGTTCTTGACGAAGTTCACGAAGAGCATGCAGCAGATGAATCCTATGGTTCCGAACACGCGGATAGGAGGGAAATCTTTGATAGGGTCCTTGCCGCTGACCTCAAGTGCATTGAATGCTACAGAGTTTGAGATGGCGATGGTCGGCATGAAGAACGCGATGCTCATGGTGTAGAGTGCATAGAACGGACCGAATGCGATTGCATCGCCTGCGCTCATGGCATATGCTCCGGCACCGATCATGAATGCTCCTGCAAGACCCTGACAGAGTGAAAGAACCTTCTGGGCAGGAATCCATTTGTCAGCCACGATTCCCATGAGGGCGGGCATGAAGATGGATACGAATCCCTGGGTCGCGAAGAAGAGCCAGATGCGGGAGCCGAAACCAGAGTTGGCAAGGAAGCTTCCCATTGAGGTAAGATAAGCTCCCCATACAGCGAACTCCAGGAAGTTCATGATGATAAGCCTAAGCGTAATGTTCTGATTTTTCATTCTTTATGTAGTGTTTTTGTTTATGCGGTACAAACTGCCCTCCGACAGTGCTTAACTCGGTCATGCAAAAGTAAGAGATTCTGCTCTATTTTTACTATCTTTGAAAGTTAAAATGAAGTAGAATGAAGTTCGAAAAGATATGTACCGACAAGCATTCGGCGGCACGCTGCGGCGTTATCACGACTGACCACGGTACAATTAATACTCCTATTTTCATGCCTGTGGGAACGCTTGGCGCAGTCAAGGGTGTGTACCACAAGGAATTGAAGGAGGATATAAAAGCCGAAATCATCCTCGGAAACACATATCACCTGTACCTTCGTCCTGGACTTGATACCTTGTACAAGGCAGGTGGATTGCATAAGTTCGAAAACTGGGACAGACCGATACTCACCGACAGCGGCGGCTTTCAGGTATTCTCGCTTGCCGGTATCCGCAAGCTTACACCGGATGGCTGTACATTCAGTTCTCATATCGATGGCTCGCGCCATACCTTCACACCTGAGAACAATGTCGATACCCAGCGAATCATCGGTGCCGACATCATGATGGCGCTGGATGAATGCTGTCCTGGCGATGCAGATTATGCATATGCGAAGAAGTCTTTGAAGCTGACTCAGTCATGGCTGGAGAGATACGCCAAGCGATTTGATGAGACCAAGCCTCATTATGGCTATGACCAGACTTTCTTCCCGATCATCCAGGGCTGTACATACTCGGACCTGCGACGTCAGGCTGTCGAGCATGCCAAGCAGTTCGACCAGGCAGGCGGTTTCGCAATCGGAGGCCTGGCGGTCGGAGAACCGACAGAGGTCATGTACAGGGTTCTTGACGATGTCTGTCCGATAATGCCTGAGGACAAGCCACGCTACCTCATGGGCGTCGGAACTCCTGCAAACATACTTGAAGGCATCGCCCGCGGAGTCGACATGTTCGACTGTGTCATGCCGACCCGAAACGGACGCAACGGCATGCTGTTTACCTGGAACGGAATAATGAACATGAGAAACGCGAAGTGGGAGCAGGATTTCAGCGAGCTGGATCCGCTTGGAACTTCATTCGTTGACCATACATACACCAAGGCATATCTCCGTCACCTGTTCGTATCGAAGGAAATGTTCGCGGGAATGATCGCAACCGAACACAATCTCGCTTTCTATCTCGATGTCGTCAGACAGGCCCGTCAGCATATCCAGGCAGGAGATTTCGCAGAGTGGAAGGAAGAGGCAGTTAAAAGAGTTACATCAAGGCTCTAGGATGACAGGACTGAAGAAACTGGATTTATACATCACGAAGAAGTTCATGACGACCTTCTTCATCTCTCTCGTGCTTATCATCGGTATCGTCATCATATTCGATATCAGCGAGAAGATAGACAAGTTCGTATCAAACAATGCGACCTTGAAGGAGGTTGTTTTCGACTATTACGTCAACTTCATCCCTTACTTCATCAACATGTTCAGCCCGCTGTTCGTGTTCCTGACAGTCATTTTCTTCACATCAAGGTTGGCTGCGAATTCAGAGATCATTGCCATACTCAGCTGTGGCATCAGCTACAAGAGACTGATGCGGCCATATCTTTTATCTGCAACCTTAATCGCACTTCTTTCCCTTGTGCTTAACCTGTATGTGATTCCAGGAGCGAACAAGGAACGTCTGAGCTTTGAGAACAAGTATGTCAAAAGCGTCCAGACAACGGTGCGCAACGTACATTACCAGATTGCACCCGGAGAGTTCGTCTATGTGGAAAGTTTCAGCCCATGGAACAACACTGCATACCGTATGACGATCGAGACCATAGAGAACAACCGTATTGTCAGCAAACTTTCCTGTGAAAGCGCCGCGTGGGACAGCCTCTCTGGCTCATGGAAGCTCAAGAAGTATTTCATCAGAGACTACAGCGAAGGGCTTGAAGACAAAGTGACGACCGGCGCAGCCATGGATACCGTCATCGCTCTCACCAAACTGGATTTCTATCGCAATCAGCAGACAGTCCAGACCTTGCCGTATGGCCAGCTTCAGGACCTCATCGCCACCCAGAAGATGAGAGGAGATTCAAATGTCATGTATGCCCAGATAGAAAAGCATACACGCTTTGCGCTTCCTTTCTCGGCGTTCATACTTACAATCATGGGTTTGGCGTTGTCGTCCAGAAAGAAGAGGGGAGGAATAGGCTTGAACATCGGAGTCGGAATCGCTCTCAGCTTCTCATATATCCTGTTCCTGAAGTTCAGTCAGATGTTCGTATTTACAGGCATGCTGCCGCCATTTGTCGCACTATGGGTCCCTAACGTTCTCTTTGCGGCAATTGCGGCATTCCTTTACAAGATAGCACCAAAATAGAAATGAAAGTCAAGATAATAAACAAGTCGGCCTGGCCGCTTCCTCAGTATGCGACCCCGCTGTCCGCAGGTCTGGACCTTAAGGCTAACATTACAGAATCCATCACTCTTAAGCCATTGGAGCGCGCAATCGTCCCTACGGGTCTTTTCATGGCTATTCCTGCCGGCTACGAGGCACAGGTACGCCCGCGTAGCGGACTTGCAGCAAAGAAGGGAATCACTGTACTCAACTCCCCAGGAACAATCGATGCCGACTATCGTGGCGAGGTAGGTGTTATTCTTGTCAATCTCTCAAACTCGGATTTCGTCATCGAACCTGGTGAGCGTATTGCCCAGATGGTATTCGCCCGTCATGAACAGGTCGAGTGGGACGAGACCGATACTCTTGACGAAACAACCAGAGGAGCCGGCGGCTTTGGAAGTACCGGTGTCAAATAAAAAAAGTAAAATGATATCAATCCCTGAACTCTACGATATTTACCTGAAGTGCGGTGGCAATGTAACGACTGACAGCCGTGCCATCTCGGGAGGAGAGCTCTTCATAGCTCTCAAAGGTGAGAACTTCGATGGAAACGCATATGCTCTTCAGGCTTTGGAAAAAGGTGCCGCATACGCCCTGGTCAACGAAGACAGTGATGCGGCTGTCTTGGGAAACCCTCAGATCTGCTGCGTCCCGGACACATTCATTGCCCTCAAACAGCTTGCAAATCACCATCGTAACCGGTTGACTGTCAATGGTAAAAGGCTTCCGGTAATAGGTCTTACCGGAACCAATGGCAAGACGACCACAAAAGAACTGCTCCGCCGTGTCTTGGCAACTACCTACAATGTGTCTGCAACAGAAGGTAACCTGAACAATGACATCGGCGTTCCTCTGACTCTATTGAAGATCCGTCCAGGCACTGAACTGGCCGTTGTCGAGATGGGCGCGAACCATCCTGACGACATCCTCCATCTTGTCGAGGTATGTGAACCTGATCTTGGACTTATCACCAATGTCGGCAAGGCCCATCTGCTTGGGTTCGGCAGCTTTGAAGGAGTGTGCCGCGCCAAAGGACAGCTTTATGACTGGCTTCAAGCTCATGATGGTCAGGCATTTGTAAATGCAGACCAGCCTGTTCTCCTTGAAATGGCGGCATCTAGGGATGGTCTTAATGTTATCAGATATGGTGTTGCCCATGATAAGGCTGCCGTGATTGACCCTGACGCCGAGCATCCATATCTTCGCATGGAGGTCGATGGAAAAACTCTCGAAACCAATCTTGTAGGTTCATACAATGCCATGAATGTCATGGCTGCCATAGCTGTAGGCAGATATTTCAATGTCCCTATCGAGGCTGCTCTTCATGCTGTAGCATCTTTCGAACCGGCAAACAAGCGCTCCCAGATGGTACGCACGGCAAACAACACTCTCATCGTTGATGCGTACAATGCAAATCCTTCAAGCATGGCTGTCGCGATTGATAATTTCTATGCTATGAATGCAGACAGCAAACTCGCTCTTCTCGGAGACATGAGAGAACTTGGTGAAGATTCCTTGAAGGAACATGTAGCTATCGTGAAGAAACTTGAGACTGCCGGCATTGAAACAATCTTTGTAGGTGAGGAGTTCAAGAAGGCTCTTGCCATGTGCCCAGACAGCCCTCGGAAGGGATGGTGCGCTTCTTCAGAAGACCTTGCAGCCTATCTTGGTGAGTATCCAGTGAGGAACACAGTCGTCCTTATCAAGGGCTCGCGCGGCATCATGATGGAAAAGACCATCCCGCAGCTTTAATATGAACCAACTTACATAACCGTTATGACCAAAAAATTCCTTCTGTCCAGTCTGATTCTTCCCTTGGGACTTGCGCTCAGCGCGGCTGAGTTGCCTGATCAGGTTGACACAACCGCGTTACATTATGAGCTTGAAGGAGTAGCAGTTACCGGTAGCCGCGTTCCTCTTGCTATCGGCAAGGGTGTACGTATGGTGACCGTTCTCGAAGCAGAACAGATCGCCACGACTCCGGCGATGACCATCAATGATATTCTCAAGTATGCTTCTGCTGTGGACGTCCGTCAGCGTGGACCTTTTGGTATGCAGACAGACGTAAGTATCCGCGGCGGAAACTATAACCAGATAACCATCCTCCTCAATGGCGTTAACATCTGTGATCCTCAGACCGGTCACAATGCATTTGACCTTCCGGTCGACATGAGCGAGATCGAGCGCATTGAGGTAATTGAAGGCCCCGCAGGTCGTATATATGGTACTTCATCTCTTCTTGGTGCTGTCAATATCGTCACCAAGCAGGCCTCCGAAAGCGGCATCTCCGCACATGTAGAGGGTGGCTCGTTCGGCACCTTCGATGGAGGAATCAGCATCAACCATGCTGGAAAAAAGGTAAACAACCAGCTTTCAGCAAGCTATATGCGTTCAGATGGTTACAGCCGCAACGCCGCCGGCGGTCTGAACAGCGATTTCGATGCAGCCAAGCTCTTCTGGCAGAGTACAGCCCAGCTTGGAATCGGCAAACTCAGTGCACATGCAGGACTGAGCAGCCGCGATTTTGGTTCGAATACATTTTACAGCGCACGCTACGATGACCAGTTCGAGCATACGCTCAAGACATATACTGCCATTACCCTTGAGACTGATGGCAAGATTCATTTCAAGCCATCGGTTTACTGGAACCGTTCCCAGGACCGTTTCGAGCTCTTCCGTGGAAGCGCTGCCGTGGTTCCTTTCAATCATCACAGGACTTCAGTCGCCGGTGTCAACATGAACGCCTGGTTCGAGACAAGCCTTGGACGCACTTCTTTCGGTGCCGAGGTCCGCAGCGAGGACATCATCAGCACCAACCTTGGAGAGCCACTCGCGAATGCAAAGCCGGTTAACGGCTATGATTCGATGTACAAGTGCGGCCTGAACCGTACCGACATCAATCTGTTCTTCGAGCATAATGTGATCCTTCCACGACTCACTGCATCTGCTGGTCTTTCCGCAGCAAAGAACACTGGAAACAATGCCGGTCTGGGCTTTTATCCTAGTGCCGATGCAAGTTATCGCATAAGCGATGCCCTCAAGCTATATGCCTCTTATGGAAGTTCGCTCCGTATGCCGACATTCACCGAACTATATTATTCAGTTGGAGGTCACCTTGCAGACAAGAATCTTCGTGCGGAGCGCATGCAGTCGCTTGAGACCGGTCTCAAGTATCGTGTAAACGGTATCTCTGCATCCGCTTCAGTTTGGTACAACCATGGAAGCGACCTTATCGACTGGATCAAGAATCTCAATGAGGGTCCGGATGCTGACTGGAAATCTGTGAATTATTCCCAGATCAATGCTCTGGGTGAGGAACTTAACCTCGTGTTCGATGTTCCAGCCATGCTTGGCCGCCGCGATGCCTTTGTCCAGAACATCCGTTTCGACTATGCACATATCTCCCAGGACTTCAAGCATGAGGCAAATATCCAGTCTACAAGCGTGCTTGAGTATCTCAGGAATAAGCTTTCAGCAAGTACTGACCTTCACATAGCCGGCAATCTTTTCATGCATGTATCGGCTCGTTGGATGGACCGCAAGGGAAGCTATGAGCTCTTTGAGAATAATGCTCCGACCGGCAGGACCGTGGATTTCACACCTTACACCCTTATCGATGCCAAGCTTTATCTGGATAAGGGCGACTGGAGTGTGTATCTTGCTGGAGATAATCTTCTCAATCTGGAATACCACGACTTCGGCAACATCCCTCAGCCAGGTATCTGGGTGCGCTGCGGTGCTGCTTTCCGTATAAAGATGGGTAAGTAATATGAGCTATACAGGAGAAATAATATCACTGATCGTGGCCTGCATGTGGACCATAACGGCCCTTGCATCCGAAATCGGAACAAAGCGCCTTGGCGTCATAGGCTTGAATGTCTGGCGACTTGGTCTTGCAACAGTATTCACAGCTGTTCTTCTTTTTGTCCTTACTGGAAGCCCTTATCCTGTCTATGCCGACGGCAAGACCTGGCTGTGGATGTCCCTCTCCGGCTTTGTGGGCTTCTTTCTTGGCGACTGGTGCCTGTTCAAGAGCTATATCCATATCGGCTCACGCTACGGCCAGCTCTTCATGACACTGGCTCCTGCTGCCACCGCAATAGCTGCCTGGATTACACTCGGCCAGAGCATCACGGCCATGAATGTGGTTGCAATGATTGTGACACTGACCGGTATCGCAATCACCGTGCTGGGCAGGGGAGAGGGCGGGAAAAGCATCAGCGTAAAGCTGCCTCTCAAGGGTATCCTCCTTGGTATCGGCGCCGGAATAGGTCAGGGCTGCGGACTTGTCCTCAGCAAGATAGGTATGAACCATTATACCGAGGCTCTTGATGTTGCCGGAATCTCCGGAATGGAGAATGTCGTTCCTTTCGCCTCGAATATGATACGCTGCATCATTGGATTTATCTGTTTCGCCCTTGTAGTCCTTCTTAATGGAGACATAAAGAAATGGTGGGATGATTCCCATGACAGGAAGGGAATGACTGCAATGCTTGTTGCTGTCATCTTCGGGCCGTTCATCGGAGTCGCGCTGTCTCTCATGGCAGTACAGTTTACTGCGGCTGGTATTGCAAGCACACTCATGGCACTTACTCCTATCCTGATCATCCTTCCATCGCATTGGCTTTTCAAGACTCCAATCAATGCGAAGGGAATCATAGGAGCCGTCATATCCTGTATCGGAGTATCGCTGTTTTTCCTTATCTAATAATAGAAATGTATCACAAATGAAAGGCCGGACGAAATCACATCGTCCGGCCTTTCTCTTCATTTACCAATAATTAATTCCAATCAAGCTATTACGGCTGATTTTCGACAGCATCATATGATTAGCAGTTGTGCTTTATTAGCTGGAAAAAGAAAGAAAAATCGCTCCTTTTTCTGCAATGTAAAAGTAGGTATTCCTGTTGAGCCCGGATAAAACGATTTACTCAATCAATGCAAGAAATAATATATATGATACGATTCTTACATCGTCTGATTCATTTCTTGCACCGCTCTTATTATTAATAGGGTACATTCGTGTTAGATTTTTCACTTAACTAACCATAATCCAAAATTTATGCTAAAACAACTATTCTCTAAAGTGTTGGCAGCTTCGATGATTCTCATCTCTGCTACCGCTTTCGCACAGTCCGTGAAAATTACCGGTACTGTTGTTGACGAAGCAGGCTTGCCTGTAGTTGGAGCAGCTGTCATTCAGGTTGGTGCCGCTACCAATGGCGCGGCTACCGATCTTGACGGTGCTTATTCGCTCTCAGTTCCTAAGGGAGCAAGTGTGGAAGTTTCTTCCATTGGCTATGTAAGCCAGACCTTCACAATCGGTGATCAGACCGTGTACAGAACTGTACTCAAAGAAGACACCCAGCTTATCGAAGAGACCGTCGTTATCGGTTACGGTGTCCAGAAGAAGTCTGACCTCACCGGATCCGTTGCATCAGTCTCTGAGGAGAACCTCCAGAACAGATCTACCACCGATGCTGCTGCTGCTCTTCAGGGTAAGGCTGCCGGTATCATGATCATCAATTCATCTGGTGCTCCTGGTGCATCAGCATCTATCCGTGTCCGCGGTTTCTCTTCAAACTCAGGCAATATCGGACCGCTCCTCATCGTCGATGGTCTTAAGGTTTCCAGCATTGACTACCTCGATCCTTCGATGATCCAGTCAATGGAGGTCCTCAAGGATGCGGCTTCTGCAGCTATCTACGGTGCACAGGCAGGTAACGGTGTCGTTCTCATCACCACCAAGAACGGTGCTGCCAACAATGGCAATTCAAGCATCACCTACGATTTCAAGTACACTGCCCAGCGTCTTGGAAAGAAAGCCGAGATTTTCCGTGCACAGGACTGGATCGCTTACAAGAAAGCTTCAGGAATCGACATGGACGGTTATCTCCAGCAGAACAACTACGACGGAACCGACACCGACTGGTTCGACGTCGTATTCGAGCCTAGCTTCTCACAGCAGCATGCCATCACCTTCCAGGGTGGTAACAACAAGGGTCATTTCTTCACCTCTATCAACTACTCGAACAATGATGGTATCGTAGTTGGTGACAGAGATACCTACACCCGTCTTTCAGCTCAGCTCAACGCTGACTACCAGCTTTACAAGTGGTTTACCGTAGGTACCAACACCTCTATCGAGCGCCGTGAGTCAAAGTCTGTATCACAGCAGGGCCGTTACGGCTCCCTCATGGGTTCAGTGCTTACTCTCGATCCTCTTACCCCAGTCTATTATTCAGATCCTAGCCAGTTCGCTCCAGGTATGCAGGAGGCTTACCAGAAGGGCAAGAACATCATGAAGGATCCTAAGACCGGTCTCTGGTACGCTACCTCAAAGTACGTCGATGACGATAACGGTAACCCATTCATCCAGAGAGACAAGACCGATTCAAGCAACGAGTCTATCAACCTTCGTGGTACTCTCTACGCAAACATCACCCCATTCAAGGGTCTTACCTACACCAGCCGCTTCGGTTACAGAGCTGGTCTTTCAAACTCTCACAGCTATTCTGCTCCTTATTATGCAACCAAGCTTGCATATACTGATAACTACAGCATTTCAGCCGGTGCAAACACCAACTGGTACTATCAGTGGGAGAACTTCGCAAACTACAACTTCAATATCAAGAAGCATGCGATCACCGCAATGGCCGGTATGTCTTATACCAGAAGCCATTCGGACAATGTCAGCGCATCTGCATCTGGTCCGGACATCCTTCTCGGCTATGAGGAGAACTTCCGTTACCTCAACTATGTAAACTCTCTTGATACTACAACCAAGACCTTCAGCAACGCTCCTTCAGAGTCTGCCAGCATCGCTTACTTCGGTCGTCTCACTTATGCTTATGACAACCGTTACAGCTTCCAGGCAAACTTCCGTGCTGACGCGTTCGACTCATCGAAGCTTTCAAAGAAGGCTCGCTGGGGATACTTCCCTTCATTCTCTGCAGGTTGGACCGTTTCAAACGAGAAGTTCTTCAAGGAGAACGTTTCACGTGACGCTGTCTCATTCCTCAAGCTCCGTGCTTCATGGGGCCAGAACGGTAACATCAACGTCCTCAGCGGATATCAGTATGACGCTACCATCGGCTTCAACTCAAAGATGTATCAGTTCGATGTAGTTAATCCTACCTTCACCTACGGTTCAGCACCTAACGGTCTTGCCAACCCTAGCCTCAAGTGGGAGACCTCTGAGCAGCTCGACCTCGGTCTCGATGCTCGCTTCCTCAACAACCGTCTCTCAGTAGCCTTCGACTACTTCGACAAGAGAACCAAGGACCTCCTTGTAAACATCGCTCCTATTCCTGAGATCGGTGTGAACAATACCTATGTAAACGCAGGTTCAGTTCTCAATACAGGTCTTGAGCTTGAGCTCGGCTGGAAGGACACCATCGGTGACCTCAGCTACAGCATCAACGGCAACATCTCGAAGCTTCACAATGAGGTAACCTATCTCGACCCTTCAATCTACCGTCTCGAGAACAGTACCTACTCTTACAACAACAAGATGACCACCTCATTCGAGGTCGGCTATCCTATCTGGTTCTTCCGTGGCTATAAGTTCAATGGTGTAAATCCTGAAAATGGACAGGCTATCTACGAGGATGTAAACGATGATGGTATCATCTCTGATGCTGACCGTACCTTCATCGGCAAGGGTATTCCTGATTATACCTATGGTATCACCATCAACCTTGATTACAAGGGCTTCGACTTCACTCTCTATGGTACCGGTACCATCGGCAACAATATCATGAACATGTTCTATCAGGCTGATTCCAACATGCGTAACTCACTCCGTTATTTCTATGACAACGCATGGACCGAGTCAAACAAGAATGCTCCTGTTCCTAGCTGTATCTCAGTTGCCAACGACTGGACATACTGGTCATCATCAGGTGTAGTATTCGACGGAAGTTACTTCAAGATCAAGCAGATCCAGCTCGGTTACACACTTCCAACCAAGCTTACCAAGAAGGCTCTTATCAACAAGTCAAGAGTATTCGTTTCAGTTGACGACTGGTTCACTTTCACCAAGTATCCTGGTTTCGATCCTGAGACTGCAACCACCGGTAACTCTACCAACATGGGTATGGATAACGGTTCTTATCCTACTGCCAGAAAGATCGTCGGCGGTATTACAATCACCTTCTAAAAAATGCTTGCAATATGAAAAAACATATACTTCCTATAATGGCGGTTCTCGCAGGCCTCGGCTTCTCTTCATGCAGCGAGTCTCTGCTTGAGATCCCACAGAAGGGTGTCACCTCTATCGACTCCTTCTACCAGACAGATGAAGATGCTCTTTCGGCACTTGCATCAGTCTATCATGGATTTGCAACCAATCTTGCTACCGTCAAGAATGCAAACCCTATGATCTACACTCCATACATGTTTGCATTCAACCTCCCTGGCGATGATCTCTATGCAGCTTGCAAGGAGTACGGAAACAATGACTTCCAGGCTGAAATGAATGAGTTCCGCTATGATGATGCAAACTCGATCATTTCCGCGCTCTACAAGAATCTCTATCTTGCAGTTTACTACTGCAACCTTATGACTGACTATTTCCAGTACGGAACCAGCGATACCAAGGACCTCTGTATATCTGAAGCCCGTGTCATCCGTGCATGGATCTATCTCACTCTTGCTCTTGGTTTCAACGATCCTCCTCTTGTTGACACTGTCCTTGAAGGTGATGCAAAGCCTGCAAATTACGAGGGTGGTCATGAGGGTCTCCTCCGTTGGGTTGCCAAGGAGTGCGAGGAGTCTGTCCCTTATCTCCAGGAGAGAGCTGATGTAAACGACAAGAACGGTGCAGTACACGCAACCAAGGGTCTCGCATGGACCATCCAAGGCAAGGCTCTCATGTTCGCAGGCGACTATGCAGCTGCGATGATTCCTCTCCGCAAGGTGATCGACTCAAAGAAGTATGCTCTTGTTCCTGGCGAGCGTTTCCATGACCTCTTCCATGTAGAGGGCGACGGTTGCGAGGAGAAGATCTTCGAAAGCAACGTGGTATTCAACCCTAACGTTTCAGCATTCACCCAGATGCAGAACTACTCAACCTGGCAGCAGATGCAGATGTGGACATGGCGTACCGACCGTTTCGCAGGAGTTCCTAGCGAGTGCGGCCCTGGCAAGAACGGCTGGGGTGGTCTCGGTGTCCAGGCTGACTTCGCCAAGGAGTTCGTAGAGAACGATGGTGACTCACCTCGTCGTAAGGCTACCATTATCTCATACGATGAGCTTCTTTACGATCTCAACTACCTCAACGATTCAGAGTGTCCTACCAAGGAAGACAAGGCAAAGGATCCTAAGAGAGGTATCAGCGACATCCGTGGTCTCTACGGTAACTGTGAGTACCTCCAGTACAAGAGAATCGCTCATCCAAGCGACCTCGGCCTTACTGCTGACGGCAAGCTTCTCCACTCAAGCTGGAGCGAGGCTAACTACACTCTCTTCCGCTATGCTGAGGTTCTTCTCATGTACGCTGAGTGCTGTGCTCAGACCGGAAAGGATGTGGCTCTTGGCCTTGCTGCTCTCAATGAGGTTCAGCAGCGTTCAGGTTCAGGCAAGATCAGCGGTTCTCTCACCCTTGACGCTGTCAAGAAGGAGAAGAAGTTCGAGATGTGGACTGAGGGCTGCCGTTTCGTGGACTGTGTACGTTGGGGTGACCTCGATGGCATGATGAAGGCTGGTAGCGACATCCCTACATTGAAGGACCATTTCTTCGATACAGATCCAGCTACCAAGACTGCTACCCACCAGGCTTACGTTACCTTCCATAACTTCAATGACGATCCACAGTATGGAAACGGCAAGACACATGGCTTCGTAAAGGGTAAGCATGAGTTCTTCCCATTCCCAGTTCTCGAGACTTCGATCAATCCGAACATCAGACAGAACCCAGGTTGGTAGTCTTTCCGCACAACCATATGAACAGATTACTCAAAACATTTTTTTCTGTCTCGGCTTTAGCTCTGCTGTCTTCGCAGGTAGGCTTTTCCAAGGATGATGGTACCAACCCGGCACTCCTTGACCAGTACTACACCCATGCTTCTGCAGCACCTGCAAGCCCTGACAAGGATGGTTTCATTACAAGATGGGCTCTTCTCGAGCCCATCTCGAAACCAGCTTCCAGCAATAGCGTCTGGATTGATTCTTACCTCCAGGAAGTATCATCAGACGCTTATTTCAAAGATCAGATGACTCTCATGCCATACGATGGTCTCAAGACCATGGTAGGCAAGGAAAAGCATATCTGGCATGCTCTCGATTCCAAGAACTACTACGTGAATCTTCTCCGTTTCGCGCAGAGTTATGGAAAGGAGTATTATGGACAGGTCTATTTTGTAGTGACTACAATCAACTGCGAGGAGGATATGGAAGACGTACGCCTTGCCGGTGGTGTAAATTCAGCTGCAATGTGGTATCTCAACGGCGAACAGGTGCTCATGATGTCAAATGACCGCGATCTCGTTGTCGATGACATCATGTCAAAGCGTCTTACCCTCAAGAAGGGCGAGAATGTCGTTCGCGGTATGATTTTCAACGGACCTGGCATGGCGGATTTCTGCCTCAGATTTATTGATAAAGATGGCAAACCGGTGAAGAACATCACCGTGACTACTGCTCTCACAAAGAAGAAGTAACGATGAAAAAGACAAGAATTATCGGTTTGTCGGCTGCATTGATGCTTATTGCTTCGGCAGCCAATGCCCAGATAGGCAATCCGTTCATCCACGACCCTTCGACTGTCGTGGAGTGTGATGGTAAGTATTATACTTTCGGAACAGGCGGCGGCGGTCTTATTTCTCCTGATGGTTGGCACTGGGAGAGCGGTGCAGTACGCCCGGGCGGCGGTGTAGCTCCGGATGCAATGAAGATAGGGGACAGATACCTTGTCGTCTATTCTTCAGGTGTTCAGGGGTCGAAACTCCAGCATCACTCACGCGTATATGCCCTGTGGTACAATACCCTCGATCCAAACGCTCCTGATTTCAAGATTACCGACCCGATTGATATTGCCGGCTCTACCGGTTACGATGACTGTGACGGTATCGATCCAGGTCTCCTCATGGGTCCTGACGGCCGTCTCTGGCTTGTCTATGGTACCTATTATGGCTATATCCGCGTGGTAGAACTCGATCCTGCAACTGCAAAGGCAAAGGGTGAACCTAAGGATGTCGCTCTCTCATGCGAGGCTGCCGAGATGACCTATCATGATGGATGGTACTATCTTCTTGCAACACATGGAACATGCTGTGCCGGCGCCAATTCGACCTACACCATCATTGCTGGCCGTTCAAAGAGCCCTCAGGGACCTTTCGTTGACAACCTTGGCCGTGATATGATGCAGGGCGGTGGCAAGTATGTACTCTCTTCTGAACCACGTCGTATCGGAGCAGGCCATTTCGGACGATTCGATATAGCTGAAGGCATCCAGAAGATGTCCTTCCATTTCGAGGCTGATCTCGACCTCAGCGGCAAGAGCACTCTCGCAATACGTCCTCTCATGTGGAAGAATGGCTGGCCTGTAGCCGGCGAGCTCATCGACGAGACCTGTACCTACGGAATCCAGTCAGAGCGCAGAGGATATGTCCTCGAGCTCGCATGCGACTTCGTCCGTATGAACAATGGCGGCGGCTGGCGTCGTGCAGCTGACGCTCCAATCGAGAAGGTGGCAGGCCAGAAACTTGAAGATATCAATGCAAACTGGCCTTCTGGCGATATGGAAGTAAGACTTGGTGCTGACATCATCCGCCCTCATCAGACATGGACCATCACTTCAGTTCCTGATGCAGGTGGCTACCTTGGTGGCGCTTATTACAAGATTGCAATCGAAGGAACAGACAGAGTCCTTGAGGCAACCGCAGACAAGGATGTCAAGGCGGCTCCTTCATTCACAGGTGCAGATTCTCAACTCTGGCGAATCGACCAGCTTATCGATGGCACTTTCAGAATCATGCCGAAGGCTGTTCCTGGAACCAGCGAGGAACTCGTGCTGATGACTGTAGCTGACAGCACTCCTACCCTTGGTGCATTCAACTTCAATGACGACAACTCGAAGTGGAATCTCAAGAAGCACTGATTATACATTAATATCAAACCATAAACAACAAAAACCCAAGTATGAGAAAAACTATAAATTTTCTTCTGCTTCTCGCAGCCTTGACACTTGTTCCGTGCATCAATGTAGATGCTCAGAAGAAGAAGGCAAAGGTTGACGTAAGTGAAGCACTCAAGGGCTATTTCACTCCGGCAGACAACGGTGCAGTGAGACCTGATGGTGACGGTTTCATCCGCAGATGGATGATTCTTGAGCCTATCAGCAAGCCAAATCCTACCAACCGTGTATTCACTGAGACTTACACCAGAACCGAGCTCAGCAAGGAGTATTTCCCAGGACAGCTTACCATGATGCCGAAGGATGGAGATCAGGTTACTGTCAACATGGAGTATCAGGCGCCGGTTGACCTTACTTCAAACAGACCAAGAACTCCACAGGGCCAGGGCCCTCAGGAGCCAAAGTGGGTAAAGGCGAAGCTTACCTGGCACGCTCTTGACAGCGACCATTTCTTTGTCAAGCTGTTCCGTTTTGCCACCGGTCTCAACAAGGACAGATACGGAGTTATCTTCTGGACAGTTACTGTCATCAACTGTGAGGAGGACATCGAGAATGTCCGTCTCTCGCTCGGCTCAAACAAGGCCGGTATGTGGTGGCTCAATGGTGAAGAGGTACTCCTCGTTGCCGGTGACCGTCATATGGGTGTTGACAGTGCGGTTTCTGACCGTGTCACTCTCAAGAAGGGCAAGAACGTTCTCCGTGGTGCAACCATGAACGGCCCTGGTATGAGTGAGATCTGCGTCCGTTTCATCGATGGTGATACTGGCAAGCCAGTAACCAACTATACAGTAAGTTGCAACTAAAAATGATTACAGCTATGACAAACAAGAATATCATATTGGGTGCAGCTCTCTGCATGCTTTCTGCCGGTTCTGCTTTTGCGCAGGGCGGAAAACCTTTCATCCATGACCCTTCCTGCATCGTAGAATGCAATGGCAAGTACTATACCTTCGGAACAGGCGGCGGCGGTCTTATCTCACCTGACGGCTGGCACTGGGAGAGTGGTGCAGTACGTCCTGGCGGCGGTGCGGCTCCTGATGCCATCAAGATCGGTGACCGCTATCTTATCGCTTACTCGACAACGGGTGGCGGAATGGGTGGCGGACACGCAAGCGCCATCATGACAATGTGGAACAAGGATCTCGATCCAAACTCTCCTGACTTTGGTTATACCGAGGCGGTAGAGGTCGCTTCATCTCTCGTTGACGAGGACTGCAACGCCATCGACGCTGGTCTTCTTCTGGGTCCGGACGGCCGTCTCTGGTGTACATACGGAACCTATTTCGGACACATCAGACAGGTCGAACTCGACCCTGAGACCGGTTTCCGCAAGGAAGGGAACGAGGCTATCGACATCGGCCGCAACATGGAGGCATCTACCATGATGTACCGTGATGGCTGGTACTATCTCCTCGGAACTCATGGCACCTGCTGCGACGGCGTGAATTCTACCTACAACATCGTTGTTGGCCGTTCACGCAACCCACACGGACCATTCATCGACAACGTTGGCCGTTCAATGATCGAAGGTGGCGGCAAGATGGTAATCAACGCAGAGAACCGTCTCATCGGTCCTGGACATTTCGGACGCTACATCGAGGACGAAGGTATCGAGAAGATGTCTTTCCACTGGGAGGCTGATATGGACCAGAGCGGCCGCAGCGTACTCGCTATCCGTCCTCTTCTCTGGAAGAACGGCTGGCCTGTAGCAGGCGAGGCTTTCCAGAGCGGTACTTATGAGATCCAGTCAGAGAGAAGCGGATACGCTCTCGAGCTCGCTACCGACTTCGTTCGTATGAACAGCGGCATGGGTATGTTCGGACGTGGCAACACCGACCAGCCTGTTGTCAAGGTCGAGCAGCAGAAGCTCTCCGAGGTCATCGACACCTGGCCAACCGGCAACGCTGAGGTTCGCAATGGCTACTACATGGGCCGTCCTAACCAGCGCTGGAGCATCATCCCTGTTGACGAGGCCGGCGGATATGTTGGTGGTCAGTATTACAAGATTCTCATCGAGGGCACCAACCGCGCACTTGCTGCTACCGCAGCTTGTGAGGTAGAGGCAGTCGCTGAGTATACCGGCGCTGACGAGCAGCTCTGGAGAATCGAGCAGTGCACTGACGGTACCTTCAGAATCATGCCAAAGGCAATCCCTGGTACCAGCGAGAAGCTCGCTCTCGTTTCTCTCGGTGACTGCAAGCCTACACTTGCCCCATTCGATTTCAACAACGATAACTGCAAGTGGGCATTCAAGTGCTTCACTCAGATTAAGTAATTGATCGATGAAAAAAGTTATTGTCACTTTTCTGGCCTTGGCGATCGGTATCACATCGGTCGCCCAGACCTTTTCATATCCTTTCCAGAATCCTGAACTTCCTCGCCAGCAGCGTATCGATGATCTCATCGGCCGCATGACTCTGGAAGAGAAAGTCGCTTTCCTTATGAACGGATCCGAGGGTATCGAGCGTCTCGGAATCCCTGAATACAACTGGTGGAACGAGGCACTTCATGGTGTTGCCCGTGCCGGTGTCGCTACAGTGTTTCCGCAGGCTATCGGCATGGCAGCCATGTTCGACCCCGAGGAGCATGAGAAAACGTTCTCCATCATCTCGGACGAGGCCAGAGCCAAGTACAACGAGGCTATCCGTCGCGGACAGCATCTCCAATATCTTGGACTATCATTCTGGACTCCGAACATCAACATTTTCCGTGATCCTAGATGGGGACGTGGCCAGGAAACATATGGCGAAGATCCATACCTTACATCAGTGATAGGCATGGCGGCCGTCAGAGGTCTCCAGGGAAATGACGATAATTACTATAAACTTCACGCATGCGCGAAGCACTTTGCCGTCCACAGCGGACCGGAAAGCCTTCGCCATTCGTTCGATGCAGTAGTTTCCCAGAGAGATCTCTGGGAAACCTATCTGCCGGCTTTCAAGGCACTTGTGACCGAAGCTGATGTCCAGGAAGTCATGGGAGCTTATAACCGTTACGAAGGGGTCCCTTGCTGTGGCAGCGATCTCCTTCTAATGGATATTCTTCGCAACCGTTGGAACTACCAGGGACTTGTTGTTTCCGATTGTGGTGCCATCACCGACTTTTTCAAACCGGGAGCACATGGCACTCATACTGACGCTGCTTCGGCTTCTGCCGATGCAGTCAAGGCCGGCACCGACATCGAGTGCGGCAGCAACTACAAGACCTTGGTTGAAGCAGTAGAACGGGGCATCATCAGCGAGACCGATATCGATGTTGCCGTACGTCGAGTGCTCAAAGGACGCTTCGAACTCGGAATGTTCGATCCTGTCGAGATGCTTCCTTGGGCTGACATCCCTTATTCAGTAGTTGCTTGCGATGAGCACAATGCACAAGCCCGCAAGGTAGCAAGACAGTCTATGGTTCTTCTCAAGAACAATGACGTTCTTCCTATCAGACGCGGCAGCGTAAGGAAGATTGCCGTCATAGGTCCCAATGCTGCCGACAGCACATTGATGCTTGGCAATTATAATGGAGATCCCACTCATGTGATAACTGTCCTTCAGGGTATCAGGAATGCTTATCCAGATGCAGAGGTTACATACGAGCGAGGCTGCGACCATCTTGAGGGCTTCACTCCTGTTCCCAAGGCTCCAAGAGCCGGCATGAACATGGCCGGCGAGTGGGAGGGTGTTCCTGCAGCAGGTGAGTCTGGAAGCAAGAAGGTTGCCCAGAAGTTGCCTCCAATGGGGCCAGAGTGCTATACAGACGAGGCTATCGCGGCTCTTGCGGCACGTGCAGCCGAGGCTGATGTAATCGTATTCGCCGGTGGTATCACTCCGGCTCTGGAGGGCGAGGAACTTGGTGTCCATCTTGATGGCTTCGCAGGTGGCGACCGTTCCAGAATTGAGCTTCCTGCAATCCAGGGCAAGGTCCTCAAGGCACTTCATTCTACCGGAAAACCGGTTGTATTCGTCCTCTGCACAGGTTCAGCAATCGCGCTGGCCCAGAACGAGGCTGACTATGACGCTCTTGTTGTCGCATGGTACGGTGGCCAGGAAGGTGGTAACGCTCTTGGCGATGTCCTTACAGGTGACTACAACCCATCAGGAAAATTGCCTGTCACTTTCTACAAGTCAACTTCACAGCTTCCTGATTTCACAAACTACGACATGAACGGCAGAACCTACCGATACATGACCGAGCCTCCTCTATACGCTTTCGGCTATGGTATGAGCTATACATCTTTCAAGTTCGGCAAGGCCCGCCTTTCATCAAAGAAGATCAAGCGTGGCAAGCCTGTTACCGTCAAGTTAAAGGTAAGCAATGTCGGCGCAATCGATGGAGCTGAGACCGTACAGGTCTATGTAAAGCGCCTTAATGACGCTGCTGCTCCAGTCATGTCACTCAAGGGCTTCCAGAAAGCACGTCTTGCTGCCGGGAAGTCCGTAAAACTCAAGATCACCCTCCCTGCCGAAGCCTTCGAGTACTACGATGTGGCTTCAGATGGCCTTGCTGTCAAGAGCGGTGATTATCAGATTCTTGTCGGCACATCATCCGCTGATACCGGCAAACCTCTTTCACTCAGAATCAAGTAACACAACCCAAATAACCTGCAAATGAATCTCAAGTCGTTTTCATGTGCTGCACTTGGACTTCTGGTCCTTTCTTTCGGCAGCGCAGATGCACAGAAGAAACCTACTTCACTGAAGGATGCATACAAGGATGCATTCAAGATCGGCGCTGCAATCAGCAGCTTCGACATCAGCAGTAGAAACCCTAAGTCTATCGAACTCATCACCAGTCAGTTCAATGCAATCTCTCCAGGCAATGAGCTTAAGCCTGAGTCGCTTCATCCAAAGGCTGATGTATGGGCATGGGACAGGGCCGATGCATATGTGGAATTCGGTCAGAAGAACCATCTCTGGACTCTCGGTCACACTCTCTGCTGGCATAACCAGACTCCTGATCATTTCTTCTTCAAGGAGAACGGAGAATACAAGAGTCACGACGAGCTCGTTGAAACCCTTCGCAGCTATATCGAGACTGTCTGCACCCATTTCGGTAACAAGGTGAATGCATGGGATGTAGTGAATGAGATCATCGGCGAGTACGGTGAGTACCGTGAGAAAGGCTGGGTGAAGGCCCTTGGCAATGGCGAGGAAGTCGTGAAGCTTGCTTTCAAGTATGCTGACATGTACTGCCCCAAGGAGGTTGAGCTCTATTACAATGACTTCAATGTATGGAGACCTGCTCATCTCGAAGGTATCATCAAGATGGTCAAGATGCTCAAGGCAGAAGGCCTTCGTATCGACGGTGTAGGTATCCAGGCTCACTGGGGACTCAACTATCCCAAGACCGAATATATCGAGGATGCAATCAACAAGCTTGCAGCTCTTGGCGTCAAGGTTCTGATCACTGAAATCGACGTTGACGTTCTTCCTCTCACAAAGGAAGGCCAGATCATCGGCCATGCAATGGAAGAGGCTCAGTTCCAGCTTGAGGAGTTCAAGGAGTTCTTTGATCCATATCGCGACGGACTTCCTGCAGAAGTTGAACAGCAGCTTGCTGAGCGTTATGCTGAACTTTTCCGCATCTTCTACAGCCATAGGGATGTGATCGACCGAGTGACCTTCTGGGGAACTCATGACGGTACTTCATGGAAGAATGGATATCCGATTCCACGCAGAACAAACTATCCTCTTCTCTGGAACCGTGACTACACTCCACACCAGGCATACTATAACGTGCTTGCTATCCCAGGAAAGTAGTATCTTTGCATATTGCAATAGAAGAAAATGAAAAGACTCCTGTCTATAGCAATATTATTTTTTGCGGCTTTGGCGGCCTCCGGTGAGAATAAGCATCATTTCTACATGCATTATTCCCACACGGAGGGCCTGCCGGCCACAAACATCACCTCGTGCTGCCAGGACGATTTCAACCGTCTCTGGGTCGGTACCAGGGAAGGAGTCTATTTCTATTCCGGAGACGGCTTCATTCAGTTTCTCAACGAGGACTATCTTGCTGCCTGTGCTCCGAACATCGTAACCGTCATTACTGACAAGGATAACTGTGTGTGGATCGGGTCTACATCCGGCACCGGTTATTACGATGTAATCAATCAGACTTTTCATGGCATCGATGCCCTTGGAAAGTCACAGGTGAGTGACATAGACGTGACCGAGGACGGCACGGTTTGGATCACCTGCAACGACGGTCTCTGGAAATACATCAAGTCCGGAGACAGGCTGGAGAAGATCAAGGACACCGGATCTCTTTCTCCAAACAAGACCTGTGTCATCGAAAACGATAACCTCGTCTTTACAGCTAACAACAGCTTCCTTTATGTGTACAACACGACCCTTGATAACCTCCGCGTCGTCAGGATGGAAGGGGAGAACCGCCAGTTCGGCTACATTGAATACATGGGCGGCTCAGACGTCATGGTGTCTGACGGCATAAAGAAAGTCTGCAGGATCGACATTTCACACGGTACGGAACAGGAAATAGTCGGTTCTGACATCCTCGAAAACAAGGCGGAAATCTATTCACTCATGTACCGCTCCGGACTCTGCTGGATCGGCACTGCGTATGGCCTTGTCATTTATGATACTTCAAATGGAAACATAGAAAGGCAGTTCCCTGATGTCCTCGATGAAAACCTCATCGGAGGCGAGAGCATCAGATGCCTTTTCACAGATAACACCGGCAGCGTATGGGCCGGTACCTATAATGGCGGCCTTCGAGGATGGGCTTCATACGAAGATGGCTTCGAACGTTTCGTTTCTGACGAGGGCCCTGGAAGCCTTGTTGGAAATTCAGTCCGTGCGATCTGCGAAGGATTG
Source organism: Bacteroidales bacterium (assembly GCA_024398125.1). GTDB lineage: Bacteria > Bacteroidota > Bacteroidia > Bacteroidales > UBA932 > Cryptobacteroides. The sequence continues at coordinate 54,861 of JAKSJO010000005.1, forward strand.
CATGGAGAGCTTTATCTTGGAACGGAGGAAGGCTATTTAAACAGATACGATCCCGTCGCTGAAGTTTTCACCGACTATACGAACCGTTCACATATTCCTTACGGTACAGCCATAACCGATATGATCCGTGTCGGCAATACCATCTTCATCGCCACATATGGAGAGGGTGTCTATGCCATGGACGCGAGGACCGGGACTCTTGTCAAGAACTATGCACTTGAATGCAATGATTGTCTCTCGATGTACCGCACTCCATCAGGAACTTTGTATGTGTCGACCGGTGAAGGTCTGTTTGAATACGACAGTGTTCATGACAGGTTTGATATGGTCGATGCCGTAGGCCGCCGATTCGTTCATTGTCTGATCGAGGATACTCCAGGCCGTCTTATACTTGGCCTGTATGGCACGGGATTCGGGGTCCTTGACCTTGAGAACAAGTCATTCAGGACTGAAGACGTATTCACAAAAGACTACATCATATCCAGCCTCTTCAAAGACTCTTTTGGCGCCATCTGGATGGCAACGTCCGGTGCCGGTCTCTATAGGGTCATTCTTTCCTCTCTCAAGGAGGGCAGCAAGGTCACGGACGTTGTATGTATCACGACAGCTCAGGGCATGCCTTCGAACACAGTGAGAAATATGCTTGAGGATGACGGGAAGGTGCTGTGGATCACTACCAGTGATGGTCTTGTTGAAATGGATGCCAGATCATTCGCAATAAAGAAGACATATCTCCAGAAAGACAACGTCATTGGAAGCCAGTTCTCGTACTGCAAGGGCTACAAAGCATCTGACGGCAACTTCTATTTTGGAACATACAATGGACTTCTTGGTTTTGACCCTGAGTATTTCCGTGAGATATTCAGGAATGCTCCATTGAAGATTACAGCTATCAGCATCCTGTCCGATCTTGGAAACAACCATCTCCAGAACCCTGAAGGCCATTTTGTCATCACAGAAGATTCGTTTACGATCAGGAAGAAAGATGCCGCTTACGTGAAAGTCTCATTCTCGCCGATGACATATGGCGATCCAAACACATCGAACTATGAGTGCAGGCTTTCTGCTGCCGGATTCAATAATGAATTCACAACTAACGAGAGAAGCCTGGCCTTTACGAACCTCCGTCCAGGCTCTTATACCTTTACCGTGAATTATCTTGGCAGTGAAGATCCTGCCACCGAGGCAAGTATCGATATCGTCATCAGGGCGAACTGGTACTACTCCATCGCAGCCAAGCTTTTCTATCTTTCTCTCATCTGTACTGTTCTCTGGCTGATCTACAGGTCAAGGAAACGTCGTGACCAGGAGGAAACCGCCCGGAAGAATGAACTTCTTGAGGCAAAGAAAGAGAAAGAAATCGTCCACGATAAGATGGAACTTCTTACCAATATTGCCCATGAGATCAGAACCCCTGTTTCGGTGATCCAGATTCTTATGGACAAGATAAGTTCTGTCGGAAAGCTTCCTGCCAGCATCTCAGGTGAGTTTGACTCAATGAAACTCAACATCGATAACCTGAAGAAGCTATGCAATGACCTTCTTGACTTCCGAAAACTGGAGAGTGGCCAGTCGATGCTTGTTTTCGCAGATGAAGATATCCAGCCTGTTTGTTTCAAGGTCGTCGATTCATTCACTACCGCGGCGAAGAACAAAGGTATAAACCTGCAGGCATCAATTCCGGATACTCCGATAATGGTTCATTGTGATGACTCGGCAATCGAGAGCGTCCTTTGCAATCTTATCGGCAACGCGATCAAGTATTGCAAGTCCAGCATAATTCTCAAGGTTATAGATGATGCCGAAATGGTTGTCCTCCGTGTCGAGAATGATGGTGACCGTATTTCCGAGAATGAAAAGGAAAATATTTTCAATGCCTTTTACCAGCTTGACAGCAACAAGGGAACAGGCAGCGGACTAGGCCTTACATATTCAAGGAAGATAGCAGAGATGCATTCTGGAAAGCTCTATCTTGATACTGATGTCAGGGATATGACATCCTTTGTGTTCGAAATCCCGAAGAGCAAGTCAGACAGCAAGGTTCCAGCCCAGGATGTCAGTGAGGAATCCATGTCAACGGTGGATATCGAGGTAAGGTCGATCGAAGATAATCCGGATACTACCATCCTTGTCGTCGAAGACAACAAGCCGATGAGGGAACTGATCCGGGATGAACTTTCCAAGGATTATAATACTGTGGCGGCTGCAGACGGTCTGGAGGCGCTCAATATTGTCAAGGCCCAGAAGGTCGACCTTGTTGTCAGTGACATCATGATGCCAGGCATGGATGGCTGTCAGCTTTGCAATGCGATCAAGGAAGATATCGAGTTGAGCCATATTCCAGTCCTGTTGCTGACGGCTGCAGTCGGAATCGAAACTCATATACGCTCGCTCAAGTCCGGTGCTGATGCTTATATCGAAAAGCCGTTCAAGATGGACGTCCTCAAGGAGAACATCAATGCGCTGTTCCGTAACAGGGATATCCGCAACCGTCAGTTCTCGACCTCGCCATTGTCTCATTTGTCATGCTCGACAGTAAGCAAGGTTGAACAGGATTTCATCAACAAGCTTCATGACTATATCATCGAACACATCTCCGAGACTGAACTGACGATCGGAGTGCTTGCTGATGTGATGAATGTGTCAAAGCCTACTCTTGCCAGAAAGATCAAGGCCGCTACAGGTCTTACCATGAACGAATATGTCAGACTCTGCCGTCTCAAACTGGCCGCGGAGATGCTGGCGGAGAACAGGTACAGAATAAATGAGGTCGCATATCTTGTAGGATATTCTTCTCCTTCGTATTTTGCACAATGTTTCCAGAAACAGTTCAACAAACTGCCTTCTGACTTTATCAAGAATTAGTATTAACAATATAAACCTAAGAAAAATGAAAGTAGTAATCGACTGCGACGACGCTGCAGTAAACCTGAAGAAGGTCATTGTTGCCCACCTCGAGAAGAAGGGTGTCGAAGTGACCGATCTTGACTATTATGGATCTCATCCTGGAGCATACTATCCTGAAATCGGATACAACCTCGCTCTCAAGATCCAGGACGGCTCATTCGAAAGAGGAATCCTTATCTGCGGAACCGGCCTCGGTATGGCAATGATCGCAAACAAGGTAGAAGGCGTATATGCCGGTGTATGCCATGACGTATTCTCGGCTGAGCGTCTCCGCAAGAGCAATGATGCCCAGATCCTTACCATGGGTGAGCGTGTCATCGGACCTGAACTCGCAAAGACAATCGTTGACGCATGGCTCGTATCAGAGTTCCAGGGCGGCGGTTCACAGCCGAAGGTTGACCAGATGCGTCAGCTCGAGAAGCAGTCTTTCCATCCAGAATCAAAGTAACTAAAACAACCATATAACCATGCAGAAAATCATCAACAATCCTGATTACGTCGTTGACGAGATGCTCGAAGGCTTCGTCAAGGCGCACAAGAATCTCATTTCTCCAACCGAGAACGAAAGAGTACTTAAATACAAGAATGCTCCTGTAGAGGGCAAGGTAGGTGTAGTTACCGGTGGCGGTTCAGGCCACAAGCCAGCATTCATCGGCTACATCGGAAAGAATATGGTTGACGCTGTCGCAGTAGGCGAGCTTTTCTCTTCTCCATCTGCAGCAATGTTCTATGATGCCATCCGCGAGGCTGACTCAGGAAAGGGTGTGGCTGTTCTTTACGGAAACTACGCCGGCGACAACATGAACGTTGCCATGGCAATGGAACTCGCAGAGGAAGACGGCATCAAGGTAGGCAAGGTTGTCGCAAACGACGACGTTCCTTCAGCTCCAAATACCGACCTCGCCAAGAGACGCGGCGTGGCAGGAGAGATTCTCATGTGGAAGTGCGGTGGTGCAAAGGCATCAATGGGCGGCAGCCTCGATGAGGTGCTTGCAGTTGCCCAGAAGGCTATCGACAACACCCGCAGTATGGGTGTCGGCCTCAGCCCTTGCACCCTTCCTGCAGTAGGTCACCCTAACTTTACCATCGAGCCAGGTATGATGGAGGTAGGTATCGGTCATCACGGTGAGCCAGGTATCGAGGTTGCTCCGCTCGAGACTGCACAGCAGATCGCCGAGCGTATGTGCAACGTGATCCTTCCGGACAAGCCGTTCGAGGCAGGTGACGAGGTTGTTGTACTCATCTCAGGTCTCGGTTCAACCCCACTCCTCGAGCTCTACATCCTCTACAATGAGGTTGAGAAGATCATGGCAGAGAAAGGCATCAAGGTATACCGCTCATTCGTCGGCAACTACTTCACATCTCTCGAGATGGCCGGTGCAACCCTTTCAGTCATGAAGGTAGACGACGAGCTCAAGGCCTGCATCGACTACGAGGCTGAATCAACCGCTCTTACCGTAACCAAGTAATTCCCGTAAAGATGAAAAAGTTCACACAGGACGCAGGCAGCGTCATCGTAGATAATCTTATCCTTGCAATCCAGGAGAACAAGCAGTACCTCAGCGACATCGACGGCGCTATCGGTGACGGCGACCACGGCATCAACATGAACAAGGGATTCACCCTTTGCCGTGAGGCTCTCGACAAGGAACCAGGAAACCTCGCTTACAGCATAAAGACCCTTGGCCGCATCCTCATGGTCAAGATCGGCGGCTCCATGGGCCCTCTCTACGGAAAGCTCTTCACATCTTTCGCCAAGGCTATCGAGCCAAAGGAGGAAATCGGCAAGGAGGAGTACCTCGAAGGTCTCCAGGCTGCACTCGCAGGTATCCGCGCCATCTCTCCTGCCCAGGTGGGTGACAAGACCCTCATGGATGTTCTTATCCCTTCTGTCGAGACTTTCGAGAAGTCAGTGGCAGCCGGAAAGTCATTCGAGGAGTGTCTCGACGACCTTTGCGCTGCAGCTGAGGCTGGCCGTGACAGCACCATCGACATGGTTGCCAAGCTCGGTCGCTCAAGCCGCCTCGGCGAGAGATCGCGTGGTGTGATGGACGCAGGCTCGGCATCTTGCTGCCTCATCCTCTGCACCATGGCAAAGACTGCCAAGACACTCATCGGAGCATAAACCTAATCGCAAGCTGTCATGCTGATCATACTGCTACTCCTTGCGATCGCTTTCATCGTCGTATCAACGACGAAACTCAAGCTGCATCCATTCCTAGCATTGATCATCGCGGCAATCGCGTTCGGTCTCTGCTCAGGAGTGAAGCTTGATGCCATCATCAAGTCAGTCAACAACGGCTTCGGCAACACCGTCGGTTCTGTCGGAATCGTCATTGTCATCGGATGCATCATCGGAGCCTTCCTGGAAGAATCTGGCGGTGCATACGTCATGGCCAGAAGCCTCCTTCGCGTAACTGGCGAGAAGCATGTGCCTTTTGCCATGCTCATTCTCGGCTACTTCATCTCGATTCCTGTCTATGCTGACTCCGGATTCGTCATCCTGACCCCGCTGAACAGGGCACTGACCAAAAAGGCCGGACTGTCCCTTGCCAGCACTGCGTGTGCACTCGGTATCGGTCTGACCCTGACCCACTGTCTCGTTCCTCCTACCCCAGGCCCTATTGCAGCCGCGGGTGAGATGGGCGCAGACCTCGGTCTTGTGATCCTTACCGGCGTGATGGCCAGCATCCCGGCAATCCTCGTGGCTTGGCTTTTCGTGACCCGCTGGGCTTCACGAATCCACATCGATCCTAATCCACAGGAAGATGAGGCTGCCATCAATGCAAAGATGGCTTCCGCTCCATCGGCAGCCAAGTCGTTCATCCCTGTCATCGTTCCTCTCGTGCTGATCGTGCTCAAGTCTGTTTCGGCTTTCCCTACAGCACCATTCGGTGACGGGGCATTCGCAACGGTCATCGGTTTCATCGGTGAGCCTGTCGTGGCGCTTCTTCTCGGTATGTTCATCGCCTTCACGCTTCCCAAGAAGTTCGACACTGAGATGCTTTCGACCACAGGTTGGGTAGGCAAGGCTCTCGGCGAGGCTGCAAAGATCATCATGATTACAGCTGCCGGTGGAGCATTCGGAATGATTCTCCGCGATGCGGGCATTGCAAACGTTCTTGGTGACGCGCTCAAGGACTTCAACCTCGGCATCTGGCTGCCGTTCATCATTGCGGCATCCCTCAAGACTGCTCAGGGCTCTTCTACAGTCGCCATCATCACCACCGCCGCGATAATCTCGCCGATGATGGACGTGCTTGGTTTCGTGTCTCCAATGGAGAAGGCGCTGGCTGTGTCTGCTTTGTGCTCGGGAGCAATGGTTGTGTCTCATGTCAATGACAGTTTCTTCTGGGTGGAGACCCAGATGTCCGACATGACGATCAAGACCGGCTACAAGCTTCACACACTTGGAACCCTTATCTGCGGTCTCACCTCGATGATCACAGTTTGGTTCGTCTACACTGTATTCTGTTAATAAAACATAGAAATGCAAAAGAAAACAATTCTCAATATAGAGACTGTCTACACCGCAAACGAGTTTGCCGCAAACGGCAAGACCTGTGTGGCAGGTGGTTCAGAGACCACACCGGCAGTCTATCTCCATGACCTCGCAGCCGGTACATCGGAGCTCGTTGCCGACTGTCCTGGCGGAGTCATGAGCTTCGTGCCTGTCCCAGGCATCAAGGATCAGTTCTATTCTGTACAGGGCCTTTTCCCTGGCTTCATCGGCTTCGAGGCCGGCATCTACAGACATGCAAAGGTCGATGGTGCATGGAAAACCGAAAAGGTGATCGAGCTTCCTTTCGCACATCGCTGCGACGTCATCGAAAAGGACGGCGTCTGCTATCTCTTCGCTGCTTCATGCAGCAAGTACAAGGTTGATCCTGCAGACTGGAGCAAGCAGGGCGAAGTGCTCGTTGCACGCGTTGACGAGAACGGTCTCGCAGAGGAGCCGAAGGTCATCTTCACACTTGGCCGCAACCATGGCATGCTCAAGGCCAAGGTCAACGGCGAGGACATGATCTTCGTATCAGGTGAGCAGGGAATCTTCTACTTCGACATGAATGACGGCTGCAAGCCTGTCCAGATATTCGACAAGGAGGTAAGTGAGTTCGGTCTCCTTGACATGGATGGTGACGGTGTGGAGGAACTTGTTGCAATCGAGCCTTTCCACGGCCACATGCTCAACCTCTACAAGCGCAATGGCGAAGCCTGGGAACTCAAGTTTACCGACGAGCTTTCATTCGGCCACGGTCTCAGCTGCGGCATGTTCAACGGAGAACCTATCTTCGTGGTCGGCAACCGTCGCGGACCTCTCACCCTTGTGAAATACAGCCCAAAGAACATAGCAGAAGGCATCGTAGAAAAGGAAATCCTCGAAGAGGAATGCGGTCCAACCCAGACCCAGGTATTCAACTTCGAAGGAACAGACTATATCCTCAGCGCTAATCAGCTCAAGAAGGAAGTCACACTTTACAGCAAATAACAAAAGATTCATAAAAATGGACAACAAGTCAAAAAAGATTGGTTTGGTAGGTCTCGGCGTCATGGGCAAGCCTATGGCAAAGAACCTCGTCAAGAATGGCTTCTCACTCATCGTATTCGATATCAAGCCAGAGCCCGTACAGGAGCTCGTAGAGCTTGGAGCAGAGAAGCGTGATACACCGGCAGCTCTTGCTGCCGATGCAGACATCATCATCACCATGCTTCCAAACTCGCCGCATGTAAAGGCAGTTGTAGCAGGGGAGAACGGTATCCTCGAAGGCATCAAGCCAGGCTCAGTCTACATCGACATGAGCTCGGTTTCTCCAATCGTCTCAAAGGAGCTCTGCGAGATGATGGCAGAAAAGGGTGTCGAGATGCTTGACGCTCCTGTAAGCGGAGGTGAGCCTAAGGCTATCGATGGAACCATGTCAATCATGGTCGGTGGCAAGCAGGAAGTATTCGACGCCATGGATGACGTATTCCACGCAATGGGTCATGACGTTACCCTCGTGGGCGAGATCGGCAGCGGAAATGTCTGCAAGCTCGCAAATCAGATCATGGTAGCTCTCCACCTCGCAGCTGTAGGTGAGGCTATGGTATTCGCAGAGAAGGCAGGAGCCGATCCTGAGAAGGTATACCAGGCTATCCGTGGCGGTCTTGCAGGTTCAACAGTCCTTGATGCAAAGATGGACCGTATCCTCGACCGCAACTTCAAGCCGGGCGGCCCTATCTGGATGCACACCAAGGATATGCTCAACGTACGTGACGCAGCCCTCGCATGCGATGCACCTATTCCACTTTCAACCATGGTGCTCGAGGCCTTCAAGGCATGCAAGTGCGACGGCCATGTAAATGATGACCACTGCGGCATCATCCAGTATTGGGAGAAGCTTGCAAACGTGACCGTGAAGAGAAGATCATAAACATTCAACATATTTTTTTAAGCCGTCCATGACTAATTCGTGGGCGGCTTTTTTCCGTTATGAGTCAAATTTTTATTAAATTCGCAAGATTAAAACAACTTGACTCATTATGGCAAAGATTAATACTGTCGGTGTCCTTACCTCTGGAGGTGATGCGCCGGGAATGAACGCTGCCATCCGCGCGGTGACTCGTGCCGCAATCTACGAGGGATGGAAGGTCATGGGTATCTACCGTGGATACGAAGGTCTCATCAACGACGATATCATCGAATTCACCAGCGCAAGTGTCAGCAACACCATCCAGCGCGGAGGAACCATCCTCAAGACCGCACGTTCTAAGGAATTCATGACTGAAGAGGGAAGGGCAAAGGCATTCGAGAACATCAAAAAGCATGGAATCGATGCCCTCATCGTCATCGGAGGCAACGGTTCTCTCGCAGGCGCCCAGATTCTTGCGCAGGAGTACGATATTCCATGTATCGGCCTTCCTGGAACAATCGACAATGACCTGTACGGAACAGACTATACCATTGGATACGATACAGCTCTCAATACCATCGTGGAGTGCGTGGACAAGATCCGCGACACAGCGACCTCCCACGACCGCATCTTCTTCGTCGAGGTCATGGGCCGCGATGCAGGCTTCCTTACCCAGAACAGTGCAATCGCATCTGGAGCGGAGGCTGCCATCATCCCTGAGGACATGTCCAACATCGACCAGCTGGCCAACTTCATCGGCCGCGGAATCCGCAAGAGCAAGAACTCCAGCATCGTCCTGGTATCCGAGAGCCCAAAGGTCGGCAACGGTGGCGCTATGTACTATGCCGAGCGCGTCCGCAAGGAGTATCCGCAGTATGATGTCCGCGTTACCATCCTTGGCCATCTCCAGCGCGGAGGCAAGCCTAGTGCATTCGACCGTATCATCGCGTCCCGCATGGGTGCTGCCAGCATAACCGCCCTCAAGGAGGGTCAGCGCAATGTCATGGTCGGCATTTCAAGGGATGAAATCGTATACATTCCGTTCAGTAGAGCAATCAAGTACGCAAAACCTGTAGCAAAAGAACTCATAGATGTCCTCGCAGTCCTCTCGATCTAAGATCGGCCAGTTTCCTCGTACCTTCTGGGTCGCCAACTGTATTGAACTCCTTGAGCGTTGGGCCTGGTATGGCTTCTTCATGCTCTTTGCAAATTACCTGACCAGCTCATCCGATCTGGGCGGCTTGGAGTTCTCCCAGGCCCAGAAAGGAACCATCATGGGTGTCGGTACAGGTATTCTCTATTTCCTTCCTGTCGTGACAGGAGCCATCGCGGACCGATTCGGCTACAAGAAGGTCCTTGCTGTCGCATTTGCCGTCTATGCTTCTGCATTCGTGCTTCTGCCGCAGTTTCATAGCTTTACAGGAGTCTTCCTGATGTACATCTACCTTGCCCTCGGAGCTGCTCTCTTCAAGCCTATCGTCTCTGCTACCGTTGCAAAGACGACGAACGACAGCAATTCGTCCATCGGCTTCGGCGTATTCTACATGATAGTCAATATCGGAGCCTTCATCGGCCCGATGGTAGCTCTCCTTTTCAAGGACCGTTCGGAGATGATTTTCTACATCTCGGCCGGAACCATCCTTCTCAACTACATACTCCTTTTGTTCTACAAGGAGCCTGGACGTGAAGATGGCAAGGTTGAGAAAACCCCTCTTGCGGATTCGCTCAAGGCTATCTTCGTCAATATGGCGACAATCTTCAAGGATTTCAAGTTCGTCATCTTCCTGCTCATCATCGCAGGATTCTGGACCATGTACAACCAGCTTTTCTTCACGCTGCCTGTATTTGTTTCTCAGTGGGTAGACACTTCATCGCTCTATAACTTCTTCGTTCAGCACGCTCCTTTCTTCAGCAACAACTACAGCCCTGAACCGGGAGTTATGGATGCAGAGTTCATTACCAATGTCGATGCTCTTTACATCATCATATTCCAGGTCCTCGTATCATCGATCGTGATGAAGTTCAAACCTCTCAGATCCATGATGGGCGGATTCCTGCTTTGCTCTCTCGGCATGGCGCTTACCCTCTTCACGAGGAATGTGTTCTTCCTCATCGCTGTAATCTTCGTATTCTCGGTAGGAGAGATGGCTGGATCGCCGAAGATTACCGAATACATCGGCCTCATCGCGCCGCACGACAAGAAAGCGCTCTATATGGGATATTCATTCATTCCTGTATTCATCGGCAACGTCCTTGCCGGAGTCATCTCCGGAAGCGTATACCAGAGTATCGCGGACAAGGTGGAACTTGCCCACAGATATGTTGCAGACAACGCACTCAGCATTCCTGACGGCCTTAGCAGCAATGCATATATCGAGCAGGCTGCGTCGGCATCAGGCTTGAATGTAGCCGACTTTACCCAGGTTCTCTGGGACACATACAGCCCTTCGAATATGTGGATGGTCATTTTCGGCATCGGACTCGCAGCCGTGATCGCACTCTTCATCTATGACAAGGCAATCAGCAAAAACAATTAATCAACCGTATATCATGAAAAGAATCAGCAGAATTCTTGGCACAGCAGCCCTCGCACTTCCGCTTATGGGAGTTCAGGCGAATGCCCAGCAGGCTCTTCCTGGAGAGGCTGTCTACAAACTCAAGACTGAAGCTTTCGATCATTCTCAGATCAAGCCTTTGTCAATGTATATGACCGACCTCATGGGTTCGCGTCTTGTTGCGTCAAAGCAGAATCTCCGTGCAGAGCAGCTTATGATTGCCAAGCTCAAGGAACTTGGCTTTGCAAATGCTCATGTAGAGAAAGCCGTGGACTTCGCCAAGGGAGGTTGGGACAATGAGAAGACATATGTCGCAATGACAAAGCCCTACTACTGTGCATTTACAGCAAATCCTCTCGGATGGACAGCCGGCACAAACGGCCTCGTGAAAGGGGAGTGCGTACTTGTCGATGCAGAGAATATGGCCGAGTTTAACGAAAAGTTCAAGGGAAAGCTTCAGGGCAAGATCGCACTCGTTCCCGAGAGCCAGACATACGAGGTTTCATACGAGCCTCTTGCACATCGCTATACTGAAGAAGAGCTTCAGGAGATCGCCCGCGACCCTCGTCCAGGTGTTGAATGGGAACACCCTGCATCAGGCGGAGGAAGCTCAGTCATAGTGTATGAAACATATATGTTCCGCCGCAATCTTCCGGCCCTTCTTGCACAGGAAGGCGTTGTCGCCATTGTAAGAGGCAGCGGATCATTCAATGTCCCAGGTGCGACAAGCGTCAGCTACAAGGTCGGCGATCCATATCCAACAACCCAGATGTATCTTCCTATCGAGGACCATGGCCGTATGTGCCGTCTTCTTAGAATGGGTGAGCCTGTAGAGATGGAAATGGAGATCAACAACGTCTTCACCGACAACCAGCAGGTGAACAATGTCATTGCCGAGATTCCTGGAACCGATCCTAAGCTCAAGGATGAGGTGGTTCTTATCGGTGGTCATTTTGACTCATGGCATGGCGGTACCGGTGCTGCAGACAATGCTTCAGGCTGTATTGTGATGACTGAAGCCCTCCGCATTATCAAGGAGAGCGGCATCAAGCCTCGCAGAACCATCCGTCTTGCTCTCTGGGGCGGTGAGGAACAGGGCCTCTATGGCTCACGCGGCTATGCAGCCAGCTACCTTTATGACTCTGAGAAGAACAAGAAGAAGAGTGGCTATGACAAGTTTGCACTTTATCTCAATATGGATAACGGCAGCGGCCGTTTCCGCGGAGTATATCTCGAGCATAACGATATGGCCGTTCCTTACTGGAAAGCGTGGATGGAGCCTGTCGAGTCTCTCGGATTCAACTATCTGACCCTCCGCAGCACCGGCAGTACAGACCATGTGATGTTCACACGCATCGGTCTCCCTGCATATCAGTTCATCCAGGATGAGATCGAGTACAACCGTACATACCACACCATCATGGATACATGGGAGCGTCTCAGCCTTGATGACCTGACCATCGATGCCGCAATCACAGCGATCATCGCACTCAGTGCAGCACAGGACGACAGCCATATCCCATACATGCCACTTGACTAATATCATCAGCCTCGACATCCATGCCGGGGCTGTAATCATGAAATGAAGATTCCAAGCTACAAGAATATTCCTCTGCTCGTCAAGGTTGTCGCGGCGATCATTCTTGGCGTCGGCATCGGTCTGGTCGCCCCAGGCTGGCTTGTCCGCACACTGAATACCTTCAACGGCATCTTTGACCAGCTTCTCAAGTTCATCATTCCGCTTATCATCATCGGAATGGTTGTTCCTGCTATCTCTGATATCGGAAGACAGGCCGGACGCATGCTTCTTACAACTGCGGCCATAGCATACGGATTCACAGTCCTGTCCGGATCATTCGCCTATATGTTCAGCTCGGCCTGGTTCCCGAAGCTTCTTTCCGGTACTGCAATGACAGTTCTGGAAGACAGCGGAGTCTCGTTCCCTGCTTTCTTCTCAATCCAGATACCTCCACTCATGGAGGTCATGACCTCGCTTGTGCTTTCGTTCATGCTGGGACTCGGCATTGCTGCTTTTGATGCTACAGCAATAAGGAAGGCATTCGGAGAATTCAGGAACATTATCGAAAGTACTATCTCGAATGTCATTATTCCGTTGCTGCCGATATACATATTCGGTCTCTTCATGGATATGGCAGCAGTCGGCAAGGTTGGAACAGTCCTTCTTGCATTCATAAAGGTCATTGTCATCATCTTCAGCATGACGATTGTCCTTCTCATACTCCAGTACTGCATAGCCGGACTTGTATCGGGACGCAATCCGCTGAAATCTCTTTTCAGGATGTTGCCTGCATACTTCACCGCACTTGGAACTTCATCATCGGCTGCGACCATCCCTGTGACTTTGCGCCAAACCATCTCGAACGGTGTCGATGAGCGTATCGCTGGCTTTGTCGTGCCACTTTGTGCGACCATACACTTGTCCGGAAGCACACTTAAGATCACCTCGTGTGCAATTGCCTTGATGATAATGACCGGACATGGCTTCGATTTCCCTATGATGCTCGGATTCATCATGATGCTCGGTGTCACCATGGTGGCTGCTCCAGGAGTGCCTGGCGGTGCTATCATGGCCGCTCTCGGTGTCCTTGAGAGCATGCTGGGCTTCGATGCTGCCGAGCAGGCAATGATGATTACACTGTACATCGCAATGGACAGCTTCGGAACTGCCTGCAATGTTACCGGAGACGGCGCAATCGCACTTATCATGAACAGATTATCAAAACAGAAATAAACAATGAAGAAGATAATGATTCTTTTCGCTGCGCTTTGTATTGCCGCAGCATGCAGCGCTCCTGTAGAGAAGCGCGCACAGGTAAAGATAGAGACAGATATGGGTGATATCCTCGTTGAGCTTCTCAATGAGACTCCGCTTCACCGTGACAATTTCATCAAGCATGTAGAGAACGGCGCATTTGACGGAATTCTCTGGCATCGTGTAATCGACGGATTCCTTGCCCAGACAGGTGACTCAACCAGCCGCCACGCACTTCCAGGAGAGGCTCTTGGAGAAGGCCCGGTTGAAGACCAGATGGAGGAGAACTGGGTTCCGGCCGAGTTCCGCGCCCCACAGTTCTTCCATCGCCGCGGCATGCTTAACGCAGCGCGCCAGGGTGACGATTTCAACCCTGAGAAGAAGAGTTCGATGCACCAGTGGACCATCATCACCGGCAAGGTATATACCGACGAGGAACTTGACCGCGCTCAGGCGCGTATCACCGAGTGGACCAATGGCCAGGGTGTTCTTACACCGGAGATGCGCGAGGTCTACAAGACCGAAGGCGGCGCCGCTCACCTTGACTACAGCTATACCGTGTTCGGACAGGTTCTCGAGGGAATGGATGTTGTCGACAGCATCACCAAGGTCGCAACAGACTCGCTCGACCGTCCTCTTAACGATATCCACATCATCAAGGCTACTCTTGTACAGAACTACAAGGAGGTAAAGTAGATGAAGATACTCCTTACCAGCAGTCATACTCTTGGTTGGGCTGGAGATCTCAATCCTGCCAACGGTCTTCTTGACGAACTGAAGGACTCTCTTGTCGGTCCCATCAGGTGCGTCATGGTGTCGTCATATCCTGATGACGTGGAAATCACCGATAGGATGGCTTGGGAGATACGTGAATGCTTCGACCGCGCAGACCTTCCGTTCAAAGAGTTCAAGGTACTGGACAGAAGGACACAGAACAGCGTCGGCCGCATGCTGCGCCGCGCCAATTTCATAATCCTCTGTGGCGGCCACGTTCCGACTGAGAACAGGTTCTTCAATGACCTTCATCTGAAGTGGAGACTGAGCTCGTTTGACGGCCTTATGCTCACCATCAGTGCAGGATCGATGAACTGTGCCGAGACTGTATACTCTTCTCCTGAACTGGAAGGAGAGTCTCTTGATCCGGATTATCAGATTCACATGGAAGGACTGGGTCTGACGAATGTCAATATCCTTCCACATTTCCAGACATTGAAGAAGGCTACCCTTGACGGCCGTAAGCTTGTAGATGACATAGTGGCCGGCCACAGCTGGATGCATCCAGTCTGGTGCCTTCCCGACGGCTCATATTTCCTTATCGAGGGCGACAGGACCGAACTCCGCGGCAAGGCTTACAGGATGAAGGACGGCAAGCTCAGGCTTGTCTGCCACGACAACGAGAGAAAGCTGATTCTTCCAAATGGAAGACTCCAGAGAATCTCGACAATCCCGACAATCCCGACAATAGAATAAAACACTATAGAATGAACTTTGTCTATATTTCCCCAAATTTCCCCGATGCAGCATGGAAGTTCTGTGCTGCGCTGAAGCGCAACGGTGTCAATGTCCTCGGCATCGGCGATCAGCCTTATGATGAACTGAGGCCTGAGCTCAAGGCGGCTCTCGGCGAATACTACAAGGTCTCAAATCTTGAGAATTACGACGAGGTATACCGCGGTGTGGCTCATTTTGCATGGAAACATGGCCGTATCGACTGGCTTGAGTCAAACAACGAATACTGGCTCGAACAGGATGCAAGGCTGCGCACCGACTTCAATATCAACACCGGCCTCAAGTCTGATAAGATCGATGCCATCAAGGAGAAATCCGAGATGAAGAAATACTATGCACTCGGTCATATCCGTACCGCCCGTCAGATCAAGGCTGCCGAAGGTCTCGAGGCTGTCAAGCGCTTCTCCGAGGATGCCGGCTATCCGCTTTTCGCAAAGCCTGACGTAGGTGTAGGAGCGAATGGCACATACAAGCTTGAAAGCGAAGCTGAACTTGAAGCTTTCTATAAGGATAACATCCATGCAGACCAGTATGTCATCGAGGAATACGTAACCGGAGACATCTGTGACTATGATGCAATCATCGACTCGAAGGGAAAGCCTCTTTTCGAATCCATGAGCGTGTGTCCTCCTTCTATCGCGGATATCGTTAAGAACAATCTCGATTCAGTCTACAATGTCGAGAAGGAAATGAACGAGAATCTCCGTTACTGGGGTCGTCAGACAATAAAGGCATTTGACGTACGCAGCCGCTTTGTCCATCTGGAGTTCTTCCGCCTCGACCGTGCTCATCGCGGTCTCGGCAATGTTGGAGATTTCGTTGCTCTCGAGGTCAACATGCGTCCAGGAGGCGGCTTTACCCCTGATATGCTGAATTATGCTCATTCGCTCGACGTATACAAGATCTGGGCAGACATGATCGCCTTCGACAAGACTGAACTCCCTGAAGAGCATGAAGACTATTATTGTGCATTCGCAGGTCGTCGCGACGGCGTCCAGTACCGTCTGGACCATGCTGCGATGATGTCCAAGTATGCTGCCAACCTTATGCAGTGGGACCGTGTTCCTGACGCTCTTTCGGCAGCCATGGGCAATCAGTCATACATCGCCCGCTTCAAGACCGAGGCAGAGATGAATGCATTCCTCGACGATATTTACGATAGAATCTAAGCCATGAACGTACAGTATCACAAGTGGTACAGCCATAACCTGAACCGCGACATGGAGTACAAGATCTATGGAGACGGCGGTCACGGAATGATTGCATTCCCGTCCCAGGACGGACGATTCTTCGACTACGCAGAGCGTGGAATGATCCATCAGCTCACTCCATGGATCGAAGCCGGCAGGCTTCGCGTCATATGCGTTGACGGCATCGACTGGGAGACCTGGTCGAATATGGGTGGAGACTGCCGCTGGCGCATTGAACAGCATGAGCGCTGGTTCCACTACATCATCGACGAGCTGATGCCGAATATCCGCTATTGGGATGATGAGACCTTCATGGTGACGGGATGCTCGCTCGGAGCACTCCATGCGGCGAACTTCTTCTTCCGCCGTCCGGATATCTTCGACACCCTTATTGCCATGTCGGGCCTGTACCATACCCGCGACAGCTTCCCATACTATTCTGATGACCTTACCTATGCAAATTCTCCACAGGACTTCCTCCGCAACATGCCAGAGGATCACCCATGGATGGACATGTACCGTCACCGCAGGATTGTCGTGACCATAGGACAGGGACGCTGGGAGGACATCACCCTTGACTCGACCCGTGAACTCGACACCATTCTCTGCCAGAAACATGTTCCGGCATGGTTTGACTACTGGGGACATGATTCGGACCACGACTGGCCTTGGTGGCAGAAGCAGATTTATCACGTAATGTGCAATATTGACCCGCTTTAACAGGTCAGCTTCCAATCCGGGTCTCAGATGCTTCCTGTCGAGGAAATAAGCGGGCAGGCCTGCCAGCTTCTCAAAGAGAAGGGGATAGTGGTCGTTACAGCGCCTCCTGGTGCCGGCAAATCGACGATGCTTCCTCTTGCCGTGCTTGATTCCCTTGGTGATGGAGGAAAGGTGCTCATGCTCGAGCCCAGACGAATCGCTGCCCGCCAGGTCGCGGAGCGCATGTCTTTCCTTTCCGACGACAAGGTCGGAGGAAAGGTAGGCTATCGCATACGTTTTGAGACCAAGGTATCTTCCCGGACCCGCATCGAGGTCCTCACAGAAGGCATTCTGACCAGAATGCTTGTGGACGATCCTGGGCTTGACGGTGTATCCGTTCTGATATTCGATGAGTTCCATGAGCGAAGCCTGAGCAGCGAGATCTCTCTTGCCCTGGCGATGGAGTGCCGCAACCTGCTGCGCCCGGACCTTAAGATTCTCATAATGTCGGCGACCATCGATGCCGAGGCCATCTGCAAGGCCTTGGATGCTCCTCTTGTCGAAAGCAAGGGCCGGATGTTCCCAGTCGACATTGTCTACGGAAATGAGGAAGCGACTCCCGAAAATGCCGCGGAAGCGGTTACCAGAGCCATCAGCCGCGCGCATCGGGAGGAAGAAGGAGATATTCTGGCCTTCCTGCCTGGTGAGGCCGATATCCGCCGCTGTCAGGCCTTGATCGGAGATTCTCTCGGCAGTACGGATATATGTCCATTGTATGGAAACCTGCCCCAGAATGAACAGAGAAGGGCAATAGCTCCAAGCGAACCGGGAAAACGCAAGGTCGTTCTGGCTACCCCGATAGCTGAAACGTCACTGACCATAGAAGGTGTACGTATCGTCATAGATTCCGGCCTTTGCCGCAAGCTCATTCATGACGGCCGCACCGGACTGGATGTTCTTGCGACAGTCCGCATCAGCAAGGATATGGCGACTCAGCGAAGTGGCCGTGCTGGACGTGTTGCCGCTGGAACATGTCACAGGCTTTGGTCAGCAGCCACAGAACGTTCAATGTCAGAGACCAGAACCCCGGAGATACTGGATGCGGATCTTTGCGGCCTCTGTTTGGATATTGCCGCATGGGGAGAACCTGATCCATGTGCCCTTCCTTGGCTGACTCCGCCTCCTTCGGCAAGTATATCATCAGCATGCTCATTGCTTCTTTCCCTTGGCGCTTTGGATGAAAAGGGACATATTACAGCCCATGGCCGCAGACTAGCTGCACTGCCATGCCATCCGCGTGTTGCTCAGATGCTCATCGCATCGGAAGATGCAGGTCTGCGCGCCCTTGCCGCAGACGTCGCAGCTGTTCTGGAGGAAAAGGATCCTCTTGCGACAGAGGAATCCGGATCATCTCTGGACCTGCGGGTGTCAAGGCTTAGACAGGCACGCCGCAATGCGTCAGCCGGTCGATGGTCGCGCATATCCATGGTCGCCCAGCAGTACCGTTCGCTTGTCCATGTCGAAGAGGATAATACCGATCCGGACCCATATTCAGTCGGAAAGATCGTTGCCCTGGCTTATCCGGAAAGGGTCGCCAAGGAAATGAATGAGAACTGCCGCTACCAGATGGCAGGCGGTGAGACTGTCCGACTGGAACAGTCCGACGTCATGAATTCCTACACTTGGATTGCAGTTGCCAGTCTGAACTCACGCCCCTGGGCGGATGGCCGTGTCTTCCTTGCTGCACCTATACATGAGGAAGACCTCAGGCTTATGGCAAAGCCGTTCGAGAACGTCTCGTGGGATTCCAGAAAGGGGAGTGTCGTTGCTCGGAAAGAACAGCGTATCGGCCGTCTGGTTCTCGATGCCTCTCCGGTAGATTGTTCCCGTGACAAGATCGTCGATGTAATCTGCGAAGCCTGCCGCAAGGAAGGAACATCCATGTTCGATTTTTCGGACGAGGTGGGCAATCTGCAGCGCAGGGTCGCATGCGTGGCTGACTGGCATCCTGAAATGGAACTGCCGGACCTGTCGACCTCGGCCATTCTTGAACGCGCCGGTGACTGGCTCCCCATGTTCATCGGCAAGGCCAGGACTGTGGCTGAACTGAAGAAGATAGATCTTGTGGAAGCGCTATGGAGCCTTCTTGAATACGATCAGCGCAAGGAAGTGGAAAGACTGGCTCCATCCCATATCGAAGTGCCTACGGGAAGCAGGATACGTGTCGAATACCGCCAGGGAGCCGAAGCTCCGGTCCTTCGTGTGCGCCTGCAGGAATGCTTCGGTCTTGTCGATACTCCACGTGTCGACGCAGGCCGCCGTCCGGTCCTGATGGAGCTTCTTTCGCCTGGCTTCAAGCCTGTCCAGCTGACCGGCGACCTGAGGAGCTTTTGGGATAATACTTACTTCGAAGTCAGGAAGGATCTGAAAAGACGGTACCCGAAGCACTCCTGGCCAGACAATCCTCTCGAGGCGGAAGCCGTAAGAGGCGTCAGGAAGAAGTAGCGCTTCGGGTACGCGACTATTCTATATGCGAACTATGCTTCCAGCTCCTTTGGAAGTGCAAGGTTCAGGATTACAGCGATAAGGAATACCACTGCAACGCAGTTGTCTGCAAATACGGTGCGGATGATGTCAGGGAAGATGTTGAACATCTCTGATGCTGCGGTGAAGCCAAGACCTACGCTGAGCGCGGTAGAAACGATGATCATGTTGCGCTGGCTGAAGCCGCACTTTGCCATCATGCCGAAACCTGCGAAAAGGATTGAACCGAACATCATGATGGTACATCCACCGAGAACGGCCTGAGGAATGGTGGTGAGAACAACACCTACTGCAGGGAAGATACCTCCGACAACCATGATGATTGCACCGGTAGCGATTGCGAAGCGGTTGACAACCTTTGACATTGCAGCAAGACCTACGTTCTGGCTGAATGAAGTGATAGGGGTACAGCCGAAGACACCGGCGATGGTGCTGACGAAACCGTCGCAGGCGATTGATCCTGAAATCTCCTCCTCCTTGATGCCGCGTCCAAGAGCGCTGGAAGCGAGAGCGGTGGTGTCACCGATTGTCTCGGTAGCGGAAACGAGGAAGATCGCGATGATCGAGAGGATTGCACCGAGGTTGAACTCAGGAGCGAATGGAAGGATCTTTGGAAGTGAGATGAATCCGCAGCCAGAGAGGCCTGAGAAGTCAACCATACCCATGCATACTGAAAGGATATAACCCACGATTAGGCCGATGAGCACTGAAAGCGAACGGAGGAAACCCTTTGCGAAAACCTGGCATCCCATGCAGACGAGAAGGGTGACGGTACCTACGATCCAGTTGTGTGCAGCGCCGAAATCAGCTGCATCCTGACCGCCTGCGAATGAGTTCGCACCGATAGGAAGGAGTGAGAAACCGATGGCGATAACGACGGTAGCTGCAACTACAGGAGAGATTATCTTGATCCAGTACTTTGCGAAGAGACCGAGAAGACCCTCTACGAGACCGCCGATGATGACAGCTCCCATGAGGACACCCATGCCCTGGGTGGTTGCGATTCCGATTGCAAGTGAAAGGAAGGTGAAGCTGATACCCATCACGATAGGAAGCCTTGAACCGATCTTCCAGATAGGGAAGAGCTGAACGAGTGTACCGATACCGGCGATGACCATACAGTTCTGGACAAGTGCTCCGCTCATGCCCTGGTCAAGACCTACGATACCTGCGAGGATGATGATAGGTGTGATGTTGCTCACGAACATTGCGAGCACGTGCTGGAGTCCGAATGGAATGGCCTGAGCTACAGGAACCCTGCCGTCCAGCTGATAAAGATTACTCTTGTTACTCATAAGGTTGATGGTTTTTGTTACTGTCTGAACTTGATGGTCTGGGTCTTATAGTCCATCTCGTCGATGATTGCAATCGACTCGAGATGGTAGCCAGCCTCGCGGAGCTTCTTTCCTCCGTTCTGGACGCCCTTCTCGATCGCAACACCGATGCCGGTGACGGTGCCGCCAGCCTGGTTGACGATGTCGATGAGAGCCTTTGCAGCCTCACCGTCGGCAAGGAAGTCATCCACGATCAGCACCTTGTCGCCTGATGACAGGTAAGGGCGTGATACGAACACGTTGTTCATGTGCTTGTGGGTGAAGGAATATGCCTGTGACATGTATTTGTCATCAGTGCTGTTTACGGTGATGCCCTTCTTCGCGAATACAACAGGTACATCATACAGATCTGCAAGCATTGTAGCGATAGCGATGCCGCTGGCCTCGATGGTGAGAACCTTGGTTACAGGCTTGCCTTTGAATCTGCGCTTGAACTCGTATGCAATCTGGCGCATGATGTCGATGTCGATCTGGTGATTGAGAAAGTTGTCTACCTTGAGGACATTGCCCTCATAGATCTTTCCATCTTCAAGGATTTTTTCTTCAAGAAAATTCATGGTAGGTATCTGTTAGTATCCGATTTCGATTCTGAGCCAACGCTCGAGGTCAGCCTGCCAGTCGCTCTTGTAAGGGAAGCGGTCGCCGATGCCCCAGCCGTGTCCGCCGACAGGGTATATGTGCATGGTAGCCGATACCTTGTTCTTCACGAGTGCCTCGTAGTAGAGAAGGCTGTTCTTCACAGGAACGAGGGTGTCGTCGGTGCTGTGCATGATGAATGCAGGACAGGTGTCAGGGGTAACCTGCTTCTCGTTGCTGAACAGGATCTCGTCAGCCTCGCTTGCATTCTCGCCGAGGAGAAGGTCGTGTGAGCTCATGTGGGTGTAAGCCTTGTCCATGGTGATCACAGGGTAGAAGAGAATCTGGAAGTCTGGCTTGGTCGCAGCGTCTACATAATGGGTTGCAACGGTCGATGTGAGGTGACCGCCTGCAGAACAGCCGAGAACGCCGAGCTTGGTGATGCCGAGCTTCTCAGCACGCTCGCGGAGGAGACGCATTGCCTGCTGTGCATCGCTGAGAGGAATTTCCTTGTGTCCCTTAGGGAGACGGTACTCGAGAAGTGCGAAGGTGACGCCCATGGAGTTGAACCATGTAGCCATGTCGCCGCCCTCATGAGTCTTTGAAAGCATTGCATAGCCGCCGCCAGGGAGGCAGAGAATAGCCTGGCCGTTAGGCTTCATTGCCGGATAGATGGTAAGCTTTGCGACAGGAGCGTCGGCAGAAGTGTCACCGTTAGAGTTCGGCGCGCCGTTTGGCCAGATTTCGATTACCTCATTCCTCGAAAAACGAGGCTGGGCGAATGCACTGGCAGCGCATACCATGCTGAGGATGGTAACGCATGCGATGATAAGAGATCTTTTCATATCGTTTGTTTTATTTTGATTGTTCAGTTAAAGGTCTTCCTTGTCGACGAAAAGCCTGTACAGGTTGCAGCCAGCCAGATTTCCGATAACGACCAGGATATATGTCAGAAGGATCATGCCCGCATTCCCGGCAAGCATGTCGATCGAAGCCATGCAATAGTAGAAGGCATCTGCGATGCAGTGGGTGAAACCACAGAGAATGAATACAGGCACGCCGAACAGAAGCGGCAGCCACTCTCCCTTCCTGCCGAACTGGACGGCGGTGGTCATGATCAGTCCGCAGCCTATGCCCATGAGTCCACAGCGGACAGGACCGGCAGCGATGCGCTTTGCCACTATGGCGTCAGCCGCATCGACCAGCTGCGGCGCTCCGGTACGGACCAGGAGTGCGGATGCAAGGCATCCGATGATGTTGAAGAGGAGGATGATTCCAAGCTGGCCCCAGCTGTCTTTAGTAACAAAACCGGCTGTTCCGGTGTACAGCTTGAGCTTGTAATGGATTACCGTGATGAGTCCGAAGCTGAAAAGAACGGCACCGGCCAATCCTCCTACATTGAGGAAGACGGTACCTCCAACGGAGATCGCGATGCCCGCAAAGATTGCCAGTTTGATGAGCTTGCCCATGACTATTTACCGCTGACAGCCTTAGGAGTCCAACCATTGAGGAAACGGAGCACCTTGTCCTTGTCGTAGCCATCACCAACCTCGAGGAAGCTGCTGTCCTGGATGTGAATGACATCACCCTTGTCGTTCATGACGACCAGGGCCGGATATCCGAAACGACCAGCGTTGGAAATCTTGTCGGTAAGCTTCTGGGATGCATCCTTGCGAGGATAGTTTACATGGATGTACACGTAGTTCTTGTCGATGACTGATTTTATCTCAGAATCCTTGGTGATGAAATCTGCGAAGCGCAGACACCAGATGCACCAGTTGCCGCCGACCTGACAGATGACATACTTGTTGGACGCCTTTGCCTTTGACACAGCTGTGTTTATCTGGGCGATCGGATCTATTGTCTCATCATAGAGCTTTGCCTTCTGGGCCTGTGCCTGTCCGATGGAGAGCACTGCCACCATCAGCACGATCAAGAATCTTTTCATGCGGTGTTTTTTTACGTGTATCTACAAATATAATCTCTTTTGCATAGAATGCCTATATTTGTATGAGAACATTTCCCCATACATGTCGACTGACGATATCAAAAGAGAGATCAGACGCCGGATAAAGGCATTGAGAGAGGCAGATCCACACCCGGATCCGTCAAGTATCATCAATGCGGTCGTTTCGCTTCCCGAGTGGCAGAATGCCGGTACTGTCATGCTTTACTGTGCTCTCCCGGGAGAGGTCGACCTTGCCGCTCTGATGGACATGCCTGGCAGGAAAGTCGTCCTTCCTCTGGTCTGCGGCGACGATCTGCTGCTGAAGGAGTATGTTCCTGGAAGGCTCGTTCCAGGCTATGCCGGAATCATGGAACCAGCCGCCGATGCTCCCGATGTCGCCCCATCCTCGATCGACCTTGTGATCGTTCCCGGAGTCGCATTCGACAGAAATGGAGGCCGGCTTGGACGTGGCAAAGGCTATTATGACAGGACACTTTCAAAGATCGCTGCAGTGAAAATCGGTGTCGCTTTTTCATGGCAGCTTGTCGAAACCGTACCTATGGATGCATGGGACAGGCCTATGGATATCCTTATCGTCGACGGCGATGTCATAAAAGGTCGAAAATGACTTTGGATCCGGCTTTTTTTCTTACTTTTGATTCTTGAAGCATCGAACCGCATAATAATACACATTGATGAAAAAACTGTCGTTGGCAAACCTGCCGACCAAGATCCAGAAGCTTGAAAGGCTGTCCAAGGCACTCGACAGCAATATCTATATCAAGCGAGACGACCAGACCGGAAGCGAATGGTCCGGCAACAAGATCAGAAAGCTTGAATTCTCAGTCCAGGAAGCCCTTCAGCAGGGTGCAGACCTCCTCATCACTACGGGAGGCATCCAGAGCAACCACTGCCGCGCCACTGTTGCCGTTGCGACATACTATGGTTTGAAGTCGGCGGTTCTTCTCCGTATCAGCGAACAGCCTCCGGTAGAAGGTAATTATTTCCTTGACCTCCTCATGGGCGCGGATGTAAGATTCTGTAACAGGGAGGAATACAGCAACAGCCGCAATGAAATCATGGCTGCTATGGCCGAGGAGTACCGCAAGCAAGGCTATCATCCATACATCATCCCCGAAGGCGCATCGAACGGAGTCGGAACTCTCGGATATTACAATGCATTCCATGAAATCCTGGAACAGGAAAAGGAACTCGGCATCGAGTTCGATACCATCGTGATCGCTACAGGTTCGGGCGGAACCGCAGCCGGACTGAATCTCGCAAACATTCTCGGCGGCTATGGCAGACGCATCGTCGCCATGGCTGTCTGCGATGACGTGAAGTATTTCCAGAATTATTGCCACAAGATTTCGCTTGAGGCCCTTCCTTATCTTGTCGAACAGGGCGAGATCAGCCAGGGAAAGGCAGATGAGTGCACGGCAACCCTCAAACCAGAGAATTTCGAGATCAATGACGGATATGTCGGCATAGGTTACGCCCTCAGCAGACCTGAGGAGCTGGAGCATATAAAGAACATCGCTCGCATGGAAGGTGTTGTATTCGATCCCGTTTATACAGGCAAGGCGACATACGGTCTGTGGAACGAGCTCCAGGAGGGAGGCAGCCTCCGCGGCGCGAAGAACATCCTCTTCATCCATACAGGAGGCCTCTATGGCCTTTTCCCTGTGTCAAGATCATTCAATCTCTAGAACCATCGAACCTGATGATAACCATCATAAAAGCTGAAACACGCAAGCAGCTCAGACTATTCGCAGAATACCCAAACACTCTATACAAAGGCAATCCATATTACGTTCCGACCTTGGCTGCGGATGATGCCAAGACCTTCGACAAGTCATACAATGCCGCTTTTGAATTCTGTGATGCAGACTTCTTCCTCGCCTACAAGGACGGCAAGCTGGTTGGCAGGATCGCTGCAATCCTGAATCCTCGTGCAAATGAAGCCTGGAAGAAGAATTCCGCACGTTTCGGATGGATTGACTTCATCGATGACGAGGAAGTCTCTTCTGCATTGATGGAGACGGTGGAAAAGTGGGCAAGGGAAAGAGGCATGGAGGAAATCGAAGGACCTCTTGGATTCACCGACTTCGACACTGAAGGCATGCTGGTTGATGGTTTCGAGGAACTCGGTACCATGATCACGTTCTACAATCACCCGTATTACATGGCACATATGGAGAAGCTGGGCTATGCCAAGGTGACCGACTGGGTTGAAAGAAGGATAACGCTTCCTGATGCGCTCACAGATAAGATTTCCAGATTCTCGAAGATCGTTATGGACAGATGCGGTCTGCATACGGTACGCTATACCAAGAAGGACATCACCTCGAAAGGCATCGGCTACAAGCTGTTCGACCTGGTCAACAAGACCTATTGCGTTCTTTTCGGCTACTCTCAGCTTTCGGAGAAGCAGATGAAGCAGTATGTCGATGCATATCTTTCAATGGTCAACCTCGACTTCGTTTCATTCATCGAGAATGAACAGGGCGAACTGGTTGCATTTGGCCTTATGTTGCCATCAATGTCAAAGGCTCTCCAGAAGTGCAACGGCAAACTTTTCCCGATCGGCTGGTATCACATGCTCCGCGCCCTGTACGCAAAGGGGACCGATACCATCGACATGATGCTGATAGCGGTTCACCCGGATCTTCAGTCGAAGGGTGTACCTGCACTCGTGATTGCAGATATCTTCCCACGTCTGCTCAAGGCCGGTTTCAAGTATGCCGAGACCAATCCTGAACTTGAGACCAATCACGCTGTCCAGAACCTCTGGAGCGATTTTGACTCAAGACTTCATCGCAGAAGAAGAATCTACGGAAAGACTCTCTAATTCTTCGGAATCACGACTTCATAGACCTTGCCGGACTTGTCCTGCAGGGAAGTCTGTCGCAGCCATGGGTTTGCAAGCCTGATCTGGCGATAGGTAGTGCCGTTCTTCTTTGCGAATGCAGCAAGGTCGGGGATGGTAGTGGTAACCTTGATGACCTTCTCGGGCTCTTCGTACTGATAATAGTCATCCTCCTCGAGCTGGAAGCCATAGGCTGCAGGGTTCTCGAGGAAAAGCTTCGCTGTAAGGATGCGGAACATGTAGCGGCTTGTCTCCTCGACCAGCCAGAGGTCCATTGCACTGTCGACCTGCTGCTTGGCCAGCTCGCTGGAAATGCGTCCCTGACCCGCATTGTAGCTTGCAGCAACAGTCATCCAGTCGCCATATTTCTTGTAAGCGTCACTAAGGTACTTGCAAGCCGCGCGGGTGGCTTTCTCAATGTGATATCTCTCGTCGATGTTCTCGTTTACCTCCAGTCCGAACTGTCTGCCTGTCGCAGCCATGAACTGCCAGAGACCTGCAGCGCCGGCGGTCGAAACCGCGGTAGGCGACAGGTTGCTCTCAATGGCCATGAGATACTTGAGGTCATCAGGAATGCCGCACTCCTTGAGGATAGGCTCGATCTGGGGGAAGATGCGCTTGGTGCGCTTAAGCATGAGAATCGTGTTCTGGTGCGCATATGTGAATGCCAGCATCTCACGGTCCATCCTTTCACGCAGATCGTTGCTGTTCAGGTTTACAGTAGAGCCAGCAAAGTCAATCTTCGATGGTACTTTTGGCGCTGTATAGACCATCTGCAGCTGTCCCTCAGGATAAGGATTGAATGATTCCTGCTGATTATTCTGGGCGCAAGCTGAAATCGCGAGAAGAAGCGCCGCAGATAGGATGATAGCTTTTTTCATATCAGGTGTTACTTTATCGAGGTCAGGATTTCGGTCGTCTGGAGCTTCATCTTCTTGTCATACGTGTCATGACGGATCATGCCGACGCCCTTTGCGTACCAGGTATCGTTGATCTTGACCTTGCTTATTCCCATACCTTTTTCTGTCTTATGCTCACGGACAACGACGCAGTCGAATTCTCCTGCTTTGGTTCTGAGCTTTTCGAATCTTACGACCTTGCGTTCCGTGACTGTGCTCTTGAACTCCATGCCCATCGCGCTGATGGAAATGTTCACGTCAGGCAGCACGTCGCCCGGCTTCATGTTGCTTCTGAGTACCGATTTCCCTCCAGTAGCCTTTACCGGCTTGTCTGGAATAAGAGTCTTTATTATGGCGGCGGCAGACTCGCCAACGTCCATGATTACATCTTTCTCCGAAGTTATGGTAGCCTCCATCGAAAGGGGAGCCTTGAAATATGACTCTCCATTTGGTTTGAGCATGTCGTTCGTGAAGCGGACCTTGCCGGTGGAAGCGTCGTAGGATGTATTCTTCTGGATTCTTATATAGACCAGCTTTTCTTTGCCGGCCTCATTCCTTTCATACCTGAGAACAGCCCCGGGCTTTGTACAGAAATATGCCTCGTTCTGGGCAAAGGCGCAGATCGAGACAATCATCGCAATGGCTATTGAGAGAAATCGTTTCACGGCTGGGTTGTGCTTCTATTTCTCAAAAATAAGTAAATTTGTGAAAACAAGCGAATATGAGCCACAAAAGGAAAGTCATAGGAATAGGCGAGACCGTATTTGACATAATCTTCAAGGAAGATAAACCTGTCAGCGCAGTTCCGGGCGGCAGCACGTTCAATTCTATGATATCCATGGGCCGCTGCGGACTTGAAGCAACTTTCCTCTCCGAGACAGGGGATGACCACATAGGCGACCTCGTCTGTGCCTATCTGGAGAAGAATGGCGTTTCGTCGGCAGATGTCGACAGGGGAGGCAAGAGCCATCTCTCGCTTGCCTTCCTCGATGAATCGAATGACGCCAACTACGTTTTCTACAAGGATCACCCGCACGACAGGGCGGATATGCGTATCCCGGAAATCAACACCGAGGACATCGTCCTGTTCGGATCATACTACGCTGTCAATCCAGTCATCCGTACGAAGGTCAAGTCGCTGCTGGAATATGCCCGAAGCCGCGGAGCTATCATCTACTACGATATCAATTTCAGACCCTCCCACAAGGCAGAGCTTCCGCAGCTGATGCAGGCGATAGAAGAGAACTGTGCCTTTGCGGACATAATACGCGGCAGCAACGAAGATTTCTTCCATGTTTATGGTTTGACCGAATATGAGAAGGTACTGGAAATCCCAATTCTAGCCGGCAAGAATCTTATCTACACTTGCGGATCAAAGCCGACCAGGCTGAAAGCCAACGGCGGTGTCGATGTGGAACAGGTCATCGAACCAGTCGATACAGTCAGCACCATCGGCGCCGGAGATAACTACAACGCCGGCGTGATATACTCGCTTGTGAGGGATGGCATTACCAGAAATGACCTTTCAACGGGTCTCAGCCCTGAAGAATGGATCTCGATTCTCGATACTGCACAAAGTTTCTCCCGTGAATGCTGCATGAGCATAGACAATGTTGTCAGCCTGGCATTTGCGGAACAGATGAAAAACAAAATCCAACAATAACATGATCTACGTATTTCTCGCAGAAGGCTTCGAAGAAAGCGAAGCTATCATCCCAATCGACATCCTTCGCCGTGCAGGCAAGGACGTCGTTACAGTCAGCATCAGCGACAGCAAGGCTGTAACCTCTTCTCATGGTGTAACCATAATGGCGGACACCCTTTTCGACGATAATGATTACGAAGGTGCAGAGCTTGTCGTCCTCCCTGGCGGTATGCCTGGCGCAGCCAATCTGTATGCCTGCGAGCCATTGGCCGACCTTCTTCTTGCCCGCAACGGAAAGGGTCAGCGTATCGCTGCCATCTGCGCTGCTCCTGCAGTCGTTCTTGGACAGCTCGGTATCGCAAAGGGCAGGCGTGTAGCCTGCTATCCTGGCTTCGAGGATATGTTGGAGGGAGCGGACTACACCCGCGAGCTTGTCGAGACTGACGGCAACATCACCACCGCTGAAGGTCCTGCTGCAGCATTCCCGTTCGGCTATGAGCTTGCATCCCTTGTCGCTTCTCCGGAGATGGCATCCAAGATTGCTGAGGGAATGCGTTTCAAGCATTTAATGGGAGAAGAAGAAGCAGTTTTGAAACAATCCTAAAAGTGGTGCACGGGGTCAGACCCCGTACAAAAAAAGAGTCATCCAGAAACCGGATGACTCTTTTTTTCATATGAGGACTTGTCCTTACTGCATTACGACGAGGCCGCCGTTGCAAGGAACAGAGAGCTTTACGATGCCCTTCTTGTTTGCCTTGACGCTCTTCACGCTGCCTGCGAGCTCAGGAGTGTCGCTGTAGACTGTGACAGCCTCATTGCCGTTGAACAGGTCATTGACATTGTACTGGAGCTCGAGAGGCTTCTCTTCTGCGTTGATGGCAGCAAGGATCCACTTGCCCTCATGCTTGCGGGCCATAATGAGATACTTTCCAGGATATCCGTCGATGTACTTCATGTCTTCCCATGTTGTAGGAACCTTCTTCATGAAATCGATAGCCCAATCAGGAGCATCGGTAAGGTTGTTTGGAGCAAGAGCGAAGTTCTGGATAGGGGACTGGAAGAGGACTGCGGTTGCGAGAGCATATACGTCGCTGGTGCGGCGGTAGGTTCCGCGGTCGTTGCCCTTTGAGTAACGCTTGTTAAGGGCTGATCCGCCGAAGTCCATGTTTGCCACTGCATTGCGGAGAACAGGATGCATTGTTCCTGCCATAGCCTCGAGATCGTTGTCGTTCTGGCCGAAAGAAAGGTTCTCGCTTGCGCGTACAGCCTCTGCTGCTGCGAAGTTAGGATACATTCTTTCCCAGCCGCGTGGAAGTGTACATCCATGGAAGATGACCATGAGGCCGAACTCGTTTGCGTCGAAGAGGATGTCCTCATACATCTGCATGCACTGCTGCTTGTCGCCGCCGATGAAGTCGATCTTGAGACCCTTGATGCCGGCCTTCTGGAGCCATGCCATCTCTCTGCGGCGGTCCATGAGACGATGAAGCTTGCCGCGAGGGCCCTGAGGAGCGTCATTCCAGTAGCCATTGGAGTTGTACCAGAGGAACAGGCATACACCCTTGCTCTGGGCGTATCTTGAAAGCTCTTCGATCTTCTCGTAGCCGATGTTTCTGTCCCACCATGCGTCGATGAGAAGGTACTCCCAACCCATCTCGGCTGCGAAATCGATGTATTCCTTCTGCTCGTCATAGTTGCAGCTGTCATCCATGCGGATGATCCAGCTCCATGCCGAGCGGCCATACTTATAGTCGATGGAAGCCTCATACTGTGGCTTTACAAGGTCCCACTGGATGGTGGTCTCTGCGAGCGGAGCCATTGTGCGGCCGACGGTGATGGTACGCCATGGAGTGTCACCAGGAAGCGAAAGACCTGGCTTTGCCGAGCCGACGCCGCCGAATTCCCTTTCGTCAGGGTAAGCGATGGTATATGCACGGTCGCCGGCACAGTCGATGCGTGAACCGCAGTAGTTGCCGCCGACGTTTGTCTCGTTGAGCATCACCCAACCCTTGTCACCGATCTTGAAGAGGGCAGGGAAGACATAGCCGAGGCCGCTGCCGTTCTTGCCCAGAGGAGCGTCATACTCGTAGAAAGTTTCATAGCTAGGGGTAGTGCGTGCGAAGCCGCCCTGTGGAAGCATCTGTGGACAGTTGAATGAGGTTGTTCCCTCAGGGAAGGTGTAAATGGTATTCTCTTCCTCTACCAGGCAGGAGAGACGCTCGCCGCCACGACCCCTTACTGAATGGATCGTGTACTTGAAAGCAACGTTAGAGTCATCGACATGCATGGTGACGTCGAATGCAGGAACGGATCTCTCGGCATCTGTGGCGAAGCTGTATGTAGCCTCGTTGGCTGTATAGCTGATGCTTGCGATCTTGCTCTGCGGAAGGCTGTAGTTCTCGCTGACGCTCTTGATCTCGCTCATTCCTGTGAGCTTGACGTTCTTGGTGTAGTCTGCGATGGTGGTCCTGAGACCGAGAGGAGACTTGCAGATGAGTGTGTCGTTGTCGAGAACGACGCTGTAGTTTGCGATGCCGTTCTCGCAGCCTACGTTGACCTTGAGCTGGCCGTTCGGGCTGGTGATCACCTGTGCGTTGAGCGCAGTTCCTGCCAGCATGAACAGCATGGTGTTGAATAGTTTCATGTGTTATTGATGATTTATGTGTTTCCGATGTATGTATTGTACAAATATATGCTTTTTCTTTAAACAACTTTTTAACTTTGTCTGGAATTGGAATCATGGAACAATTTTCATCAATTATAATTTGTATATCATGTCGTTCATTGGAAATCTTCTTTGGTTGATACTTGGAGGCCTCCTTGTATCGATAGGCTATTTTGTTGCCGGCATAATCTGCTGCATCACCATTATCGGCATTCCTTTCGGCGCTCAGCTGATCAAGTTTGCCGGATTTGCCCTGCATCCGTTCGGTCGCGATGTGGACATGTCAAAGAGCACTGACGGCTGCGTCAATCTCGTGTTGAATATCCTCTGGATTATCTTCGGATGGTGGGAGATCGCCCTGACGCACCTGGTGTTCGGCCTTATCTGCTGCATCACGGTTGTCGGAATTCCATTCGGAATGCAGCACTTCAAGATGGCAAAGCTCTCATTGTTCCCGTTCGGAGCAAGATTCAAATAAAAAGAGCGAGGGACTGACCTCTCGCTCTAAATAGTTGATAGATGATGCACGGGGCCAGCCCGTGCATCACTTTATTTACTTCTTACGGATGGTGCACTTGTTGTCGAAGATCATCGTGGTTCCCTTCTTCTCGGTGTATGGCTGCCAGTTTGGAAGCCCCTTTACGTTGGGATCTCCGGTTTTGATGAAACTGATCCATGCCGAACTCATCTTGTCGCTGAGCTCGTAAGCCTCCCTGGTGCCGCCGTTCATCTCGGTCTGGAGCGCGATGTTGTTGAACATGAACGCAAGCTCCATTCCATGGCAAGCGCCGAGAACGTTGCCCGCAGGCTTCCAGTTGAACATATAGAGATAGACCGGAGCCTTGCCCTGGCTTGACTTGACGTTGGCCTGGTTGATTGCACCGTCGCGGAACCTGATGTCCTCCTTGCCGGTAGCGTAGTCGAACTCGTTGTAGTTCCAGCCGATGATCATAGGAACGTCCGCGCTGATCTCCGGTGCTTTCTGGTCGAATCCCGGACCGACGACATACTTGCCGTCGATGACAGGGGAGTTGTTTCCTCCCGGAGCAGGAAGCCCCTTGGCCTCGAGTGCGGCGTTGACCATCCTGACGGCCTTGTTTGCAGCCTCTACAAGCTCGTCGTAAGGAACAGCGTCGAGCGCAGCCTTGTCGTCAGCTTTGATGCCGAGCTCATTCAGGAGCGCATTGGCGTAGAGCTTCGAGTCCTCGTTGGTCTGGTAGCGTACATATGAACCGCTCTGGACGATGGCGCGATGGAAGAGACCCTTGGCTGAAGGCATCATCATGACTGTCGAAACCTTTCCGCCGCCACCGCTCTGGCCTGCGATCGTGACGCAATCAGGATCGCCTCCGAATCTCTCGATGTTCTTGTTGATCCATTCGAGGGACTTCACGAGGTCCTGCTGGCCGAGGTTGACAGATTCTGAGAAACGGCCGCCGAGACCCGACATGTCGAAGTAGCCGAGAACATTGAGTCTGTGGTTGACTGAAACCACCACGATATCGCCCTTCTCCGCAAGAGCGCGGCCCTCATAGGTAGGAAGGTTGACAGCCGATCCGTTGACGAAACCGCCGCCATGGAACCATACGAACACAGGACGCTTCTTGCCGTCATTGATGCCCTTTGACCAAACATTGAGCACGAGGCAATGCTCCTCGCTCATTGGCTCGATCTTGAACTGGAAGCCGAAGTCGTAGTCGCTTTGCCAGTTGCTGTTATAGTTCAGCGAAAGGTTCTGGGGCGCTACAGGACCATATCTGCGGCACATCAGCGTGCCCTCGTGGACCTTGGGCGCGGTAGGCGGCATGAATCGCTCCGCTTCGGCATAAGGAATGCCCTTGAATGTGTATACATTGCCGTCCAGATATCCCTGAACCTTTCCGTAGACCGTATTGACAACAGTGCTCTCATCGGAAATGACAGGTCCCTGGGCAAAGACTGCGGCTGCGCCAAGAAGGAATGCAGCCATCGTTACCAGCATTTTTTTCATGATATCGGTTGTTTAGTGTTCTATTGCTTGTAAAGTTAGCAAAAGGATGGGAAAAACTAGAGCCCGCCAAGCCTGATGCAGAGGAACCAGTCGCTGAGAATGCCGAGATACTGGTTCTGGGAATCGGCAATCAGTACAAGAGGACGCGAGCCGTCTTTCAGCTCAGGTCCGAGGCACAGCCCCTCGTAGTTCGCGAATGAGCGGTCGGAAACAAGGCCGATACCCGTCCTGAATGCTAACAGAAGCTGTTTTTCAAGTTCAGTCCCTTCGTTGCCGGCCGAAGGCTTAGTCACATAGATCTTGTTGATGACGAACGCTCCGATGCCGCCGCCTGGCACATTGCACTCGCGCTCCAGCACCAGAAGCCTTCCGTCGCTTACCATCAGCAGCTCGCTGATTCCGAAGACGTATGCTCCAGTGTGGTCCGATACAGTCGGTCTGTCCATGGAATACAGCCAGAAGCCGTCAGGCTCCAGCTTGTCGTTGAATCTCTGGATGCGGTGCATGGAACCGGAAAGGGGAGACTCCGTGGTCGTCCAGATATTGCCTTCCTTGTCGCTGCACAGCGATTCCAGACCCAGGTTGCCGTTCTCCGGGAAGATGCTCCCTGTCGGGACAGCTCGTCCTGTAGGTTTTGCGCCGGGGTCGTATTCGAGAATGCTGTTGTCGGCCTCTCTGGAAATGAAGACTGTCCCGGTCGCGGCATTGAGGGTTATGCCTTCGCCGTCACGGTTCGGCATGCCTGAACTCCTGAACCCGAGGTCGTCCATCCTGGTGATGTTGCCGCTGCGGCCGTTGAAACTGACCCTGACCATACGGAAACCATCACTTTCGGATTTGTCGTCCACGAGGGCGTAGATATCCCTGGACAGATGGGCCATGCCGCTGTAGTTGCCTGCCGGAAGGGTTTTGGAAAAGCTGCGCTGCCGGTTCAGCCTGTCTATGTATAGACCGAAGGCAGGGGATTCCTTTGTCGCCTGCCCGAGGACGGTCAGACCGTGGCGCGACGGCTCTTTCTCCGCTCCGCTGAGCGGAAGAGACATGATGACCGCAACGGCTGCGACCGCAAGTATTCTGTTTCTGATAGCCATATCTTTGATGCAAATGTAAGCATATTGCGGCTTATTTATACTTCTAATATAAATACTCAACTTTTTTTTGGATAAGGGAGACGCTCGGTTTATATTTGTGGATTAGACAAATTCCGGCTGTTTGCCAATCGCTGGAACCAGATGGATACTATCAACTAATCAATACAATTTATGAAAAAATTCTACTTGCTTCTGGCAGGTGTACTCGGTCTCGTGATAGCTTCATCATGCGACAACAGCAAGTACGAGTATCCTTTCCAGAATCCGAAGCTCTCAGTTGACGAGAGAATCGACAACCTCATCTCGCTTCTTACCGTAGATGAGAAGATCGGAATGATGATGAACCGCTCACAGGCTGTCGAGCGTCTTGGAATTCCTGATTACAACTGGTGGGGCGAGGCTTGCCACGGACTTATGGGCTGCAGCGACATTACTGTATTCCCACAGTCCATCGCGCTTGCCGCAACCTTCGACGACGCTTCACAGCTGACCACCTTCACCATGGTATCAGACGAGGCACGTGCACGTTACAACAATCCTGAGTGGAAGGACATGGAGATCGGCCCATACGTATCACGCCGTCCTAACCTCTCTTTCTGGGCACCTAACATCAACATCTTCCGTGACCCAAGATGGGGCCGTGGCCAGGAGACCTACGGTGAGGACCCTTACCTCATGGGCAACATGGGTCTCAACGTAGTCCTCGGTATGCAGGGCAACGATGACAAGTACTTCAAGACCCACGCATGTGCAAAGCACTACGGTGTACACAGCGGTCCAGAGCCACTTCGTCACAAGTTCAACGCTGTCGTTTCAATGCGCGACATGTGGGAGACCTACATGCCTGCATTCGAGAAGCTCGTCGTAGAGGGCAACGTCCAGGAAGTGATGTGCGCATACAGCGCATACGAAGGAGTTCCTTGCTGCGGTAGCGACCGCCTCCTCGTGGACATCCTCCGCAACCGTTGGAACTATCAGGGTCTCGTAGTTTCAGACTGCGACGCCATCAACGACTTCTACACTCCTGGTAACCACGGTTACAGCGAGGGTCCAGCAGAGGCTGACGCAGCTGCAGTGCTCGCAGGTACCGACCTCGAGTGCGGAAAGAGCTACCAGAAGCTTGGCGAGTCTCTCGAGAAGGGTCTCATCACCGAGGCTGACCTCGACGTATCACTCCGCCGTATCCTCCGTGGCCGCTTCACCCTCGGTATGTTCGATCCTGACGAGATGATTCCTTGGTCAAAGATCGACATGAGCGTAGTTGACTGCCAGGCACACCGCGATCATGCTCTCCTTACCGCACGCGAGTCACAGGTTCTTCTCAAGAACAACGGAGTCCTCCCTCTCAGCAAGGATCTCAAGAAGATCGCTGTCGTTGGTCCGAACATCGACGACAAGGAGGTTATGCGTGGCAACTACAGCGGCGAGGCTACCCACTATGTTACCATTCTCGATGGTATCAAGGCCAAGATGCCTAACGCGGAGCTCGTTGTCGAGCGCGGTTCAGAGCGCGAGAACGAGTATCTCATCTTCCCTAAGATGGCTAACGTGAAGAGCGGCGACCAGACCGGCTTCAAGGTTGACTACTACGGCAACACCAAGTTCAGCGGCGCTCCTATCAAGTCTGAGGTTCTCGAGACCATCAACCTCCGTACAGAGGGTGGTTACGGCTTCGGCGAGGGCATCCCTGCAAATGATTTCTCAGCACGTTTCAAGGGTCAGCTCACTCCTGACTTCACCGGTACCCTTTGCGTTGCAGTTCGCGGAAACGAGTACACTGTAACCGTAAACGGCAAGAAGATCGGTGGCTCAGACACCGCTCCTCAGGGCATGATGAGCTTCAGAAGCGCCAACGTAATGCCTGTAGAGGTTGTAGAGGGCAAGACCTATGACATCCAGGTTGACTACAAGGCACAGGGCGAAGGCCGCATGAACTTCATCAACGTCGATGTATATCAGCGCAAGCTCGCTGAGTTCGATGACCTCAAGGCAAAGGTTGCTGACTGTGACGCTATCATCTACGTCGGCGGTATCTCTCCTACCGAGGAGGGTGAGGGTCACGAGCGCAGCCGCATCGAGCTCCCAGCTGTACAGGCACGCTTCCTCAAGGCAATGCGTGAGACCGGCAAGCCAGTCGTTTACGTAAACTGCTCAGGTAGCTGTATTGCATTCGGCGAGGTTGAAACCTACTACGATGCACTTCTCCAGGCTTGGTATTCAGGTCAGGAAGGTGGTACCGCAGTTGCAGACGTCCTCTTCGGCGACTACTCTCCATCAGGAAAGCTCCCTGTTACCTTCTATGCTTCAACCGATCAGCTTCCTGACTTCCTTGACTATGACATGACCGAGCGTACCTATCGCTACTTCACCGGCGAGCCTCTCTACGCATTCGGTTACGGTCTCAGCTACGTTGATTTCCAGTTCGGCGACGCCAAGCTCAGCAAGAACAGCATCAAGGCAGGCGAGAGCGTAAACATCAACATCCCTCTTACCAACGCCGGCAAGATGGACGCAGGCGAGGTTGTACAGGTATATGTAAAGAGCCTTACCAACCCAGACGCTCCTATCAAGGCCCTCAAGGCTTACAAGCGTGTAGACGTCAAGGCTGGCCAGACTATCAACGTGAAGCTCGAGCTCGAGCCTAACTCATTCGCATACTACAGCGAGGATGTTGACGGTCTCAAGGTTTTCCCTGGCTCATACAAGATTCTTTATGGCAATTCATCTCGTGACTGCGATCTCAAGGCTCTTGATTTCGTAGTTGAATAAAATCATCATTATTATGGCAAACAAATACGCAGGAACACAGACCGAGAAGAATCTCGAGGCTGCATTCGCAGGCGAGTCACAGGCTCGCAACAAGTATACTTACTTCGCGTCAAAAGCAAAGAAGGAAGGATTCGAGCAGATCGCCGACATCTTCCTTCACACCGCTGAGAACGAGAAGGAGCACGCAAAGATGTGGTTCAAGGAGCTCGAGGGCATCGGAACAACCGCAGAGAATCTCGCAGCAGCTGCTGCAGGTGAGAATCACGAATGGACCGACATGTACGAGGGCTTCGCAAAGACCGCTGAGGAAGAGGGCTTCAAGGCTCTCGCTGCAAAGTTCCGTCTCGTAGCCGCTATCGAGAAGCGTCATGAGGAGCGTTATCGTGCACTCCTCGGCAACATCGAGGCTCAGGAGGTATTCAAGAAGAGCGAGGTTAAGGTTTGGGAGTGCCGCAACTGCGGTCACATCGTAGTAGGCACCGAGGCACCTCAGGTATGCCCTACATGTGCACATCCACAGGCTTACTTCGAAGTATCCGCAAACAACTATTAATGGATCAAGGGGTAGACCCCTTGATTCAGATTCATTATAGGTCGGCTGTTTCAGCCGACCTTTTTTTGTAAAACGTGATGCATTGGATCAAACTCCGCGATCCTGATCCGAGTCAATCAGGTTGGGGATGAAGGTGACGGGAGCAGGGGACTGGCAGTTTGCGAGCTGCCAGAGGATGAAAGGAATATCGAATCCTGCTGCAATCTGGGTATTGATTCCACCGCTGAAACGAGGATTACATTCGAGAAAGAATGCTTCACCGGTCTTGTCATCGATACGGAAGTCAACACCGCAGACTCCTTTATAATCGCAAGCATCAAGAATGGTCCGCACATGCGAGACAAGTGAAGGAGCGCATACGGTCTGGCGGACAAGGGAAATGCCTTTGCCCTTTGGAAGAAGAACCTTGTAGCATTCTGCATGGAAATAACCGTCCCATCTTATTGCATCGACGCAGACGTCGTCACCTTCGATGAAATCCATAACAAGATGAGGTCTGCCCTTTGTGGATGCAACCAGATTGTCCAAAGCAATCCTGTCCTTTGGGAAATATACTCCGGATCCACTCAGACCATGATTTCTCTTGAATACGACAGGGTAATCGGTGATGGCGTCAAACTCGTTGTCCGCATAAAGATGAGGCTGAGGAATGCCCAGCGAGCGGCATATATCCGAGGCGCTGACCTTGTCATCTAAAAGGCGCATAACATCAGCATCGGCCACAGGCAAAATCACGCCTTCGGGCAGCTCTGAACGATGTCTTGCAACAGTTTCACTGCGGAAGATCGGAAGAATCATTGAAGGGGAGTATGACTCCAAAGAAGCACGCAGGAGACGCAGGAAGCCAGGTTCGTCGTTGAGAACGTTCCTGTCGTCAATCTGCTCAACCATGAGACCATGACGGCGAAGAGACTCCACAACAACAGTCCCGATCTTCCCACCATGCTCTGGGATCAATATATCGATCTTTCCCATCATATAATAAGCCTCTTTGAGATAATCCAGCTTCTCCGACAAAAGTAATAAAAAAGCCGGACTCGAATGAGCCCGGCTTCTCCATATAGAGGAATGAATTAGATTGCGAATGGGTTCTCGCCTGGATAAAGCTGACCTGCAGGAAGTGGGGTGTTGATATCCTCAACGCCGAGCATCTTGAGAGCCTCGAAGAGAACCTTACCGCAGTGCTCGAATGCGTATGCTCCGTGGTGTGGGAAGCGCTTGCCAACGAGGACGTGACGATAGAAGCGTGCGAAGCCTGGGATAGCGTGGATACCGATGCCACCGAATGAGCATGGATCAACGTCAAGGAACTCACCCTGTGCGATGTAAGAAACGAGCTTAGCATCAGAGTTAGACTGGATACGGAACATGGTAGACTTGCCTGGCATGATCTGACCCTCGAGAGTACCCTTGGTGATATCTGGGCTCATGAGACGAGCCTGGATGAGCTGGTACTTGATCTTGCAGTCCTTCATGCACTGTGAGCAGGTATTACCGCAGTGGAAGCCCATGTAGAGGTCCTTGAGGTCTGCACCTGCGAGGTTAGCGCCGGCAGGGATAACGTCAGCAGGAACTGAGTTGTTGATGTCGAGGAGAGTTGCTGGCTTCTCGGTTGCGCACTCAGCCATGAACTCAGAGAGAGCACCATAGAGGTCAACCTCACAAGCTA
>JAKSJO010000006.1 GCA_024398125.1 Bacteroidales bacterium
AACGAGATTTGATCAACCAACTTGCTTACGCCCACGACAAGGGTGTTGAAGAAGGCTTCACCAATGGATTTGACAGGGGACATGAAAATGGTAAAGCTGAAGGATTGGCTGAAGGAAAATCTGAAGCCAGCATGGCAATCGCATCAAGCTTGAAGAAGCATGGTACGCTTTCCTTGGAACAGATTGCACAGGCGACTGGGCTGTCTCTGGAAGTAATTGAAACTCTTTGATATAGCATTGAGGGCGGCCTTAACGGTCGCCCTCAATGTGTATTGTATCAAGAATTAGTCGGTTAATCTAACTCGACAAGTGTGTATGCGGTCGAGCCGAGGCCGATTATTCTTCGTCCGGCTGCTGGCCGTCGTGTGCCTTCCACATGCACTCGGTGATCTTCATGTCAGTGAAGACTGCCTTGAATGAAGACTCCTCCGGAGAGCATGCGTAGATACCGAATCGGATTTCCTCCTTGGCCTCATACATGTGGCATACACGCATCTGGCTCCATTCGATTCCGTCAGTCGAGCACTCGATGCAGAAATCGTCCTCGCGGCGTGACAGGCGGTACCACATGCTCTTCACGTCGGCCGGAATCGCTGTAGTTGCCCAGTCGCTGTAACCGTTGTTGGTCGCAACGCTGCCGAGATGCTGGAACTGTTCATTCTCGTACTCGATGCTTCCTTTCAGCCAGTTGTCACTGTCAAGATACATCACGACACCGCACTGGTCGAAACGATGATGGCTTTCCTCAAAGTTTGTCTTTACAACAAAGCTGAAAAACTTCTCTTTTGTGCTCAGCTGGAGCGCAGGTGCATTGTCGTTACGGAAATGATAGTAGGTGCGCTGCCAAAGGTCAGTCTTCGGCTTGGTGACAATTTCAATCGTATCGCCCTTGACATCAAAGCTCTCAGGCTCGCGTGTCCACTCGAAAGCCGTCAGATCGATCTCTTTACCTTCATTGAGAATTGCCGCAACCGCATCGACTGAATCATTATTCACCATATTTTCTATACTGTTAGACGTGCATGCCGCCAGCATTGCAGCGGCAAGCATCATAGTCATTGCCTTTTTCATGATGCAGATATTAACGTTAGAGATAGGTTACAGTATCTTCCAGAGGTTTTCTGTTGAAATGATTGTCAAGAGGACCGACGCCTTCTGCGGCATAGCCGAGATCCATGATCATGAGGATTTCCTCATCCTCTGGAAGGTCGAGGTCCTTTGCGAGCTTGTCAGGGTCGACAAAATTGATCCAGCAGCTGTCAACGCCCACACTCTTTGCTGCAAGTATCATATGAGTGGCCACGATGGTGGCATCCTCTACGCCCGATGTTCTCTTGCCTCCTGGATATGTGAAGACGTTGTTCTTGTTGAATGCTACAACGAGACAGGTAGGCGCGCCGTAGCGGCAAGGTGTGTTGGCATCGATCTTCGCCAGTGCCGGCTCTGACTGGAGAACATAGACATGCTGCTCCTGCAGGTTCTTGGCAGTCGGCGCAAGTCTTCCTGCCTCCAGAATAGCGTCAAGCTGCTCCTTGCTTATCTGCTCTGAAGTATATTTCTTGCATGAATAGCGTGCCGATACGATCTCACTGTAGGTTTTGGCTTTATTCACAAGCCCTCTCAGGCAGATAGGCAGATTGCCGTGCTCTCTATGATGTGCGACACACTGACAGCATTTGCCATGTCTAGGGCAGTCCTTAGGGCATGGACAGTCGATTGCGGGATTGTGCTGGCAGACAGGTCTGATGTTCTTTTCCTCCATGATAACGGTGTATTAGAAATTATTATTCTACTGAATAGCGGCCTTCATCGTCGCAGACGAGCCAGTCTCCTTCATTGACAGTAAGAAGACCGTCGTCGGTCAGGATTGAAAGCATCGAAGTGCCTATGCCCTCGTATGGAGCAAGAGCCTTGTTGTCGGTGAACTCCTGGATCTCGGCGAAGTTCATTCCTGTGTATTGAATCTTTTTCATAACACAAATTTACGTTTTTTTTGACGCATTCCGGGATTATATATATTTTAACTGCAGAAACAGGATACTATAGCTATGAAAACAATAAAGATACTCGCAACATTCGCACTCTTATGCTCGCTGCTGCTTTCATGCAGCAAGATGGAGCCAGAATATGGATCGTCAATGTGGCTTGGCGCATATCCGGTCATGACGGAAAACGGAACAACGGGAGACCCGGAAGAACATACCGCAGGCATCTTCCTCAGTTTCAGTCCGGATGGATATAAATGTACCATGACCCAAGGCATCAAGGATCTGTATGAATCCAGCATGGCTACGTACCCGGTTGACTGGTCTGCAAGCGACACGTTCACTCTTTACAGCAATCATGAGGGACAGAAGATCCAGCTCTACAGCGGAAAGATAGAAGGCGAGAAGATGCTGTTCGAGTTTCTGAGCTGTGATTGCATTGAAAGGACGTTTGAGCTGACAAGGGTCTATACGAACACCTCTACTTCAAGCGCTTACCCGCTATAGATCTTCGCAAAGCTCAGCCCATTCGTCAGTGCGGGCGTCAAGATCCCTCTTGAACTCAAGGTACGAGCGGGTCAGTTCAATGATGTCGTCGCCTTCCTTAGGGTCCTGAAGGACGGCCTCTATCTTCTTCATCTCCGTTTCCAGCCTCTCTATCTCATGCTCGAGCCACGAAATGCGGTTCTTGATCTTGCGTGCCTCCTTGGATGCAGCTTTGTTCTGCTGGTAAGAGGCCGTCTTGTCCTGCTGCGGTATCTGTGCCGGCTGAACCGGCTTGGCAGGCTGCTGTGGCTGAGCCTTCTGTTGTACGGCAGGCTGTGATGGGCCTCCGATACGACGTTCAAGCTCATTGAGGTTCTCGATCTTGCGGCTCTCCAGGAAGTCGCTGACGCTGCCAAGATGCTCCTTTACACGGCCGTCGCGGAACTCGTACATCTTGTCCACCAGGCCGTCAAGGAAGTCTCGGTCATGGGAAACGACGATCAAGGTTCCGTCAAATGACTTCAGGGCCTCCTTGAGAATGTCCTTGGACTTGATGTCCATATGGTTGGTAGGCTCGTCCAGCGCAAGAACGTTATGGCTCTGGAGCATAAGCTTGGCCATGCCAAGTCGGGCACGCTCTCCACCGGAAAGGACACTGACCTTCTTGTCAATATCCTCGCCACGGAAGAGGAAGCTGGCAAGGATATCGCGGAGCTTTGTGCGGATTTCGCCTACCGCTATGCGGTCAAGAGTACCGAAGACGGTCTCATTTTTATCAAGTACATCTTCCTGATTCTGGGCGAAATAACCCACATTGACATTATGTCCTACTTTAGATTCTCCCGAGATAGGGTCAAGCTCTCTCATGATCACCCTCATGAGTGTTGTCTTGCCCTCTCCGTTTCGTCCGATAAGGGCAACCTTTTCGCCTCGCTTTATCTCGATGTCGGCGTTGCGGAACACGACCTTCTCCGGATAACCGACAGTCATGTCAA
The DNA here is from genome assembly GCA_024398125.1 of Bacteroidales bacterium. Lineage (GTDB taxonomy): Bacteria > Bacteroidota > Bacteroidia > Bacteroidales > UBA932 > Cryptobacteroides. The sequence goes on from JAKSJO010000006.1 coordinate 3,467, forward strand.
CTGCCTTGTAGACCACGTCCCCGGAGCGCTGGGCTGCAGGAAACTTGACGTTCATTGCAACATTGTCGGTCTCGTCGATCTCGATTCTGTCGAGCTTCTCGAGAGCCTTTATGCGGGACTGAACCTGGTTTGACTTGGTTGGCTTGTATCTGAACTTGTTGATGAAGTCCTCAGTCTTCTCGATCATGCGCTGCTGGTTCTCATAGGCAGCGGTCTGCTGTGCCAGTCTTTCCGCACGAAGTTCGACGTACTTGCTGTATGAAACCTTGTAGTCATTGATATGGCCGAGCATGACTTCTACTGTCCTGTTTGTAACAGTGTCAAGGAATTTCCTGTCGTGGGATACGAGAAGCAGGGAGCCTCTGTAGTTCTTGAGATAATCCTCAAGCCACTCTATGGATTCGATGTCAAGGTGGTTGGTAGGCTCGTCCAGAAGGAGCAGGTCAGGCTGGCCGAGAAGGATCTTGGCAAGCTCTATACGCATGTTCCAGCCCTGGCTGAATGTTTCGGTCGGACGGTCCAGATCCTCATCCTTGAAGCCAAGTCCCATGAGAGTGCGAAGAGCCTGTACCTCAAGAGGTTCACTACTACTTACCTGAAGATGGTCATTAAGTTCATTGAGCCTCTCGATAAGCTTGAGATACTCCTCGGATTCATAGTCAGTACGCTCGGCAAGCTCCTTGGTTATGTCATCGATTTCAATTTCGACATTCTTCAAGGCCTCGAATGCTGTCATAGCCTCTTCCATCACGGTGCGGCCGCGATGATGTTCCATGATCTGCGGGAGATAGCCGATAGTGATATGGTTAGGCTTGTCCACTGAGCCGCTGGTCGGCGACTGCCAGCCGCAGATAAGCTTCATGATGGTGGACTTGCCTGCACCGTTCTTACCCACAAGGCCGATCTTGTCAGTCTCGCTGATATGGAAGTTTATGTTGTCAAGCAGCGTATAGCTGCCGTATGCCACTGTCAGATTGTTGATGGAAATCATAGTCTAAGCATTTGACTCTTCGTCGGTTATTACTTCCTTGCTGCCTTCTCGGCACAAAAGGATGCTGAATTCATAAAGTAGATACAGCGGTGCAGCCACCACAAGCATGGTAAAAGGATCGCCGGTAGGAGTCAGCACGGCAGCCAGCACAAGCAGAACAAGCACCGCGTGTCTGCGATACTGACGAAGGAATGACCTGGTGACCAATCCGAACTGCGAAAGGATGGCAAGAACGGACGGGAACTCGAACAGTATGCCCATGAGAAACACCATGGACGTGAATATCGAGATATACGAATTCAGTGAGAATGTGTTCGTTACGTTTGCGCTGACCTGATAGCCGTTGAAGAAGGTGAGGAGTATCGGCATTACAATGAAGTAGCCGACCGCAAGCCCCAGGTAGAACAGCACCGCGCCCAAGGCAAAGGCTCCACGGACTGTCTTCTTCTCATTTTCATACAGTCCCGGAGCGATGAATTGCCAGAGGAAGAAAAACAGGAACGGGAAGGAAACTACCAGCGCACAGATGAAGCTCACCTTGATATGGGTGAAGAACTGCGCTGATATATCGATGTTTATGAGATCCAGGCTCATGCCCGTGCCGAGGAGTCTGTACAACCAGAAATCACCCTGCGTAGGACGCAGGATGATTCCGTCGAACAGAAAATCCTTAAAGAAAAACAGGGCTGTGAAGCACACCAAAAGAAGGATGACCGAGCGGACGATCACACCCCTCAGTTCCTCCAGATGATCCCAGAAGGTCATTACTCGTCCTTGTCTAGCTCCTTGATGTCCTTCTTCACTTCCTTGAGTTCATCCTCGACATCCTTCATGCCGGCACGGAAACTCTTGAGTCCCTTACCAAGACCATGCATAAGCTCAGGAATCTTCTTTCCTCCGAAAAGAAGCATGATGGCAAGGAAGATGAGGAACATCTCACCGAATCCAAGGCTGCCAAGAAAAAGCGGATAAATTCTCATGATGAAAAGTGTTTTCAGTTATCTGTCATGTTATTCTTCGAAGAGCGATGCAAGTCCTTCCGGACAGCGGCAAGGACGGCCGGTCTTCTTGTCGAGGAAGCCGACAACCACGGTTCCACGAGCGCAGACCTCACCTCTCTGGTTGCGGACCTCCTGCTCGAAAGTGAACTTTGCCATAGGCTTCTTCTCGACCTTCGCGCTGACGGTAAGGACGTCTCCCATCCTTGCCGGATAGAGATAACGACACTCGATGGACACTATCGGAAACAGGGTTCCCTCTTCTTCGCAGCGCTCGACAGGATAGCCGTTCTCTGCCATCATCTTGCTGCGGCAGGTCTCGAAATATCTGATGTAGTTCGAGTGGTGTACGATGCCCATCTGGTCTGTTTCGTAGTACCTTACCGGGAATTCAACTTCTGAATATAGCATAACAAAATTGTTACTTCTATGTAACTAAGATGTTTTACTTATTGTTTTCCAATGCCTTGATAGCAGATTCATAGCTTTCAATCTTTGAAAGCGAATCAGCCTCCTTCTGGCGCTCGACAGCGATTACCTTCTCAGGGGCATGAGCGACGAAGGACTCGTTCGAGAGCTTCTTGCGTACGTTTTCGAGGAACTTCTTCTGATATTCGAGATCCTTGCGAAGCTTTGCGAGCTCTTCTTCGACATTAACGAAACCTGCGAGAGGAACGAACATCTCGACTGTCTTTACCATGAACGATGCACCGGAATCCTGACCGAAATCAGCCACCTTCTCGATCGAAGATGTGTTGGCAAGCTTAGCTACGACAGCTGCGAACTCCATAGGGAAGTCGCCCTTGATCTTCAGCGCGAACTGCTCCTTTGGAGAAATGTTCTTCTGCTGACGGATGCTGCGGATACTCATGACTGCCTCGCGTGCAAGGTCGAATGAATCGAGTACGCAAGCCTCCCATGCGCCTGCCTTTGGAGTTGGCTGGTACATGATGGTCTCCCCTTCCTTGCGGTCGGCCATGGCCTGCCAGAGTTCCTCGGTGATGAATGGCATCACAGGGTGGATCATCTTGAGCAGAGCCTCGAAGAAGCCGAGGGTAGCCTGGTATGTGGTCTCGTCGATAGCACATCCGTATGCAGGCTTAACAAGCTCGAGATACCAAGCGCAGAAGTCATCCCAGAATATCTTGTAGATAGCCATGAGGGCATCGGAAATTCTGAACTTTGAATAGTGATCCTCAACGAGTTCGATAGTCTGACTTAAACGGTTTTCGAACCACTTCACAGCGAGCTTTGCAGCCTCAGGAGTCTCAACGCCTGCGCTGTGCTCCCATCCGCTGATAAGACGGAACGAGTTCCAGATCTTGCCGCAGAAGTTACGTCCCTGCTCCACCTGAGACTCATCGTAGAAGATGTCGTTACCGGCCGACGAGCAAAGAAGCATGCCGATACGGACAGCGTCTGCACCGTACTTGGCGATGAGGTCAAGAGGGTCAGGGCTGTTGCCGAGAGTCTTTGACATCTTGCGGCCGAGCTTGTCGCGAACGATACCTGTGAGGTAGACGTTGCGGAAAGGGACCTCCTTCATGAACTCGTCACCGGCCATGATCATGCGGGCAACCCAGAAGAAGAGGATGTCCGGTCCGGTCACAAGGTCGTTGGTAGGATAGTAGTATGCAAGGTCGCTGTTCGGCTCAGCCTCAGGATGGCCTGCCTTGTTCGAGTCGAATACCGAAATAGGCCAGAGCCAGCTTGAGAACCAGGTGTCGAGAACGTCAGGATCCTGACGGAGATCATCCATGCCGAGAGCCGGATCGATTGCCTGCGCTGCCTTAAGTGCAGCTTCAGGTGTAGCCTCAACAACCACCTTTCCATCAGGAAGATAGTATGCAGGAATCTGCTGACCCCACCAGAGCTGGCGGGAGATACACCAGTCGCGTACTGTCTCCATCCAGTGACGGTATGTGTTGCGGTACTTGTCAGGGATAAGCTTGACATTGCCGGACTCGACGCTGTCGAGCGCCATGGCAGCGAGATCCTCCATCTTGAGGAACCACTGTGCAGAGAGCTTAGGCTCGATTACCGCATTGGTACGCTCTGAGTATCCGATCGGAGAGGTATAGTCCTCGATATGGTCGATATTGCCTGCCTCCTCGAGCATCTTGGCTATCTTGTTTCTTGCATCGAAGCGGTCCTCGCCTACGAGGATCTGGGCCTTCTCGTTGAGTCGGCCGTGGTCATCGATGATGTCAAGCACAGGAAGGTTGTGACGGAGGCCGATCTCATAGTCATGGGCGTCATGTGCAGGAGTGACCTTGAGGCATCCTGTTCCGAAGTCCATCTCTACATAGTCATCCTCGATGATAGGAATCTCCTTGTTGATGAGAGGGATGAGGACCTTCTTGCCCTTGAGCCAGTGGTGACGCTCGTCGTTAGGGTTGACACAGACAGCGGCGTCGGCCATGATGGTCTCCGGACGGGTTGTGGCAACCACGATGTACTTGTCGGTAGGATTGCCGTTGCCGTCCGAAATGAAATACTTCATGTGGTAGAACTTACTGGCGGTGTCCTTGTGGTTCACTTCCTCGTCAGATACCGCAGTCAAGCCAACCGGGTCCCAGTTGACCATACGGACTCCCCTGTAGATGAGACCCTTCTTGTAGAAATACACGAAAGTGTTGATCACAGCCTTCGAGAGTTCAGGCTCCATGGTGAACTTGGTACGGTCCCAGTCGCATGAGCAGCCGAGCTTTCGGAGCTGGCTGAGGATGATGCCGCCATGTTCTTCCTTCCACTCCCATGCATGCTTGAGGAATTCCTCACGGGTAAGGTCCTCCTTGCTGATTCCCATGCCCTTGAGCTTTGCAACGACCTTGCTCTCAGTTGCGATGGAAGCGTGGTCGGTTCCAGGCACCCAGCAGGCATTCTTGCCGTCCATGCGGGCCTTGCGGATGAGAACGTCGTTGAGAGTATTGTTGAGGACGTGTCCCATGTGCAGGATACCTGTCACATTCGGCGGTGGGATCACGATGGTATATGGTTCACGTGAGTCTGGTTCTGAATGGAAGAACTTGTGGTCCTGCCAATAGGCATACCACTTGTCCTCTACCTCTGAGGGATTGTACTTTGCGGATAATTCCATGTGTATCTATGTTTTTTGATTTTCAATTTACGAAGGCTTTCTTGAAGAGACTCTCTCCAGCACTTCTTCTAAATCGTGTAAAGATAGTCATTTTCACCCCATTCGTCAAATTTATCAAAGGGAATGGCTATTTTTGCACGACAAACCACAATTCGATATGGATCTTAGCAAGATAAAAGCCGTCGCATTCGACGTCGACGGCATCCTTACGGACGGCGGCATCCTTGCCATGCCGGACGGAGACCTACTCAGAGTCTTCGACTCAAAGGACGCCTTCGGAATCCGCATGGCCCGCATGAAGGGAATCATACCCGCAATCATTACCGGCGGCAGTTCGGAGAGCATCGCACACCGCATGGTCATGGTCGGTGTAGCACGCGAGGACATCTACCTGCATTCCCGCTGCAAGATCGAGGACTTCCAGGATTTCTGCCAGCGCCACGGTCTCCAGCCGGAGGAAGTGATGTACTTCGGCGACGACCTTCCTGACATCGACGTGCTCAAGGCCTGCGGCTGTGCAGTCGCTCCTGCCGACGCCGTACCGGAGGTCAAGGAGGTGGCCGACATAGTATCGCCTTTCAACGGCGGAAAAGGCTGTGTCCGCCACGCCATGGAGCTGCTTCTCAAGAGCCGCGGACAGTGGAGTCTCGACAGCGGCGTATACAAGAAATTGTTCTAGCGATGGACCTCAGAGGAAAGAAGCTGATCCTTGCAAGCGGATCGCCCAGAAGAAGAGAATTGCTTGCCGGATTGAATATTGATTTTGAAGTTGATAAGCGCAATAACTTCGAGGAGCGCTACAGCCCGGATACAAGACACGAGAGCATCCCTTCCGTGCTTTCCGAAGGCAAGTCCTACGGCTTCTGGCGAGCGCTGGAAGAGGACGAGATCCTCATCACTTCCGACACACTCGTACTGTGCGGAGACGAGGTGATGGGAAAGCCGAAGGACAGGGAGGATGCGGTACGCATGCTGCGGCTTCTCAGCGGCCGCGAGCACAAGGTCATCACGGCCGTGACCATGCGCGACAGACAGCACATCAAGACCGTGTCAGACACCGCCATCGTCCACTTCAAGGAACTCTCCGACGCGGAGATAGACTACTATATCGACAGCTGCAAGCCTTTCGACAAGGCGGGAGCGTACGGCATCCAGGAATGGATAGGTTATATCGGAATCACAGGAATCGAAGGATCATACTTCACGATAATGGGTTTCCCCATGCACGTCGTCTACGGACTCTTGAACGAGTTCATCGCATAGGCGGCCGGTACAGTTTTATCGGGTCGGGTCCTGCATCCAGTCGGGGTCCGACCCGAATTCCATTATGTCATGGCTGACAGGATGATGGAATGCCAGCGAGGCGGCATGAAGATGCAGCCTTTCCACGGCGCCTTCCCTGCCCTGCACATCGACCTGACCTCCATACAGCCTGTCCCCAAGGATGGGACGCCCAAGGCCCTCAGGATGGGCGGCATGCACGCGGAGCTGATGTGTACGGCCCGTCAGCGGCGTAAAGCGGACATCCGTGAAACCTTCCGCCGTATCCCCGAGCTTCTCGAACAGCGTAACTGCAGTCTTCCCTTCATCCGAGTCGACCATCTGGCGCGGCCTGTCGTACCAGTCCGGGGCCAGCGGGAGCTCGATGCGTCCCTTCGCCGGGATATCCGCCCCGGGGCACAGTCTTGCGATGTAGCTTTTGCGCACCTCACGCGCAGCGAACTGTCCTTCGATGTCCACCTTGGCCGAAAGGCTCTTGGCGTAGACCATCAGACCTGACGTATCCATATCCAGTCGATGGCATGAATGAATCTGACAGCCGCTATGGTCTTCCAACAGCTCCAGAAGGGATTTCATAGCAGTGCGGCCAGGAACAGCCAGAACGCCTGAAGGCTTGTCCACGACAATGATTGCATCGTCCTCGAATACGATGTCAAGCACCGCCTCGGCCGACTCGAGCGGACTGTCTTCCACATCCAGACCCCGCATCATCCATGGCAGGAGCGGACCGCACTTGCCCTGACACGAAGGATAGAACCGTCCATGGTGACGAATCTCACGCCTAGGCGAAGCCCCGTACCAGAACTCCCCCATCGCGAGCGGCTGAAACCCGTTGCGGTTTGCATAGTTGAGCAGTTTCGGTGCGGCACAGTCCCCTGTTCCGCCAGGAGGCACTATTCCCCTTATCGCGAAGACCTCGCGGATGGACTTTTCGTCTCCATCCGCCGATGCGACCATGGCATTGTCGAATATCCAGCCCTGCAACGCGATGGAACGCCGCTTCCTTTCCGCCTTGAGTTCATCGACAGGCTGCCCGGCTGCCTCAAGTTCCCTTATCCTTGCATTTATTGAAGAAATCTCAAATTCCTCTTTCCTGAAATGGCCTTCAGGGTCGCAAAGGTCCAGCACGGGCGGCACAAAACCGTCGACCAGACTGCATCCACCAACATTTCCAGAAAAGGCATTCAACACCTTCACATTTCCATCCTTATCTTTTACAAGCATGACTCCCAGCATCTTACCTTCGGAGAAAAGGGCTTTAAGCTCCGGATCCGAATCAATGCGGGCAATCAATTCATCAGCCGCCTTCCTGATCAGCGGATGCGGAGTATAACAGAAGGGGTATGTAAACTTGCCGAATGTCATTTTAAAGTTTTTTATTAATACCTAACTGCATCAATACCAATACTAAAACGATAAAAATGCGACTTTTTAAAATTTTTTACTAAAAAGTATTGCAGGTTTCAAAAAAGGTAGTACCTTTGCATGCGAGTTGAGGTTCTAACGGAGCAACCCTCCCTCTCAACTTATTGGTTATTAGTTTTAGTGTTATTAATTATGTGGTTAGTATGAGTGGTCCACGCGTGAGCGCAGGCCCTCATTTTTTTATATACCCATAGGATCATATCTGCTGCCATGCGGTCCCGGCAGCACAAATATAAGAATACTTCGGCAGGCGATTATTTTGTCCTGCCGTTTTTTTATCGTACCTTTAAACGATAATTTGCCTTTTATCATTAATAACAATATCAACTATCAACCAACGTACAATGAAAAAGCTACAGTTAGCAGCCTACGGTGCGCTTATCGCATCAATGGCATCTTTGAACGCAGGTGCCCAGTCGATGAAGATGAATGATCTCGAGTATTTCGAGAAGACAGGATCCAACGTCCTCGTCTACAACAACATCTACAACGGCGGCTTCTGCGACGAGAAGCTCGCGGGTATCGAACTCATCCAGAAGGGCGAGCGCATCGGTACCGGTGGCGGTATCCGCCTCATGAACACTCCAGAGCAGTGGGACATCTACGGAACAATGACAAACCGTGAGGTAAACCGCGCCCAGAACTATGTAGAAGTTGAGCTCACCTATGAGGATTACAACTTCGTTTCAAAGATCAGAGTGACTCCTAAGGACGCCGGCGTTCTCATGCAGGTATTCCTTGACAAGCCTGTTCCACAGAATCTCGTGGGCAAGGCCGGCATGAACCTCGAGTTCTTCCCTGCTTCTTACTTCGGAAAGAACTACCTCGTCGACGGCGCTGCTAGAATCCTTCCTAAGTACCCTCAGCACAACACCGAGGTACGCCCTGTATCCGAGAAGATCCCTCAGTACTTCGGCGAGACCACTTTCGATGACAGAGGCCGTGGCGAATTCCTTGTTCCTATCGCGCTCTCTACCGGTCACCAGATCGTTCTTGCACCAGAGGACAGCGGACTCACCGTCGGCATCACCTCTGACCAGGAGGTCAGCATATACGACGGCCGTCTCCTCGCACAGAACGGTACCTTCGTGGTACGTTCACTCCTCCCTGCCGGCAAGACCGGCAAGGTCCTCGAGTGGTACGTCGAGCCAGCTGACAACCCTGACTGGATCAGAAAGCCTAACATCGGCTTCTCACAGGTAGGTTACACTCCTGCACAGAAGAAGGTGGCTGTTGTCGAGCTCGACAAGAGAGCCGCTGTTGCCAAGACCGCAAAGATCCTCCGCGTAACTCCTACCGGAAAGAAGGAAGTTGCCCTCGAGGCTGCAGTCGAGAACTGGGGTGTTTACAACAACCGTTACAACTACGCAAGAATCGACTTCTCAAGCATCACCACTCCTGGCCTTTACAGCATCCTTTATGACGGTGTAGAGTCAAACGCATTCCCTATCGACAAGGATATCTATTCTGACAAGTGGCATGCTTCAATGGACATCGCTCTCGTTGTCAACATGGACCACATGATGGTAAACGAGGCTTACCGCGTATGGCACGGCGCCGCCAACATGGACGACGGTCTCATGGCTCCTGCAAACATCAGCCTCCACGACGGTTACCGTCAAGGTGATGAGAACTGGACCAAGTACAAGCCACTCGAGCACGTCCCTGGCCTCGCAGTCGGCGGATGGTATGACGCAGGTGACTTCGACATCCAGCAGAACTCAGTCGTTACCACCACCAGCGACCTCGCCAAGCTTTGGAGAATGTTCCAGCCAGAGCGTGACATGACCTTCATCGACCAGGCTACCAAGTATGCTGACATCCACCGTCCAGACGGAATTCCAGATGCAGTTCAGCAGATCATGCACGGTACCCTCAACATGAACGCACAGATCGAGGCTCTCGGCTTCGTATCAGGCAACATCGGTCAGCCACAGATGCACCAGTATCATCACCTCGGCGACGCCGTGAACCTTACCGACGGTCTCATCTACGACCCTAGCCTTGCTCCTTACGAGGTTTCTGCAGACGGAAAGCGCAGCGGTACCTATGATGACCGTATCATCATGACCCGCAAGCCATCTGCAGCAGGCGTAATGAACTCTATCGTTGCACTTGCAGCAGCATATCCTGCACTTAAGGCATACTTCCCTGAGGAGGCTGAGAGATCAATCAAGAACGCCGAGATGCTCTGGGACAAGTATGTTGTAAATGCAAAGCCAGAGGATGAGGATCCAATGATGGCAAGATGGGGCGGCGGCGCGAACGTTGGTGTCAACGGCGCTATCGAACTCTACTTCGCCACCGGCAAGAAGGAGTACAAGGACTACTTCATGTCACGCATCAAGGATGAGATCCAGCCATCTGCACCTGCAAACAACAGAAACTCAAGCGGTGCATTCATGCCTAGATTCAACCTCAACAACATCCTCAGAATCTACGACCTTCTCGACAAGAAGCAGAAGGCTCAGGTTGACAAGCTCATCCCTGGATACGTGGAGAGCCTTGCAAAGGCAGGAAACGACAACCCATACGAGGTTACCATCGCAGGTTCAGGCTGGGGCGGCAACAACCAGGTTATCGGCAACGCATTCAACCTCTACCAGATCTGGAAGAAGTATCCTGATCTCGTTGATCCTAACGACATCCTCAAGGGTCTCAACTACCTCTATGGCTGCCATCCTTACAGCAACGTATCATTCATCCTCGGCGTAGGTGTGAACACCAAGAAGGTTGCTTACGGTAACACCCGTGCAGACTACACCACCATCGCCGGCGGCGTGGCTCCTGGTCTCCTCGTAAGAAACCCTGACTTCCTCGAGAACAAGGATGACTATCCATTCCTTTGGGGTGAGAACGAGTGCTGTATCAACTCAGTACCTAACTACGTAATGCTTACCCTCGCTGCTCAGGAAGTAGCTGAGGCTATCAACAAGTAAAAATGAATCAAGGGGCTTGACCCCTTGGTTCAAAAACATAGAAAGAGCCGCCCGCAAGGACGGCTCTTTTTATGTTTCGGAAAAGCCTTATCAAGAAGTAATGCGATAATACTTCGCGATAAGGTTGCGGAAAATGGCGACTGCCTCAGCCTGATCCCTGCTGCTTTTCGAAAAATGATGATAGATCAGGGCCTTCAGGGAAATCGGAGGGATATCATCACCTGAGGAAGCGCCCGCCGGATCGGCCTTGAGATACTCTCCTATGTGCTGCTGAAGAACATCTGTCTGTCCGGAGATTCCGAGTTCCATCCAATGCTTCTCGAACTCCCACAGCGCAGCCTTTGCCGGATCGTCAAATCCGGGGCACACAGGCTCGCCCTTGTAGTACCTGCAGCAGGTCGCGATGATTTCCTTCAGCCTGGCATCCATATTATCTGACTTTGTTCAACGACGGATCGTATGACATGCCTGCCGAGGCAAGCTTGGAATCGATCTCCGAACGGTCTCTGTCGAATGCCGAGCAGATATCATCAAGGTCTTCATATTCGCCATCCCTGAGCATCATGTTTATGCTGGATGCAAGTATCATCGGGTCGTCAGGTAATCTGTTCATGGTTCTTATTACTTAAGTGCTGTGATATCGATGCCCTCAACGGTCTCCAGACAGGATTCCTTCGACATCGCCTGAGGATTTGTTCCCGGCTCGCCCTGAGGGATGGTGGAATTGATACGCTCAAACAGCTGTTCCCAGTATACAGGAAACTCCCCATCCGCATTCTTGAAGTTCATAGGAGCATTATGGAAAAGGCTCGAACCGCTTTCGGACAGATAAGAAGCCTCGACAAGCTCGGAACAATAGAAAGCGCTCTCCGTAGGCTGGAATGCCACGTCATACGGCAGGCCGACGTATTTCTTCGCGTTCTCGACCCATTGCTCCGCATTGTAATTGTCGACGAGACGCTTGATGACGAATTCAGGATAACTGCCGTCCTTGAGGGTGAAATCCTCGAGAAATACGGAAAGTGGATGGCGGTCAACCCCATGCTTTATGGTTGCATCGATAATCCAGACTGCATCATCTTCATCCACCTCGGCGATGGCGACATGGATCATATTGAGTTCATCGTCACCTGTCGCCGCAACGATTGCAGAGTCCATCGTATCGCCATCACTATCCAGACTGTAATCCATTGGAAGACCAACAAACACAAGGTCTCCGGTCTGGAGACGCGGTTCCTCTATGGATGAACATGACACTGCAGCAAGAAAGGCGGCGGCAATTATTGAAAGCTTCTTCATTCTATGGTTGTTTCTACAGGATATAAAACCCCGCTGTAATATTTAATGTCCAAATATAGTGCATTCCGCATACATTGCATTCGTTCATCGAAGTGAAATGCTTATTTTCGCACAATAGACCAACGCACATGGAAGCCTGGACAACTACGCCCGACATAATACTGAATTATTCCGGAGTCTGCCACGAAAGCGGACTTGCCGACATGTGCCCCGGCTCCATCTTATGTGATTTTGAATCATTTGAAGGCACCAACTGCTATGTCGACCCCGAAAGTTACGAGAAGATGCGCTCCGTGCTCTCCAAGCATCCATATAACGGAATACATTGGATCGACACAGGCGACTACCACTACGCCACAAAGCTCTTTCTGGAGAAGATTGACAAGCCTTTTGCCTTGTTGCTGTTTGACCATCATCCAGACATGCAGCGTCCTGCCTTTCCCGTACTGAGCTGTGGAAGCTGGCTGCGCGACAGCCTGGAGGAACTGCCGAAACTGAAACATGCGACCATAATCGGAATCGCCGAAGACCTTGCAGGCGAATGCGAGGGCTTCCCTGGCCGGACCGACGTATTCACTGAATCCGAAGATATATGTGCCTTGACAGACAGTATTGCCGGCAGCATACCGAACGGACTGCCTGTATACATATCTATAGATAAAGATGTGTTCACCCGTGACCATGCCCGTACCGATTGGGATCAAGGATGCATGACGCCAGATTCATGCCTTGAAATCATAAAAGCAGTAAGAATGGAGCATGAAATCCTCGGAATTGACCTTTGCGGAGCTATAACCTTGTCCAAAGGTGCCTCAGACGCCGATTTTGAAATAAACAATACAATCGACCGGAAACTGTTACATTTTTTAAGGAAAACGATTATTCAGAGTGGCAAAACAGAGAAATAATTATGTAAATAATCATAAATCAATTATATTTGCATAGTTATGGATAGTCAGTTAGATACGCAGCAACAGTTTCCTCTCGATCCCGAGAAGATCTATTATTCGATGGACGAGTTGACGCTCGAAACCGAGGAAGGTCCCAAGACATACAGGATGGGGACCTGGCTGAACACCGACCCTGTCCGTATCCACAGGATGATCATCCGTGACAAGACCCTTCAGGTAGACCAGACTGAAGTGCTCGCACCTCTCGTGAGCAAACTCCGCAGGGCCGATCCAGAGTACTACAAACGCTTCATGGGCCTCAATCTCGTTGTCGACTATCCGGGATACAGCACCGGCATCAAAGCATCGATCCCTTTCGAGAATGACCCTATCGGTTTCTACAAGTGGTGGCGCAAGGGCAAGCACGAAGACAAGGTTCATCTTTCACTCGGCAACCAGATCCGTCTGTTCCAGAAGGTTGCGATGATGGACCGCAAGGTCATGCTGAAGAAGGACCTCGACATACTCCGCTAAGAAATGAAGTACCAAGTCAAGCATAAGGCAGCCCTTTTGAGCTACCTCTATGAGATATTCCCCGATACCAGCCGAACAGGCGTAAAAGAAATGCTTTCCACTGGACGCATTGCCGTCAACGGAACCAGAACAAAGGCATTCAACCTTGAACTGAATCCAGGAGATTGCATTGAGCTTCTTACAAAGGGCGCATCAATCGGCGCCAGCATGAAGGACAGCGCAACCGGCAAGGTCAAGAAGCAGGGTGTGGACATCCTGTTCGAAGACGAGCACATCATGGTCGTCCTTAAAGCTCCAGGACTGTCTACCAGCGCTCCTACCAAGGATGGCAGGCACATTCCTGCCAATGTCTGCGGAATTCTCAACGAATACGTCCGCACCACCCGCAAGGCTGGGATAAAGGCAGGCACAGGCGACTGGAAAGCGCCGAAGAGAGTCTATACCCTGAACAGACTGGATCCTAACGCGAGCGGACTTCTCCTTATCGCAAAAGATGAGCGTACACGAGATATCATAATGAGCCGATGGGACAGCATCATTCTCGAGAACAGGGTAACCGCTCTTCTGGAAGGACACGTCGAGGAAGAGCATGGCAGCATCACCACCTGGATCAGCGAGGACGAGAAGACCGGACGGGTATTTTCAGGGACAGAAGAGAAAGACGGAGGTCTCAAGGCCGTTACACGCTGGAGCGTCATCACACGAGGCCGCAAGCACACCCTTGTGGAGTTTGAGCCTGAGACATCCCGCCGCCATCAGCTTCGCATCCATGCCGCAATAGATATGGGACACCCTATCGTCGGAGACACACGATACGGCTCTACGCTTGCATTCCGCGGCCGTCTTGCGCTGCATGGAGGCATTCTTGTCTTCCGCAACCCTTACAGCAATGACATACAGCGCTTCCGCATACCTGTTCCGGCCGAGATGCTGAAGGATTCAATCAAGAAAGACGAATAAGCCATGGGATTGCTGCTTCTATTCCTTCTTTTCGCGGTCGTGACATCGTTCGTGTGCTCGATACTTGAGTCCGTTCTGATGTCGACTCCCCTTTCATTCATCACCATGAAGGAGGATGAAGGCTACAAGCCCGCGACCTTATTCAAGAAATACAAGACGGAGATCGACCGTCCTATTGCCGCAATCCTCTCGCTGAATACCATTGCCAATACCATAGGCGCAGCAGGCGTTGGCCGCCAGGCAACGATGGTGTTTGGAAGCGAATGGTTCGGAGCCGTTTCCGCCATCACTACCCTGCTGATTCTTATTTTCTCCGAAATCATACCGAAGACCATTGGCACGACCTACTGGCGCAACCTAATGGGCATTGCGGCCAGAGTCATCAGGATACTTATCATAATAATGTATCCATGTGTATGGCTGGTCGAGTACATCACCCGTCTCATCGAGCCGAAGAACAAGGAGGCAGCCGTGAGCCGCGAAGAGGTTTCCGCAATGGCAGACCTTGCCGAGGAAGAAGGTGTCTTTGAGGAGAGCGAGAACAAGGTCATCCAGAATCTTCTCAACCTTGACGAGATTTATGCCTACGACGCAATGACACCACGTGTCGTTTCGGCCATTGCCAAGGAGAACATGACCCTCAGGGAGTTCTACAAGATGGATGAATATCTCCATCATTCCCGAATTCCTGTATACGCGGACTCCCCTGAATACATCACCGGCTACATTCTTCGCAGCGAGGCGCTCGAGCTTCTGGCGGCGGACAAGTTCGACGTCAAGCTTAAGAACATCAGACGCGACATCGTCTATTTCAACGAAGACACTCCTCTCAGCACCATCTGGGAGTCCCTTCAGGCAAGCAAGGAGCAGATTACAGCCATCATCGATGACTACGGCTGCTTCCAGGGAATTCTCAGCCTTGAAGATGTACTCGAAACCATCCTCGGTTCAGAGATCGTTGACGAAGACGACCTCGTGAGCGACATGCAGCAGTATGCACGCGAACGCTGGCACAGCCGCCTGCGCAAGGCTGGCAAGCCTGTTCCCCAGGAAACCACTACCCCACAGGATAGCGAAGAATAAAATGCGTAGATTCATGACAGCGGTCATCGCAGCCACAGTCGCATTCGCCTCATGCGGCAACGTTTCCAACATGTATTCCGAAGCGAACAAAAGACTTGACGAAATCTGTAACGGACTGTTCCCTTGCGGGGAGCCTGGCGCAGCCGTCCTGATTCTGAAGGGCGACGATGTCATCTTCGAGAGCTGCTACGGCATCGCCGACATGGAAACAAAGGTTGCAATAGATGGAGACAGCTTCTTCAACATTGCCTCAGTCAGCAAGCAGTTCACGGCGACTGCAGTGATGCAGCTTGCGGAGCGGGGCCTTCTCAGTCTTGATGACTGTGTTGCAAAGTTTCACCCTGAGTACAAGGCGGAGTTCTGGAAAAACATTACTCTGAGGCATCTGCTGTC
This sequence comes from Bacteroidales bacterium, assembly GCA_024398125.1. Classification (GTDB taxonomy): domain Bacteria; phylum Bacteroidota; class Bacteroidia; order Bacteroidales; family UBA932; genus Cryptobacteroides. Next base: position 19,360 of record JAKSJO010000006.1, read on the forward strand.
CCATTCTTCCGGCGTTCCCGACGGACGCGGATATCTGACCCGCGAGGAAAAGATACGTGGAGACGAGGCTTTGGCGTTGGAGTTTCTCCCCGGGCTGGACCATCTGAACTTCGAGCCGGGCAGCAACTATGAATATATAAACCCGACATTCGTCCTTCTTGGCGACATCGTGGAAAAAGTCAGCGGGATGGCGTTCACCGACTATGTAAGAAAGAACATCTTCGACCCGGCGGGCATGGAGAAGACCCTTTATTTCACTCCTGACGCGGACATTCCGAACATGACGCATGGGTATGAGTATGCCGACGTCGAGGACATGCCTGAGGAGCGCACTGCCGGAAACGCACCTGAAGTCAAAAACTGGTACGAATATGACTATGGCGAGGAAACATTCTTCGCAACCAGACCGGATGGTGGAATATATACATCGGTCCACGAGTTCGTGAAATGGGAAAAGGCCATCCGTGCATGCAGCGTCCTTGGCAGCTTCGAGGAAGCGCACACGCCTCATACCAAGGTTAGCGGCAGCCCTTTCAGTGACTACCAGAACCGACCTGGCACATGGTACGGATACGGATGGTTCATCGAACCGGACAAAGGATGCATCTACCATACCGGAGATAATGGTGGATACAAGATACTGGCTGCGCGCTACCCTGCTTCGGATGCACTTGTCCTTGTATTCTCGAACAGGGCTGATTGGGACAGGAACGAGCTCAAGCTCCGAATCGAGGAACTGTATGGTTTCTAGTTTAAACGATTCAATATCAATTGCTGGAAACTTGTTGAAAAGTCTTTGAAAAAAATCTTCACGAATTCATTTCTTTCTCTTATTTTTGCCCCCGTTTTTAAAACGGACTCAACAATATGGGCGGATTTTTCGGCACAATTTCAAAGCAGGACTGCGTCAAGGATGTGTTTTACGGCACTGACTATCATTCCCACCTCGGAACCCGACGCGCCGGCATGGCCACCTACAGCAAGGAGAACGGCTTTTCACGCAGTATTCACAATCTGGAAAAATCCTACTTCCGAACCAAGTTCGAGAATGAGCTGGACAAGTTCAGTGGAAAGGCAGGAATCGGAGTCATCAGCGACAACGACGCACAGCCTATCGTTCTCAACAGCCATCTCGGCAAGTTCGCAATCGTCACAGTAGCCAAGATTGCCAATATCAAGGAACTTGAGCAGGATCTTCTCGACAGGAAGATGCACTTCTCGGAAATGAGTGCGAACAGGACCAATCCGACTGAGCTCATCGCACTTCTGATCGTTCAGGGGCAGACCTTCGAGGAAGGAATCGAACTGGTTTACAGCAAGGTCAAGGGTTCATGTTCAATGCTCATTCTGACCGAAGACGGACTTATCGCTGCCCGCGACAAGTGGGGTCGCACCCCTATCGTCATCGGCAAGAAGGAAGGCGCTTACGCAGCAGCCAGCGAGACAGCCAGCTTCCCTAACCTTGACTATGAGATTGAGAGATATGTCGGTCCTGGAGAAATCCTCAAGATCACCGAAGACGGCATCGAGCAACTTAGAGCTCCTGAGAAGAAGATGCAGATATGTTCGTTCCTCTGGGTATATTACGGCTTTCCTACCAGCAGCTATGAGGATCACAACGTCGAGGACGTCCGTTTCAAGAGCGGATTCCAGATGGGCAAGACTGACGATACAGAAGTAGATTGCGTCTGCGGTATTCCTGATTCAGGTGTCGGCATGGCGTTCGGTTACTCAGCCGGAAAGGGTGTTCCTTACCGCAGGGCGATTGCGAAGTACACCCCTACCTGGCCACGCAGCTTCACCCCTGCCAACCAGAGCAACCGCGACCTCGTTGCCCGCATGAAGCTCATCCCTAACAAGACCATGCTGAAGGACAAGAAAGTCCTTTTCTGCGACGATTCCATCGTACGTGGAACCCAGCTCAGGGACAATGTGAGGGGTCTCTACGACCTCGGAGCAAAGGAAATCCATATGCGTATCGCATGCCCTCCGCTTATCTACAGCTGTCCTTTCATCGGATTTACCAGCAGCAAGAGCGACATGGAGCTCATCACCCGTCGTCTTATCCAGAAGTACGAAGGCGATCCGGACAAGAATCTGGCTGCTTACGCCACAACCGGCACTCCTGAGTACAACAGACTTGTGAAGGGCATCTGCGAAGAGCTCGGCATGGACACTCTCAAGTTCAACACAATCGAGACTCTCGTAGAGTCGATCGGACTTCCAAAATGTCAGGTCTGCACCCATTGTTTTGACGGAACTGGAGAGAACTATTAATCTTACCGTTAGATTATTAAATATTTTTATTATATTTGCAAAGCCTAGGATTATCCTAGGCTTTATTGTTTGTATACGGAGCTACCCCAATCCGGATTGCAAGGAACTTAACAACATTACAACCAGATGATAATAATGAAATTCGGAGGCACATCCGTAGCTGATGCTGCCGCCATGACCCGTTCGATCGGTATCGTCGAAGGCAAACTCAAGCAGAAACCTATCGTTGTCGTTTCTGCATGCGCAAAGGTTACTGACAGCCTTTACGGAATCCTGGAGCTTGTTGCTGCAGGAAATAAAGAAGAGGCTCTCAAGATTACCGAAGGACTCAAACAGCGTCACCTTACCACCGCCGAGGAACTTGGAGCAGGAGAAGAAGGCGCTGCAGTAGTTGTTGCACGCACTTCATGGATGGCCGATTTCATTGAGAAACATAGCGGTTCACCAGTATCCGACATGGACAAGGCTCACTTCATCAGCATGGGTGAGTATATGTCATCCGGCATCATGTGCCATGGCATGAACGCACGCGGCATCAGGACAACCTGGCTGGACGCACGCAGAATGGTCATCACCGACTCTGAGCACATGTGCGGAACTCCTGACATGGAGAAGCTTGCCGTTGCCACCAAGGCAGTGATCGATGCTGAATATACTGACGTTGACGCAGTGATTACCCAGGGATTCATCGGATCTACCGCAGAAGGAGAGCCTTCGATCCTCGGTCGTGGCGGTTCTGACTATTCTGCATCGCTCATCGGAGCAGCAGTCGACGCTGCCCGTATCGAAATCTGGACCGATGTTGACGGCGTCCGTACTGCAGATCCCCGTATCGTCGAGAACACTGTCGGCATCTCAAAGCTTTCTTATGAAGAGGCTGCCGAACTCGCCTACCTCGGAGCAAAGGTACTCCATCCTCTCACCATGGAGCCGGCAGTTCCAAAGAGCATTCCTCTGTTCGTCCTCAACTCGATGAACCCAAGTTCCGAAGGCACAGCAGTGATGAGCAAGAGCTGCATCTTCGACGGCGTGAAGAGCATCTCATACAAGGAGAGCATCAAGGTTATCAGCATTTACTCCCTTAAGATGATCGATACTCCGGGATTCATGATGAAGGTATTCAGCGTATTCGCAAATGACGGCGTGTCTGTCGACCTTATCAGTTCATCAGAGGCCAGCATCACTGTCACCGTCGACAAGAACCAGAAGATCGACAAGGTTGTCGAGGACCTCAGCGCTTTCGCTACAGTCAAGGTCAACGACGACAAGTCCCAGATCTCGCTCGTCGGCAAGAACATCATCGGCGTGCGCGGCCTGCTCAGCAAGACTTTCGGCGCACTCGTCGATCACAAGATCTACATGATATCACAGGGCGCGACCTACCTCAACCTGAGTGTAGTCGTTGACCGTCCTGAACTCAGAACAGCACTTTGCCGCCTGCACAAGGCATTCTTTGAAGAAAAATAAAGACCATGAAGATAATATTGAGCGGATACGGCCGCATGGGCCGCATGATAGAAGGAATACTCAACGAAAAAGGCATTGAGATTGTCGATCGCAGCGAAGACATCTGCGCAACCGATCCGGCTGTTGCAAAGGAATGCGTCTGCATCGACTTCACATTCCCTGAGTCTTTCAGAAAGAATTACAAGTTCCTTGCTGCCAACTTCAAGGCTGTAGTTCTTGGAACCACTGGCTGGTATGATATCAAGGACGAGATCTTCGCCGAGTTCGAGAAGCAGGGCACTCCACTTATCTGGGCTTCCAATTTCTCAATCGGCGTGAATGTGCTTTTCGCTGCCGTAGACAGGATTTCTTCACTCCTCGGCAAGACTGGTGGATATGATCCATATCTCGTAGAGATGCACCACATCCACAAGCTTGACGCTCCTAGCGGAACAGGAGCTTCCCTTGGCCGCATCGTCGACGAGAACATGGGCGGCAAGGTCGAGATCCAGTCAGTACGCTGCGGTGAGATTCCTGGAATCCACACAGTCGGATTCGAGGGACACGCCGACCGCATCACCATTACCCACGAGGCATTCTCACGCGAGGGATTTGCACGCGGAGCTGTAGAGGCCGCCATCTATGCAGACAAGCTTGAGCCGGGCATCTACGAATTCAAGGATCTTATCCTCGGATAATTGAAAACCATAGACCAATTAAATGCACAACATTAATCTGAGCGGCTGCGGAACAGCCCTCGTAACCCCATTCAAGAACGGAGCTGTAGATTTTGACGCCTACCGTGAGCTCGTGCGCCGTCAGATTGCCGGAGGAATCGACTTCCTTGTCCCACTCGGAACAACAGCCGAGACACCTACCCTTACCGCAGACGAAAAGGTAGAGCTCTTCAAGGCGACACGCGAAGAAGCTCCTGGAAAGATACTTGTCGCCGGTGTTGGAAGCAACTCCCTCCAGGGTACTCTCGCCAACATCGAGCTTCTCACTCCATACAGACCGGACGCATGGCTGGTGGTAGTGCCATTCTACAACAAGCCTTCCCAGGAAGGCATCTACCAGTACTACAAGGCTGTTTCCGAGGCAACCGACATTCCTGTCCTCATGTACAACGTGCCTGGACGAACCGGCGTGAACATGGAGGCATCGACCTGTATCCGCCTTGCAAAGCTGCCCAATATCATCGGAGTCAAGGAGGCTTCATCGCGTTACGGCCAGATCAGCGAGATCATCCGCGGCACTGAGAATGAAGACTTCCAGGTCCTCAGCGGAAATGACGGAGAGACACTCTCCCTCATGGCTACCGGCGCAAAAGGCGTCATCAGCGTAGCTTCGAACGTCGCTCCGGAGCTTATGGTCGCTCTGACCGATGCCCTGACAGCATTCAACATCACCGAGGCCCGCAGATTGCACCATCTGCTCACTCCCCTTTTCAATGCATGCTTTGTAGAAAGTAACCCAACCCCTACAAAACTCGCACTTGAAATCATGGGATACTGTTCAAAGGACGTGAGATTGCCTCTTGTACCGGCATCCGAAAAGACAAAGGAACTCATGACCGACGTAATAAAAGAAATAGGAATCTGCTAGCAGATTCCTATTTTTCTTTTACCATGTTATTATAGAGTGACTTATCACTCTCCATATATTCTTTTTGCCTCCTCATAAGTATCGAGGCTTCCGATATCGAAACGCGTACCTGGCATTACCCATGCATGCATAGGCACAATCCCGCAAAGGTAGTGAGCCAGGTTGCCAGGAGCATCAAAGCCACATCCATGATTCATGCAGTCTCGGATCAGCGGCAGGTCCTCATGTCTGTAAATGTAGAATGGTGGAACAGCCCAGTTGCTGACAGGGACCTCTGGTTTTTCCTGCATCTGGAGCACGAGCATTTCGTCATCGACCTCTATAACGCCGGTACGCTGAAGCTTGCGAAGCTCTGGCTCATGATGGCACATGATCATGCTCGTCCCATGCTTCTTAAAAGCATCCACAAATCCGCGGAACGAGAAGTCAAGCAGATTGTCAGCAGCAAGCACCATGATATCGTCATCTACGGAGCACTTTTCAAGTACCAGAAGAAGGTCGCGGACAGCACCAAGACGTGTCTCATTCGTAGAGGTCCCATCATCGATGATGGTGACCGGCTTTGTAAGAGAAACGGTCTCGGACCAGTCGCGGAAGATCTGAGCGAACTTGCTGTTTGTTACGATGATATGTTCATCAACCTCAGGAAACACATCAACATCCTTCAGAATACGGCCAAGAATGGTGCTGCCACCTACCTTGAGCAGCGGTTTAGGAAAGTTCTCAGTCAATGGATACAGTCTCGTAGCGTATCCGGCCGCTATGATAATATTCTTCATTCTATACGAATCTTGCGCCATCATCCGAATGGCAGATGAATACCTTGAAAGACTTCTTGTACTGAGGAAATTCTGCGAGATACTTCTCGGTTACTGAACTCACGATCTCATCTTCCTTTGCCGGGTCTATGAGAGCAATGCATGCTCCCTTGAATCCTGCTCCAGAGAAACGACCGCCATAGATTCCGGGAGTCTTCCGCATTGCATTGTAAATGGAAATCAGTTCAGGGCTGCCGCATTCGTAGTTATGGATGGAAGACTCGCAGCTGGCAAAGCTAAGGCTGCCAAACCACTCCAGATCGCCTGTCTCCCATGCCGAGACGGCTTCACGAACTCTCTTGTACTCAGTGAAGAAATGCTCTGCACGACGAGCGAAACGTGCCGGCAGACGGTCCTTGTACTGCTCGTATTTATTGCGGGGAATATCCCTGAGAAACGTCTTGTCCATCGGCTTGATGGCGGCATCATCAAATGCCAGGATATCCCAGACAGCTGTCTTGCACTCGGATACACGGAGGTTATAGTCACTGTTCACGAGACTGCGTGTCAGGCCGCTGAAAAAGATAGCTATCTTGAATTCAGGCATTTCAGGATTACGCGGAATAAGCCTGTACTCGTTGGTATCGCAATCCAGCATGAGCAGTTCATCCTTTCGCCCAAGTGCGATGCAGGCCTGGTCCAGCAGACCGTTGTTAAGGCCGATGTATTCACGCTCGGCGACGCTGGCGGTCAGTGCGACCTCGAACGGGGTCAGAACAATGTCATTTGCCTTGGCAAACGCCATGACGTAAGCAATCAGGACAGCAGCGCTTGAGCTGAGTCCACCTACCGGAAGAGATCCCTGGATGACACCCCTGATTCCACGCTTCAGCGCGAACTTCTTCCTGAGCGCAAACTTGGCACCACGGGCATAATCGCCCCAATTACCCTGCTTTACAAGAGTCTCCTCCATGAGGTTGAAGGAAATGCTGCCAGAAAAAGTGCGGCTTTCCAGTTCAACCGAACCATCATCTGTAACATCAAACCATAGGTCCACTCCCTTGTCGAGAGCAAAGCCTGTAACCAGACCCTTCTGATGATCCACGTGAGCGCCGACAGGGCACACGCGGTAAGGTGAAAAGATGTGGTATTTAAACACTGTTTGTTCAGCTAGCATGACGTTTTTGCTTTGAAATGATAAATATCACGGCAAAATTAGCCAAAATCCGCATAACAGAGCAACAAAAACGCTGTTTCCGCAAGAGAAATCAATGAAAAAGAGTAACTTTGCAGAGTTTAGGATAAAACCAGCTTTAAAGATATGAAAAAACGTCTTGCAGTCGTATTTGCAGCATTTGTAACGATCTGGGCATTGTCATCATGCTCTTCAACAACCTATAAGAACATCAACTACCTCCAGGACATCCAGAATGACACCACCTGGGCGACAGTAGTCAACAATGGCATCGTAATCAAGCCAAAGGATCAGCTCTCAATCGTCGTATCCTGCCGCGAGCCGCAGATAGCAGCTCAGTTCAACCTTTCTACAGCATCTTATCAGGCCGGATCTGAAATCACCTCTACAACCGGCGGCGGCAGCTACCGTATCCTCGGCTACGTTGTCGACAACTTCGGCGACATCGACTTCCCTGTACTTGGCAAGCTCCATGTTGCAGGACTCACCCGTTTTGAGGTTTCGGATCTTGTCAAGGGCAGACTTGCAGCTGACGGATACCTCACCGAGTCTGTTGTAACCGTCGAGTTCATGAACTTCAAGGTTTCTGTCATGGGAGAAGTACAGTCCCCTGGAACCTACACTGTATCAACTGACAAGATCAACGTCCTTCAGGCTCTCTCGCTTGCAAAGGACCTCACAATCTATGGATGCCGTGACAACGTCACCGTCATCCGCGAGCAGGACGGACAGCATCAGGTATTCAAGATGGACCTTCGTTCAAAGGACTTCTTCAACTCCCCTGCATTCTATCTCCAGCAGAATGACGTGATCTATGTTTATCCAAGCAAGGTACGCGCAGGCCAGTCTACAGTGAACGAGAACAACCTCAGATCTGTAAGCTTCTGGATTTCAATCGGATCATTCATGATGACTGCAGCTAACGTTCTTGCAACAGTTTTGTCTAATACCGCAAAATAAAAACATAGCCGACTCACAATGGAAGCAAACAACAACCAGATTAATCAGCAGCAGGAAAGCGGGCTCGAGTTCAGCGAGATTCTGGATCTCTTCATGCTCAACAAGAAGTGGTATGTCATTTCAGTCGTGCTCTGCCTCTTCGTTGCGGCGTTCTACCTGTATCGTACCCCAAAGGACTATAGCAGGAACGAAAAGGTAATCATTGACGACAGCAACCAGTCATCACTCACAGCCGAGCTCAAAGGAATCTCCGGCGCAACCGGTCTTTCCAGACTTGGCGGCGCCAGCAAGGTCGAGAACGAGCTGCAGGCAATGCAGTCGCCTGACCTCATGATGAGAGTGGTTGACCGCCTCGGCCTCGAGACAAACTATATCGACAACCAGTTCCTCCGCAAGCGCGAGCTCTATCTTGATACTCCTTTCGAAATGAGCCTTGCCGGAGAAAACATGGCATCCTCATTCTCGTTCAAGGTCACCAAGAGCGGAGAGGACGGTCTCACCATCGACAGTTTCAGGATCGGTCCTGACAAGCTCAAGGAAAACGCGATCTCAGCAAGTTTCGGCGACACTCTGGATACACCTGCAGGAAAGATCATACTTACAAAGACAGCGCATTTCGATGAGTGGAAGAATCCGATCACCGTATCATGGAACAATCCTATGGCTCGCGCTAAATCTTACTGCCAGAATCTTAATGTAGCTCTTTCCAACAAGCAGTCATCTGTTGCCGTTCTTTCTTTGACCGACAAGTTCCCTAGACGTGCCGAAAGCATTCTCAACACCCTGCTTGACATTTATGACGAGACATGGGTTGACAACCTCAACCGCTCCGCACGCAATACATCAGAGTTCATCAATGATCGACTCATTCTCATCGAACAGGAGCTTGGCGGAATCGAAAATGAGCTGCGTAACTACAAGACATCGAACAACCTCTCTGATATTCAGGCTGCTACACAGACTTATCTCAACGAGTCATCCCAGATGGCAGCCAAGGCCCTTGAAGCCCGCAACGAGCTTTCTGTGGCTAAATACGTGAAGAGCCACATGGGAGAGGCTGAAAACGCAAATTCCCTCATTCCATCAGGAACAGGTCTCGATGCAAGCATCGAATCACAGATCCGCGAGTATAACAACACCATGCTCCAGCGAGACAGGCTGCTCGCCATTTCAAGCGAGAAGAATCCTGTTATCCAGGATCTTAATGCAAGCCTGGACGCTATGAAAATCTCAATCAACAGATCGATTGACAACCTCATTTCCGCCCTCAGCCTTGTAGTAGACAAGTACGATGCCCAGGAGACCCAGATCATCGGCAGAATCTCCAACACCACCGGACAGCAGTTCCAGCTTCTTTCCATCGAGCGCCAGCAGATGGTAAAGGAAGAGCTCTACGTCTTCCTGCTCCAGAAGCGTGAGGAGAACGAGCTGACATCACTCGTCAACGTTGCGAATACCCGCCTCATCCAGGCACCAAACGGTTCACCATACCCAGTGTCACCAAGTACTTCAAAGACAGCACTTCTGGCACTTATCCTCGGACTTGGACTTCCTTTCGCATGGTTCTACCTCAAGAAGACCTTGGACACCACAGTACATACACGCAGGGACATCCAGAATGTTTCCATGCCTTTCCTCGGAGAAATTCCTCAGCATGGCAAGGCTCCTAAATTCAAGCTTGCAGGTCCAAGAGTGAACCTTCACCACGAAACTACAAAGATAATGGTCAAGCGCGGAAGCAGAGACTCAATGAACGAGTCGTTCCGCGTCCTCCGTACCAATCTTAACATGATGGTTGGCAATGGAGAAGGATGCAAGACCCTTATGTTCACCTCTTTCAATCCAAATGCAGGCAAGACATTCGTTACCCTGAATGTTGCTGCGTCCCTTGCATTGAAGGACAGCAAGGTTCTCATCCTTGACCTTGACCTGAGAAAGGCGACCCTCAGCAAATCACTCCAGATGAACAACGAAGGATCTGTAGCTTATCTGTCCAACAAGACAGATAATCTTGAGTCACTCATCCAGACTGTTTCGGAGAATCTTTCACTTCTCTCTGTGGGCAAGCTTCCGCCAAACCCTGCCGAGCTTCTTGACTCTGCACGATTCGAAAAGATGGTCACCAAGCTGAAGTCAATGTACGACTATATCATCATGGACAGCGCCCCTATTGATCTGGTCACCGACACAGACCTTATTTCAAAGTATGCAGATCTCAGCGTATTTATCATTCGTGCCGGCCTCTTCGACAAGCGTTCGATCCAGCCTATGGAAGCAGAGTACAGAAAGGGCAGATTCAACCGCATGTGCCTTATCCTCAACGGCGTCGACTATTCGAAGAGCTCTTCAAAGAAGCACGGATATGGCTATGGTTACGGCTATGGCTACGGTTATGGCTACGGCTACGGATCTGACAAGGAAGTATCCTCATCAAAGAAAGCATAGTCATGCTTTTCTTCAGCAAGAAATATTCAATCGCAGAAAGCGGACTTCTCAAAGGGATTACCGACAATCATTCTCACATCCTTCCAGGTGTGGATGACGGAGCGGACTCGTTGGAGAAGTCCCTTTCGATAATGTCCTATCTCGAGGGCGAAGGGATTTCAGAGCTTTGGCTCACTCCTCACATCATGGAGGATGTTCCGAATACCAGTGAAGCACTGAAAGAACGATATGACAGTTTCAGGAAAGACTACACTGGCCCGATCAGGCTTCACCTGGCAGCCGAATACATGATAGACACGCTGTACGAAGAGCGCCTTGAAGCCCATGACATTCTTACTCACGGAGAGGACGTGGTTCTTTTGGAAACATCAGCAAACACTCCCCCTGTCAACCTTTGGGACATCGTTGAACGAACGATGCGCGAAGGATACAGACCTATCATGGCCCATCCCGAGCGTTATTGCTACATGAGTCCCAATGACTACAAGAGACTGAAGGAAATGGGTTGTCTTTTCCAGCTGAACCTTCCTTCAATAGCTGGTGCCTATGGCGAACATGTGCAAAGAAGAGCCGAAGACATACTGGCAAAGGGAATGTATGACATGGCTGGATCAGATTGCCACAGGCTATCCTTCACGGAACACTATTACCGAGCCGCAGTCCTTAAAGCCAAGACCATCGCACAGCTTAAAGAACTTGCCGCTAAGGTACAATGATAAAGAAAAAGCCTCGGAGCTATTCCGAGGCTTTCTTTATTTCTTGAGGTTATTCATGCAGATATCCAAAGAGTCAGTCCAATACGGGACAGATATGCCGAATGTTTCCTTTATCTTGGTCTTGTCGAGAACCGAATATGCCGGACGGACAACCGGTGAAGGGAACTCGTTGCTGTGACATGGACGGATGTCGCATTCAACATTACCGGCACGCTTGGCAATTGCCTTGGTAAAGTCAAACCAGGAACATACTCCCTCGTTGCTGTAGTGGTAGATTCCAGTCTTTGGATAAGGTCTTGATGCCTTCCTGTAATCATCGATCACGGTCATGATCACGCCTGCAAGATCAAGAGCATAGGTCGGAGTGCCGACCTGATCGAATACCACGTTCAAGCTGGGCTTTGTTGCGGTCAGGTTAAGCATGGTCTTCACGAAATTGCGACCGAATTCCGAATAAAGCCAAGCCGTACGTATTATCACATAATCACAGCCACTTGACATGACGTTCTCTTCCCCATGAAGCTTGGTCATACCGTAAACACCTGTCGGTGTACCTTTCTGGTCCTCACGGCAAGGGGTATTGTATGGATCGCCACCGAAAACATAGTCAGTCGAGATATGAACCAGCAGACCTCCCCTGCGACTCATGGCCTCTGCAAGAATCTTAGGTGCCACGGCGTTCAGTGTCTCACATAACGCAGGATCACTCTCAGCCTTGTCAACGTTCGTATAAGCAGCACAATTGACGATGACATCCACAGACGCATCATCAACCATCTTCATCACCATAGACGCGTCTGTAACATCCAGAATGACCGTATCAAGCCCTTCCGGATGCTCCATGATATCTGCAAAGATGAATCTGTCGGCGGAGCCTGCCGCAAGTATGCGCATTTCATTGCCGAGCTGGCCGTTTGCTCCTGTCACTAGAATGTTCATGTTCTATCTACTATATCTCAAATGGACTGTCGTAATCCTTGAGAAGCGGATGCTTCTTATCTTTATCACTCAAGATGGCCTCCTGCTCCGGAATCCTCCAGTCTATCCCCAGACTGTCATCAAGAATGCTTATTCCTCCTTCAGACTGTGGAGCATAATAGTTGTCACACTTATACTGGAACACCGCTGTCTCGCTGAGCACTGAAAAGCCATGAGCGAAACCATGGGGAATGTAGAACTGAAGATGATTGTCTTCGGACAGTTCAACAGCCACATGCTTTCCATAAGTAGGACTCCCCTTGCGAAGATCGACAGCCACGTCAAGCACGGATCCGCGTACACAGCGGACAAGCTTTGCCTGGGTATACGGCGGACGCTGGAAATGAAGTCCGCGCATCACGCCATAGCTGCTCATACTCTCGTTGTCCTGGACGAAACAGACCTTTTCAACACCCATTTCTTCCAGTCCTGCATTGAAATCCCTTTCGCTGAAGCTCTCGAAAAAGTACCCGCGTGCATCTGCAAAGACCCTAGGTTCCAGGATCAGCAGGCCCTCTATATCAGTCTTGATAAATCTCATTTTAGACGTCAAAAAGCCAAATCAAACAAATAACATTTTTGTTATTACCAATAACTTATTTGTTAAAAAGCTTAATATCAATAGACTTACCCATATCATTATAACCAAGAGCGTTTGGATGGAGCCAATCGTTCTCATACAGGTACTTTGAATCGAGCTGTTCCTTGTCTGCTGGGTCTGCCACCACATTGGCCAGGTCTATTACACCATCGAACTCACCTCCGTAAAGAATCCAGTCATTAAGAATCTGACGTCCTTCCTCGTGATTCTTGCTGTAGTAGCCATTGCCCTTGAATGGAGCGACTGTAGCACCATACACAAGGATATCTTTCTTGTGAGCCTTCTTTATTATCTCCTTGTATACCTTGATTATCTCCTTTGCCTTGTCGGTAGCATCACCCCTTGAGCCGAGATCATTCACACCTTCGAACAGGATTATATAACGAACGCCCTCCTGGCCGAACAGGTCACGGTCATAACGCTCCTTCACAGGAGTACCAAGACCTCCCTTGAGGACGCAGTTTCCGCCAAGGCCGAAGTTGAGCACTGCCACATTCTTTGTCGACTCGTCAGCAAGGAGCTTGCGGCTGAGGACATCAGTCCAGCGGTTCTGCATGTTATGGGTTGATCCACGTCCGTCGGTAATTGAATCTCCCATCACGGCGATTGCACAGGCCTTGCTGTCCTTGGTTTCAACCTCGATTGCGTTGATGATATACCAGTGATCGGTACGGACTGCATTGGTGAAATCCGAGGTATTTCCTCTAGCTATATAAGAGGTCGTACGAGAACCGGGATGGCCGGTCACATCTGTCGATGATGCCGAGCCGAACTGGATATCGATAGCCACGTTGTCGCGTGGATCAAGGTGGAACTTGACAGGGTCACAGGTTACGAGCTCGCCTGGCTTGACAGTTACCGAAGGCTTGCCGTTGAATGTGAGGTGAAGCATGCTTCCAGCCTCAATGTCAGGCTCATATCCGGCAGTCAAAGCATGGGATACGGCTGCCGCATTGATAGTAACCGGAGTCTTTGAGAACTCGTTGCTGAACTTGATGCGGATATTGTCGCCGCCGATGGAGACCTGAACGATCTGACGGATGGAATTATTGCCGAGTCCCGGCTCAGGCGGGCAGTTGTGAGGTTCTACGACCTGTTCTGCGGTCGCCCATGTTCCAACCCATTTCTTACGGGCATCAAGATTCAATGTACTCATTGCAACGGCCATAAGGACCAGGATTACGTAATGTATTCTTTTCATATGCTTAGTCATTCTTAAAAAAAAACTTAATACTGTCATGTACAATGCGAATTTAATGTTTTTTCACGGCTTTTCAGCCAGTTTATGAGTATATTTGTTCCAAACGCCAGACTTATGATCAACAGACTGATTTCATTCCTCAACGCCTCGCCGGTAAACTTCCTGGCAGTCGAAGAGATAAGCCGCCAGCTTGACGCTGCGGGATTCAAGAGATATGACATGGCTTCGCCAAATCCCGGGTTTGCCCCAGGCGAAGGCTTCTACACAATAAAGAACGGATCTGCCATCTTCGCTGTACGCATGGGCACCGCCCCTGTAGCCGAGGCTGGCTTCAAGCTTATCTGTGCCCACTGCGACTCCCCTACATTCCGTATCAAACCGGCATCTGCCATGATGTCGGAAGGTGGAATCGTTCGCCTCAACACCGAGGTTTACGGCGGCCCTATCCTGTCCACCTGGTTTGACCGCCCCCTTTCCATCGCAGGACGCGTAATCCTTAGAAGCGAGGACCCTCTTCATCCTAAGTCAAGGACCGTGATGATTGAGCGTCCGATACTTACAATACCCAACCTCGCAATACACTTCAACCGTCAGGTTAACGATGGCGTCAAACTGAACCGCCAGAAAGACATGCTTCCTCTAATGGATGTCTCGTCTCTTGTCAATGAAGAGCTTGGCAAGGACGGACTCATCCTGAAGCTTCTTTCCCGAGAGTGCGGGATCAACGAGGCGGACATTCTTGACTTCGACCTGTACCTCTACGACACGACACCGGCATGCACAATCGGCCTGAATGGAGAATTCATCCAGTCAGGACGTCTGGACGACCTCAGCATGGCCTATGCCGGCCTTGAGGCAATGCTGTCCGCCAAGCCTTCCGCAGCGACCCAGGTATTGGCCATTTTCGACAACGAGGAGACAGGAAGCGGCACCAAGCAGGGAGCGCACTCCCCCGTCCTCCGCAATCTTCTCAAACGCATCTGCGGTGGCAGCGAGGCGTTCTACAGGGCTATGGAGCAGTCTTTCATGGTTTCCGCAGACAACGCCCACGCCTTCCATCCGAATTATGCGGACAAGTACGATCCTACAAACCACCCTGTACTTGGCGGCGGCCCTGCCATAAAGATCAATGCAGCCCAGAAATATGCGACCGACGCTGACTCTGCAGCCGTATTCAAGGAGATATGCCGCATCGCAGGCGTTCCATGCCAGTCCTTTGTCAACCACAGCGAAGTGGCTGGAGGCAGTACTCTCGGCAACATTTTGACCGCCCAGATGCCGCTCAGAGGCGTGGACATGGGCAACCCTATCTGGGCCATGCACTCGTGCCGCGAGACAGGAAGCAGCGCCGACCATGTTTACTGCGTCAAGGCATTCACAGCATTCTATAACCTTTAGAAAAGCCCTTGCAACACTTAGCCGTGACCGAAAAGCCACGGCTTTTTTGTTTATGAATGACAATTATGATACATTTGCACCAGCTTATGGTGAACACGGCCGGCAATGCTTCGGTCGGGTTTGAAAAGGGAATCAGGTGCAAGACCTGAACTGTGCCCGCAGCGGTGAATCTCAAGACGGAGCAGGGAATTCATACGCCACTGTCCTGGAAGGACGGGAAGGCTCTCTGCCGAGATAAGTCCGAAGACCTGCCATAAGCAAAGTCCCACAGAAAGAGCCCGGGGTCAGGCTCCCAAAGTGAGTTTTTATGCAGATAGCAAACGTGTTGCTTATGGCGTCCATGGTCTTTCCACAGGCGCCTGACACATTGGACGTGGCCACGGTCACCGATTCCAGGAACATTGCAGCGAGAAGCAGTGCTCCGCTTCAGCGCGTCGAATCCCGACTGCTTCAGGAAACAGGGACCATCACGCTCCAAGAGGCTCTTCGCACATTCGCCGGCATCCAGGTCAAGGACTACGGAGGCCTTGGCGGCATGAAGACTGTCGGCATCCGCAGCTTCGGATCGCAGCACACAGGCATCATGTATGACGGCCAGGTGATTTCCAATGCCCAGAATGGCCAGGTCGACATAGGAAGATTCAATCTTGACGATATCAAGAGCATTTCAGTCGAGATTAGTGGAAGCGATGACATATTCCGCCCGGCCAGACTTGCCACATCGGCAGGAGTGCTGTCAGTAGAATCCGCCCGTCCGGTTTTCGACAGCACAGGGATTCAAGCATCCGCACAGTTGCGTTACGGATCCTTCGGCACCTGGAACCCCTATTTGAATGTCAAGCGACGCTTAAGCGACAGGTGGGCCGGGACGTTCTGGGGAAACTATATAAGTTCTAAAGGTAACTATCCATTTATCCTTTATAATGGAGACATTACCACAAGAGAAATCCGTCTTCATTCCGACGTTTCATCCTTTAACGGCGAAACATCTCTCTATGGCGACATCGGCCAGGATGGAAGCCTTGCCATGAGACTGTCATATTACAGCAGCGAGCGTGGCCTTCCCGGATCCGTTGTGCTGTACACCCAGAATCCCCACCAAAGACTGTGGGACGACGACCGGAGAGCAAGTGCGTCATACGAAGCGATACCAGACGAAAAATGGAAAATCAAGTCATCGCTATCCTATGACAGAGCCTGGAACAGGTTTGTCGACTTCGACCCAATTCATGAGGAGCCGGAGGATGACAGATACCTTCAGCGCGAAGGCAGCCTTTCAGCCATCGCCCTGTTCTCCCCTTCCACCGGCATCGATTTTTCAGCGGCACAGGACCTTGTCTTCAACAGTCTTGACTCGAGCATCCCAGGCTGTCCCTTCCCTGAAAGAATCACATCATACACGTCCCTGTCCGGCAAATATGACCGCTCCCGTCTGACCGCAGTCGCGACCCTGTGCGGCACTGTTGTATCCGAATGGGTAAAAATCGGCACACCCGCCCTTGGACGCCTTCATTTCAGTCCTTCCGCCAGCATTGCTTATCGGCTTCCTCTAGATACAGACCTTCGGATCAGAGCTTCTTTCAAAGACAGCTTCCGACTGCCCACATTCAATGACCTCTACTATTCAAGAATCGGGAACCGTAGGCTGAACCCGGAAAAAGCCAGCCAGACCAATGCTGGAGCGACTTGGACACAGGATTTCGGAAAACACTCCATCAGCGCGGCAGCCGATGGATACTGGAATATGGTAAGGGACAAGATTGTAGCAGTCCCATCCATGTTCATCTGGAGCATGCGCAATGTCGGCAAGGTCCTGATGCTTGGATCCGACCTCTCTTTCAGCTACAGAGGCGGTTTTTCCGACCGGCTGACCATCCAGGCCTCAGGCAACTACTCATATCAGTATGCCGTGGATGTCACTGACCCGGCCGCAAAGAACTACAGACACCAAATAGCCTACACACCACGCCATTGCGGCAGCGGCAGTCTGGTATTCGAGACGCCCTGGATCAATATGGGATACACAATGCAAGCCGTCGGGGAAAGATACACACTCGCCCAGAACACTCCGGCATACAGGACTGAACCGTATGTCGACCACAGCCTGAGCCTCAACCATACGTTCAGCTTCGGCGAACGTCACAGATGGTCGCTGCACACCAGTGCGGAGGCATTGAACATATCGAACGTGAACTATGAAGTCATCAAGTACTACCCGATGCCCGGACGCCAATATCGAATAACCTTAAAAATATCATATTGATATGAAGACAATCAACAAATTCTTTATCGCAGCTTTAGCTGCGTTGTCGCTTACAGCCTGCCGCCAGGACCCGCCTTTTGTTCCAGAAACAGGAATTCAGGGAGCGGTTGTGCTCAACAACGGCAACTGGGGAAGCAATGACGCTTCCATCGCAATCTACAACCCTGATGACAAGACCGTCGCTGCCGAGCAGTTCTTTGCGGCAAACGGCCAGCACCTCGGCGACCTCGGCCAGGACATCCTTGTCCTCGGCGATGAAATCTACATTGCCATGAATGGATCGAAAGTCGTATTCGTCACAGACCGCGACCTGAAGATCAAGGAGGCCATCGAAGTGGAATACAATGGAGCCAAGATGGCTCCACGCTACCTGGCAGAAAGCAACGGAAAGGTATATGTAACATATTACGAAGGCTTCCTAGGCGAGATTGATCCTTCAACCCATAAGGTGCGCACGACAGCTGTCGGTTCATACCCCGAGGGCCTCTGCATCAAGGGCGGCAAGGCATATGTTGCGAACTCCGGATACGGATACGACAATACCGTCTCGGTTGTCGACCTGGCCTCATTCAAGGAAGTCAACAAGATCACTGTCAACCAGAACCCCCAGTATGTTGTCGCAGACAAGGACGGCAAGACCCTCTATGTATGCTCATGGGACGCCTACGACCCAGTTACTTATGCAGTGACTTCGCCTTCGAAGCTCCAGAAAGTCGACCTCGCCAGCGGCAATGTATCGGATATGGACTATTCCGATGTAAAGTGCATTGTCGAGGGTCCGGACAACAAGATGTTCGTTGCCCAGGGTGGCTATGACGAGAACTGGCAGGTCTGCGGCAGCATCAAGGTCATCGACATGGCCAGCGGTGCCGACAAGGGTCTGTTCACAAAGGACCAGATTCTGAACTACTACTCGCTTTCTTACAGCAATGGATTCGTATTCGTAGGAGCTTCAGACTACAAGACCAACGGAGACATCTATCTCTACAAGGCTGACGGATCCCTGGTCGACAAGTTCGACTCGCAGGGTCTCAACCCTCAGAAAGGCCTTTATCTCTAGATCCCATTCCAGGAGCGCTTGCCCTGACAGTAAACTGTCGGGGCATTTTTGTAACAGTTTTTCCGTTTTTGAATTATCTTTGTTTCAAAATCCGGATAATAATGATGATAAACAAAGAAACTGTCAAGGAGTACTCACTCCTTGTCCTGGGCAATTTCGTATTTGCGATGGGAGCTGTGATGCTTGTGGAACCTTATGGTTTTGCTCCTGGTGGCACATACGGTCTTTCCATGGTATTCCATCACCTCTGGGGTTGGAGAACCGAGCTTGCCGCCCTCTGTATGGATATTCCTCTTCTCCTTCTGGGAATCGCCATTCTTGGCAAACAGTTCGGCGTCAAGACCGTCATGAGCACGCTGCTGCTTCCTGCTTTCATGTGGTTTTTCCATGCCGTCTATGGCTTTGATTCACTGCTGGAGCCCGGCATCAGCGACATGAATCTTCTCCAGAACCACATTCTTGCAGCTATCTTCGGCGGAGTCCTCTATGGCGCCGGTCTCGGTCTTGTCTACAAGTCACGGGCAACCACAGGAGGTTCCGACATCCTTGCAATGATTCTCAAGAAATACACTCACATGTCCATGGGAACCGCGACATTGATCGTTGATGGCATCATCACCCTCTCGACCGTCGTTGCGTTCAGAATCTGGACCCTTCCGATGTATTCATGGATCATCATCTTCGTTTCCAGCCGCATGATCGACTTCATCCTTGAAGGTCAGCCTTCGAAGACAATCATGATCATCAGCAAGGAGACTGAAGCGATCAGAAAGTATATCATCGAGGACATGGACCGCGGTGCAACCCTCATCCCTGCAAAAGGAATGTACAAGGGCGAGGAGAGAGACATCATCTACGTAGTCCTCACCCGACGCGAGCTCATCTCGATCCGTCACAAGATCGCGGAGCTTGATCCTTACGCTTTCATCAACGTGATTGATTCCGCAGAAATCCTCGGCGAAGGATTCAAGAATATAAATTCATCTATATAAGATAAGGGGGAGACGACTCCCCCTGCGACCCCCACGGCCTTTCCACCTTTCCGTATTTGTTCGTAAACTCACAAATACACGGCACGGCCGATCCGCTGATGCGGATTCGCTTCACGAGAATGTTAAATAAAAGAGCCGTCCTTGCGGGCGGCTCTTCGTATGTTTTGGATCAAGGGGTCTGACCCCGATTCATTATTTAACTGCGATTTCCTGTACAGGGGTGGCTGGGTGCATCACGTCGTGTACAGGCCATGCCTGTGCCTTTGCGACCTTGACGCTGACGTTGCAGCGGATATCCTCCGATGAGGCTCCGAAGAGGACCTTATAGGTTCCTGCTGCGGTCTCCCATGCACTGGTAGCCTCGTTGAATGAAGCGAGGGTGTATGGATCGATGGTCATGGTGAGGGTTTCGCTCTCGCCAGGCTTGAGCTCACGGGTCTTGGCGAATGCCTTGAGCTCGAATTCAGGCTTTACGAGGCCACCGTCTGGAGCGGTCACGTAGATCTGTACAGCCTCCTTGCCGGCAGCGGCACCAGTATTCTTCACGGTAACGGCTGCGGTCATGGTACCATCCTTGGCAACCTTTACGTATGGTGCAGAGTATGCGAAGGTGGTGTAGCCGAGACCAAATCCGAATGGGTATGACACAGCCTTTCCTGCTGTTGCGAAGTAACGGTAGCCAACCCAGATTCCTTCCTGATACTGAGTATTGTCAACATCCTTCACAGGGCCACGGCCACGACCACGGCCTGCGTTGTTCGAGTAGTTGTATGGGAAGTTGAATGAAGAAGGAATATCGAAGTATGATACAGGGAAGGTCATAGGGAGCTTACCTGAAGGATAAGATGCACCGCTGAGGACATCAGCAACAGTGTAGCCACCCTCCTGACCTGGAGTCCATGCGAGGAGGATTGCGTCAGGAGTGTTCTTCCATGAAGCAGTCTCGATAACGCCGCCGATATTGAGGACTACGATAGCCTTCTTGCCTGCTACATGATAGATATCCGATACGTTCTGGATCATTTCACGCTCCTGCGCGGTAAGGGTGAAGTCTCCATCTGCTGCCTTGCGGTCACCGCCTTCACCTGCATTGCGGGAAATGGTGATGATTGCGATATCGGTATTGGCAACCTGGCGCTCGATGAGGCCGCGGGTAACGTTCATCTCTGCGAGGACTGCGTCGCCAAGAAGGATACCTGAAGCGGCACCACCTGCTGCATTGACAGCCTTGGTGTAGTCGATGTACTTGTGATAGAGGCCAGCAATGGTCTCATTGACCTCGTAGCCATTCACCTTGAGACCATCCTCGATGTTGCGGATGTATGCCTTGTTCACATTGCCTGATCCGGTACCGCCTGCGATGAAGTCGTATGAGCCTACACCATAGAGAGCGACACTCTTCACGTCCTTCATAGGAAGGGTTGCATCATTCTTAAGAAGAACCATTGCCTCGGCAGCGCCCTTGCGGACGAGTTCTGCATGTGCTTTGAGGTCTGGCTTGTCGCTGTACTTGTACTTGTTGAAGCGTGGAGTGCGTACGATGTACTCAAGCATCCTGCGTACATTGGTATTGAGCTGAGCCTCGCTGATGCTTCCGTCCTTGACGCCTGCGATGATGCGCTCGATCTCGATCTCGGCACCTGGCTCCATGAGGTCGTTTCCTGCGTTCACAGCCTTGACGGTACCTTCCTTTGTGCCCCAGTCGGTCATCACGATGCCGTTGAAACCCCATTCGTCGCGAAGGATGGTGGTGAGAAGGTCGCGGTTCTGCTGGGTGAACTGGCCATTGAGTCTGTTGTATGAAGACATAACGGTCCAAGGATCACTTTCCTTGACAGCGATCTCGAAGCCCTTGAGATACATCTCACGAAGAGCGCGGACACTGATAAGAGCGTCGTTCTCCTGACGGTTGGTCTCCTGGCTGTTTGCAGCGAAATGCTTGATGCTGACGCCGACACCGTTGCTCTGGACGCCACGGGTGTAGGCTGCAGCCATCTTTCCGGTAAGGAATGGATCCTCTGAGTAATACTCGAAGTTGCGGCCACAGAGAGGGTTGCGATGAAGGTTGAGACCTGGCGCGAGAAGGACGTCAGCTCCATACTCGAGGACCTCGTTACCCATAGCAGTGGTAAACTCCTCGACAAGTGGAAGATTCCATGTTGAAGCCATGGATGTTCCTACAGGGAAACCGGTACAATAATAGGTCTGGTTGCTTCCCTGGCGCTTTGGCTCGATACGAAGGCCGGCAGGACCGTCAGAAAGAACGGTTCTAGGAATGCCCAGACGGTCGATGCCACGGGTAGTACCGGCAGCACCAGGAACGAGGATAGTGCTTGATGCAGTCATGCTGCCTGCATTCATGCTGCCCCAGCCACCTCCGACAAGAAGGGTGGCCTTTTCCTCGAGGGTCATCGCCTTGATGACTTCGTCAATGTTATCCTTGCGCAGCTGCGGCTGTGCAACGGCTGTGACAGTTCCTGCCACGGCCAGAATAGCGGCTAGTGTCTTTTTTAACATGTTTTTAGGGTTCTTGGTTATATGTTTATAACACAAATGTAACCAAAAACCCTAAATATCAGTGTGTTTTGCAGGGCGTTTTTTAGGATGCCTAAATAAGAATTCCGAGCTAGCTCAAAGTAGCCAGAAGCTCACGATATTTGATCAGCGGCCAGAACTCGTCATCCACGACCATCTCCAGCCTGTCTATCTTGCCTCGGATAAGGTCAATCATCGGAACGACCTCCGCCTCATAACTCTTCGCACGCTCAACGATATCCTCGATCTTGTTCAGTCTGCGACGCACGTCTGTCATTGCGAGCGAAGACTCATAAATCTCACCTGAAAGCATGCTGATGTTCTCCAGAACTTCAAGTTCATTCTTTGCAAGCTGCTGATATCTGTCCGGGAAGATTTCCTTCAGTCCCTTGATGTTCTCGATGAGAAGATTCTGGTACTTTATCGCAGTCGGAACAATATGGTTCTTTGCAATGTCCTCAACGACACGGGACTCGATCTGGACCTTCTTGAGATAGGTCTCATTCTTGATCTCGTATCGCGCCTGAAGCTCGACACGGTTGAGAACGTGATACTTTTCAAAGACCTTGATGTTGTCTTCGGTAAGATACTCGCCGAAGGCCTCTGTCATCTTCATGCTTCTGAGGCCGCGGTCCCCTGCCTCCCTGAGCCACTCCTCGCTGTAGCCGTTGCCCTCGAAACGAACCTTCTTGCTTGCAACGATGAACTGGCGTATTACCTTGAAGATAGCTTCGTCCTTCTTTTCTCCCTTCTCGATGAGCCTGTCCACAGCCTGCTTGAATTCCGTAAGAGTCTCGGTCACGGCTGTGAGGATCGCAATCATCGGGAGCGCACAGTTGGTCGACGATCCTGGCGCACGGAACTCGAAACGATTACCGGTGAATGCGAATGGAGAGGTTCTGTTACGGTCCGTGTTGTCCTGCATGATCTCCGGGATCTTGCCGATATGGAGCTTGAGCGCTGTCTTCTGGTCCGTAGTAAGCTTTTTCGAAAGCCTCTTCTCGATGCTGTCGAGCATCTCATTCATGGTCGCGCCGGCGAATACGGAAAGGATCGCAGGAGGAGCCTCGTTGCCGCCAAGACGGCATGCGTTTCCGGCCGAAGCGACTGAAGCCATCATAAGCGAGCCGCGGTCGTGGCAGGCCTTGAGCACGCATACGAAAAACGCAAGGAACTGGGTATTTGTCTTAGGATTCTTTCCTGGAGCAAGAAGATTCACACCTGTATTGGTTGCGAGAGACCAGTTGCAATGCTTTCCCGAGCCATTGACACCTGCGAAAGGCTTTTCATGGAAGAGGACCTTGAGGTGATGGCGGTTTGCGACCTTGCGCATGATCGACATAAGGAGGATATTATGGTCGATGGCGACATTGCACTCCTCAAACAGAGGTGCGCACTCGAACTGGTTTGGAGCGACCTCGTTATGTCTGGTCATCAGTGGAATGCCAAGTCTGAAACACTCCTCTTCGAAATCCTTCATGAAGTCCTCGACACGCTCGGGAATGGCTCCCCAATAATGGTCTTCGAGCTGCTGGTCCTTTGCTGCTGTATGTCCCATGAGGGTACGTCCGGTCTGGATAAGGTCAGGGCGGGCGTTGTAGAGAGCCTCGTCGACAAGGAAGTACTCCTGCTCGCAGCCTAGCGTGGTAACAACCTTTGTGACGTCCTTGTCGAAGAACTGGCATACATCGACGGCAGCCTTGTCAACCGCGTTCATGGCACGCAGGATAGGAGTCTTGAAGTCAAGAGCCTCGCCTGTGTATGCAACGAAAATACTTGGGATACAGAGTGTCTTGTCCGTGATGAATGCAGGCGACGATGGGTCCCATGCGCTGTAGCCGCGAGCCTCGAAAGTATTGCGGAGGCCGCCGCTAGGGAATGAAGAAGCGTCCGGTTCCTGCTGGGCAAGCATATTGCCTGAGAACTTTTCGAACGACTGCTCGCCAAGGTGCGGATCCAGAAAGGCATCATGCTTCTCTGCCGTACTTTCGTTTAGAGGCTGGAACCAGTGGGTATAATGGGTCGCGCCCTTTTCTATCGCCCATATCTTCATGCCTTCGGCAACCTGGTCCGCAATGGTGCGGTCGATAGGAGTTCCATCGTTGATTGCGGCCATGACCTTCTTGTAGACCTCCGACGAAAGATACTCCTTCATCTGGTTCTTTCCGAAAACGTCGCATCCGAAATATGAAGAAACCTTGCCGTCCTTGAGGACAGGCTTTGGGTAGCTGCGCGAAGCCATGGTTTCAAGCGCCTTGAATCTCAGTGAATCCATCTTTTCAATAATTTGGGCTGCAAATATAGTTATTTTACGCCACACCCCATTATTTTCAGGGCATTTTCGCCAAAACACCTTATATTTTTCCAATATACCCTCGAAATACAGGGGCTCAATCCAAATTCTATAGCTTTTTCGAGAATTCACAACGCAAACGACGAGGACTTTTTTCCATTATCCTCAGCTTGCTAAAAACAGTTG
Organism: Bacteroidales bacterium; assembly: GCA_024398125.1. GTDB lineage: Bacteria > Bacteroidota > Bacteroidia > Bacteroidales > UBA932 > Cryptobacteroides. The sequence goes on from JAKSJO010000006.1 coordinate 44,269, forward strand.
GAATTAGTAACTTTACATGATTTAACAAATACCCACATGGATCTTTCAACCATAGACTTGGGTGCGCGTTCATCGCACACCTTCATGAAATACAGGATCAAGAGAATTCTCCTGGTCTGCTGCAGTTACGACGGGTATACTCTCGAAGAGGATGGACATATCGACTCGCAGATCAACCGCGAGTACGCCGAGCTCAACATGAGCAACCCTCCATCGCTTACAAGAGTGAAATCCACCGCTGCAGCACTGGAACTGCTCAGAGCCGGAGAGCAGTTCGACTTCATCCTCACCATGTACAACATCGGAGAGCCTGACGTATTCGAATTCTCCAAGATCGTAAAGGAGATAAACCCCAATCTCCCCGTGATCCTCCTGACCAGTTTCAACAAAGAAGTCTATCGCCAGATCGACGAACATAAGGACAGCTGCATCGATCAGGTATTCTGCTGGCACGGTAACTCGGACCTGATCATTGCCATCATCAAGCTCATGGAGGACAGGCTCAACGCCGAAGAGGACATATACGACGGCGGCGTACAGGCCATCATGCTTGTGGAGGACTCCGTCAGGTTCTATTCTACATACCTTCCCGAACTCTATCGAATCCTCCTTATCCAGAATACCCGATTCCTCAAGGATGGTTTCAATGAGCAGCAGATTGTAGCCCGCAAGAGGGCCCGTCCGAAAGTCCTGCTTGCAACATGCTATGCAGAAGCTGTCGAGATGTACGAGAAATACAAGAACAACCTGCTTGGAGTCATTTCGGACGTAGGCATGGTCGTTCACAAGGGAGACCCTGCCGACACGGAGAAACTGGACGCCGGCCTCGATCTCTGCCGTATAATCCAGCAGGAGACCCCATGGATGCCTCTCATCATCCAGTCTTCTCAGCTGGATTACAAGGACGTAGCCGACGAGATGGGCGTAAACTTCATTGCCAAGAGCTCCAAGACACTCCTTGCCGACCTGCGTGACGTCATGTTCAGCCGTTTCGGATTCGGCGACCTTATCTTCAAGGACCCAAAGACATGCATCGAAGTGGGACGCGCAAGCGACCTTACAACCCTGCAGGAACTGCTTATAAAGACACCTGACGAGATTCTTGAATACCAGCTCAGCCGCATGTCGCTTTCAAAGTGGCTCAACTGCCGCGGTCTGTTCCCTATCGCGAAGGTTCTCCGAAAGATAAAGAGCAGCGACTTCAAGAGTACCGCGGAACACAGAGACGCCCTCGTTCATATCCTGAATGACTATCGAATTCTTCTCGGCCAAGGTATCGTAGCCTCATTCGACCCGGAAAACTACAGCGACGTAGTCGGTTTCGCGAAGATCGGCGAAGGCTCGATCGGCGGCAAGGCTCGCGGTCTTGCGTTCATGAACACCATGCTCGCAAAGTACCGCTATTATTACAAGTACCCTAATGTCAGGATGCTCATACCGCGAAGCGTCGTGGTGGCAGCAGACTGTTTCGAAGAGTTCATCCAGCTCAACGGACTCGACTATATCATATCCCAGGACATTCCTGACGACATCGTGCTCGAGGAATTCCTCAACAGCGTCATGCCTGAAAGCGTCTACGAGAAGCTCAAGGTATTCGTGAAGACCTGTACAAAGCCCGTCGCCGTGCGTTCATCTTCAAAGCTTGAAGACTCGCACTACCAGCCTTTCGCCGGTGTCTACTCGACATACATGATTCCGCGCTGTGAGGATGACGACCAGATGCTCAGACTGCTTGCGCGTGCAATCAAGAGTGTTTATGCCTCAACATATTTCGCGTCATCGAAGGCATACGTACAGTCCACCCAGAACCTTCTCAGCGAGGAGAAGATGGCCGTCCTGATCCAGGAGGTTTGCGGAACGACTCATGGAGACTGTTTCTACCCTACCCTTTCCGGAGTTGCACGTTCGGAGAACATGTACACACTCGGCTACGAGGAGCCGACTGACGGTGTCTGCAACATGGTGATGGGACTTGGCAAGGCTGTGGTTGATGGCGAGCGAAGCCTCCGCTTCTGTCCTGCATACCCTGACAAGGCACTCCAGACCTCGACCCCTGAACTTGCAACAAGGGACGCCCAGAACGAGATTTTCGCCCTGAGCCTCAAGAGCAGCGACTTCAGACCTTCAACCGACGACGCAGTCAACCTCAAGAGACTGACCGTAAGCGAGGTCGCAAAGGGACGCAACGCGAAGCACGTATGTTCATACTTTGACTTCCAGGGCAACAGGATTACCGAGACTCCTCCTATGTTCGGCCCTACCATTCCTGTGATCACTTTCAACAAGATCCTTAAATACAACACCTTCCCTCTTGCCCAGATCATCCGCGACCTGTTGGAGATCGGACGCGAGGAGATGCAGTGCGAGGTGGAGATCGAGTTCGCCGCCGACCTGGACGTGGAGCCAGGCGAGAGAAGTCTCTTCAACCTTCTCCAGATCCGTCCTATCCACAAGAGCACTGACGGCGAAAAGGTCGACTGGAAAGAGATAGACATGAGCAATCCTCTGGTCTACTCGGAGGCCGCTCTTGGAACAGGACTCATGCACGGTCTTCGTCATGTCATCTATGTCAAGTTCGACAAGTTCAATTCACTCGTCACTGAGGAAATTGCGCAGGAGCTTGGAAAGCTCAACAACCAGATGCGCCAGGACGGCAACGATTACATCCTCATAGGAACAGGCCGATGGGGATCATCACAGCCGAACCTTGGCGTTCCTGTACGCTGGGAGCACATCAGCCAGGCCAAGGTCATCATCGAGTCGGCCCTGCCTCACTTCAACATCGAGGCATCCCAGGGAACCCACTTCTTCCAGAACGTGACTTCCCTCGGAGTCGGATACCTTTCTTTGAACCCACATGCTCCCGGCAGCAAGGAAGTCCTTGACGTCGCAAGACTTGACGCGATGCCGGCAGTGTACGATGGCGAATATCTGCGTTGCGTAGAGTTCCCGGATCAGCTGTTCGTATATATAGACGGTTCAACAAAGTGCGGAATCATAAATATTTAATTATTATCATATGAATAAAACTTTCATCGCAGCTGCATTTGCAGCAGTACTCGCGGTTCCTTCATTTGCACAGAATCGCGCCGCTCAGCCTGAAATCAAGCTGAACTTCACACCTGTGAAGGAGAATCCTATCACCTCGATCAAGAACCAGGCTAGTTCCGGCACCTGCTGGTCATATTCCACCATCGCATTCGTAGAGTCTGAGATCATCCGCAACAACAACATCAAGGACCCTGCAAAGTATCCTGATCTTTCCGAGTTCTTTGTTGTTTCACACTCGTATTCAGAGCGTGCCGACAAGTATCTCCGCGTCGACGGAGCCCTTGGCTTCAGCGTCGGTTCATCTGCCGAGGATGTAATGCACGTCATCCGCGATCATGGTATGGTTACCAACGAAGCCATGACCGGTATGAACTATGGTTCACCACTTCCGCAGCAGTCAGAGCTCGACAACGTTCTCCTCGCATACATGAACTCCATCCTCACCAGCAAAAAGCTCACTACAGCATGGAAGCGCGGTTTCGACGCAATCCTCGCAGAGTACCTCGGTGAGTATCCTGAGACTTTCGTAGTCGATGGCAAGCAGTATACCCCAGAGAGCTATCGCGATGCCCTCAAGTTCAACCCAGACGACTACATCTCGCTCACTTCATTCTCTCATCATCCATTCTACAGCTGGTTCCCTCTTGAGGTACATGACAACTGGAGATGGGATTCAATGTACAACGTTCCTATCGACGACCTCATGCAGATCATCGACAATGCCATCAACGGCGGTTCTACCATCGCATGGGGCGCAGACGTCAGCTCTCCAGGCTTCAACCGCAATGGATACGGTCTCTTCCTCGACACTGTAGCTCAGCAGGGCGCCGGCTCAGACCAGGCTCACTGGGTAGGCAGCGATCCAAACGGCCAGAAGGTTGAGTACATCGAGAAGACCGCTTCCCAGGAGCAGAGACAGTACGATTTCGACAACAAGATTCTCACCGATGACCACGGCATGCAGATCTACGGCATTGCCAAGGACGAGACCGGAAACAAGTTCTATATGGTAAAGAACTCATGGGGCGAAAGCGGTGACTTCAAGGGCATCTGGTATTGCTCCGAGGCATTCGTAAAGGGATCGACAATGGACATCCTCGTCCACAAGGACTTCCTTACCAAGGATATCAAGAAGAAGCTCGGCATCAAGTAATGCAGATCAGAAAGATCATTCCTAATACCATCACCTCCATGAATCTCGTCTGCGGGATCGTGGGGGTGGTTTTAGCCTTGGGTGGAAACATCCCTTGCGCGTTTTTCATGATGTTGCTTGCTGCTGTGGCCGATTTCTTTGATGGTCTGGCGGCCCGCGCACTGAATGCATATTCGGACATAGGCAAGGAACTGGATTCCCTATGTGACAATGTCAGCTTCGGCGTACTTCCTGCACTGATGATGGCTTCAATCCTCGCCGGAAGATATGGCTGGAGCAATCCCGTTTCCTGGACACCGCTTCTCATCTCCGTATTCAGCGCACTTCGCCTTGCGAAGTTCAACATCGACACACGCCAGAGCATGAGTTTCATAGGCCTCCCCACCCCGGCATGCGCTATGATATGTGGATCCCTCTGCCATGTTGCGGCTGTCGCGCCTGACAGTTTCTTGGCCGGCATCTGCAGCAGCGTATGGTTCATACCTGCGCTGTCTGTCATTCTCAGCGCCCTGCTTGTCTGTGAGCTTCCTATGTTTTCCATGAAGTTCCACAAGGGCGACGGCCTGGGAATCGACCGTATAGTGTTCCTCGCATGCGTTCCGGTTGCAATCGCCGCAACTATTATCTTCGGATGGCCTTGGTCAGCGACAGTGTTTACCATCTTCATCGCGTACATTGCGATCAATACCGTGAAGGCTTTTTCCAGATGATAAGCTATGACTATCCTTTACCTCCATGGCATGGGCGGCGGCACCGCGAGCAGGATTCCCGGCTATCTTGCGGAATTTCTCCCAGACGACCGCATTGTGATCCGTACATATGATCTCAATCCTGCAACGGCCCACCACCAGATTGCAAGCTGGTTCGAAGAAGTCAGGCCGGACATAGTGATTGGTGAATCTCTTGGTGCGACACACGCCCTGGCTCTGGATGGCGTTCCTGTAATCCTCGTATCCCCCGCACTTAATGCCGGAATCTATTTCAGCTGCCTGTCCCCTCTTACGCTGATACCAGGCGTTCCATGGCTTATTGCAAAGATTTTCAAGCCTCATGGAGACAGCGGTCGCCAGATTATGAGGTTCAATTTCAAGAATACATGGAAATGGATGTACTATAGACGCCTTGCACGCAAGACTTCACGCAGATCGGCACAACCACATTTTGCCTTTATCGGTGATGTTGATGGATACAGAAAGACGGGTATTGTAAGTGTCCGTACATGGAGACGCTGGTTCGGGAATGGCACATATGAGATTGTGCCGGGAAACCATATAATGAAGCACGGACATGGGCCCGATGATTCCGAAAGGATCGCATTCGTAAAAGATAAGCTGATACCAAAGATCCTGGAGCTGACCCGATAATATATACCCTATAACAATAAAGGTGGCCTTCAGAGGTCACCTTTACATTTTCTAGTAATTCCTTTCGCCGAAGATGGCTGTTCCGATACGGACCATCGTGCTTCCACAATCTATCGCGACTTCATAGTCGCCTGACATACCTATCGAAAGCTCATTGAAGTCTGCGAGCTCAGGGAAAAGGTCATCCAGATAGTCCTTGAAGGCCTTGATTCTCTCGAAATCGGCATGTACAGTCTCCATGTCTTCAGTATGAGATGCCATGCCCATAAGGCCGCAGAAACGGATATTCGTATACTTGGAAGCGCTGAAAAGCAATTCAAGTATCTCCTCCTCATGGAATCCCTGCTTGGTTTCCTCCGCTCCGATATGGAGCTCAAGAAGGACATTTATGACCTTGTCATTCTTCTTTCCCCACTTGTCCACTTCCTGGAGAAGATGGACGGTGTCGATCGACTGCACCAGAGAAGCGTAAGGAAGAACCTGCTTCAGCTTGTTGGTCTGGAGGTGACCAAGAAAGTTCCACTGAATGTCGGCACACTCCCCTTTCTCGGCAAGCTCCTTGACTTTCTTTTCAAGTTCCTGTGGGCGGTTCTCACCAAAGATGCGCTGGCCGGCGGCGTAGGCTTCACGAATGTCATCCAGAGGATGATATTTGGAAACTGCCACCAGTTTTATCTCCGGTGGCAGTCCTGATTTTATCTTTTGTAGATTTTCAGCTATCATATTGCTTACTTTCTCCTGTTCTGCTGCTCACGCATCTGCTGTTGCTGCATGCGCTGTGCCTCTTCGAGGCGGAGCTGCCACTTGGATTTCTTTGCAGGCTTTCCATCCGCTGCCTTGACTTTCGCAAGGATTTCATCCTGGTTCACGAAGAACTTGCGGAGAATGAAGTTCTGAGCGATTGAGAAGAGCTGTGAAAGCAGGTAATAGTAACTGAGGGCCGCAGAGATGTTGTTACAGATGAAGAACATCATGATAGGCATCATCCACAGCGACATGAAGCGCATGCTCACGGCGTTAGGATCATCAGCGTTCATAGGCTGATTCTGCATGGTCATCTTGGAGTATCCCCACATGGTAACAGCCATGAGAAGTGCAAAGAGCGACAGGTGATCTCCAAGGATAGGAATCTTGGCTCCGTAATTGATGATGGAGTCATATGAGCTGAGGTCGTTGCACCAAAGGAATGGCTGCTGGCGAAGCTCGATGGATGCAGGGAAGAAACGGAACATCGCCCAGAGGATAGGGAATGTCAGCAAGGTAGGAAGACATCCTCCCATAGGGCTGACTCCTGCCTTTCGATAAAGCTCCATCGTAGCCTGCTGCTTCTTCATGGCATCCTCCTGCTTTGGATACTTTGCGTTGATCTTTTCCATCTCAGGCTTGAGTGCCGCCATCTTGGCGCTGCTGAGGAAAGACTTGTTGGTAAACGGCATCACTGCAATCTTGATGACGAGAGTCATGAGAAGGATGATGATACCGAAGTTTCCAATGAACTTGTGAAGGAAGTTGAAGAGAGGGATGATCACGAACCTGGTGAACCAGCCTACAAGCCATCCACCAAGCGGAATTGTCTTCTCGTACTTATGGTCATACGCCTTGAGGGTCTGGTAATGGTTAGGTCCGAAATAGAACTCGAACGGAATCTCTACCTTGTCCTCCATCTTGATATCGCAACGCATGTTTGCGGAACAAGTCATGAGGGTTCCTTCCTCATTTCCCTCCTGGCCGAATGTGACAGAAAGGTCTCCCGATGCGAACTCCTTAGGAGCACGAAGGATAGCACTGAAGAACTGCTGGTGGAATGCGACCCAGCTCAAGCGTGAATCGATACGCTTTGAACCATTGCGGCCACGTCCCATATCCTCAGGCTTCTTGTCTCCTTCAAAATACCAATTGACCATGGAGTACATAGACTCGTTCCTATAGCCTTTTTCAAGTCTAGGAATTACAGCTGTGAAGTCCATGTCCATCATCGACACGTTCTTGGGAACGATTCCCTGCATGCCTATGAATGACAGTTTGTTGTCCACATTGTAAGCTCCATCGTGAAGGATATAGCTCTGCTCGATGCAGCCGCCGTCAGCAAATGCAAGACGCATCACGGCGCTGCTGTCAGTCTTTGAAACGACGTCGAATGTGAAATCCGATGTCTTGATGTTCTGGCCGGCATAGATGCTGAACGAATAGTCGCTGCTTCCCGGTTTGATAAGATAGAGGTCGTCCGAGTCATAAGCCTTGTAATCCTTGATCTTTACGGAATAAGGCTGTGCTCCACGCGAGGTGAGTACAAGCTCAATCTTATCGTTGGAAAGAGTCACGAGCTGCTCTGCACGAAGACGGGAAGATTCGAGCAGCGAATCCTTATAAATTGCTACCGGTTGTGAGCCTGCCTCATCCGGGGTTGAATCCACTGTCTCTACAATTGGCTGGAGGCTTGACGCATACTCTGCGGCCTGAGCGGCCTCCACAGCCGCAATGGAATCGAGCTGGGCCTGCTGAGCCAGCTGTGCCTTGGTCTGCCTTGCCTGATACCATGTAAATCCGAAAAGGACCATGGCAATCAGGACAAAGCCTGTAATCGAATTCTTATCCATCTCTTACTCTGCTGCGTTCCTGATCTTCTCCTCGAGTTCCTTGAGCTCTGCCTTTGCGCTGTCGATACGATCCTGCATCTGACGGATAAGCGGCTCAGAGTTCTTTGACATTGCGAAGAAGCCGATGTTGTTCTCGTAGTTCGCGATGTCCTGCTGGAGTGCATTATACTTCTGGACAAGGATATCCTTCTCGCTTCTTGGTGCACGGTTGCCACCATGGCGCTGGCCACCATTGCCACGCTGTGGACGGGTGCCGTAATCAGGGAACTTAGCCTGCATAGCCTCCTTGTATGCGGCAGCAACAGCTTCCTTTTCCTTGAAAGGAACGAAACCGATCTCGGCCCAGCGAGCGCTGAAAGCCTTCATGGTCTCGGCATCTGCAGCCTCGCTTGCCTTTATCTCGTCGATGAGGGCACGCTTTGCCCTGAGGTTTGCATGGAAATCGTTTTCAGCCGGCTTTGCCTGCTTGTCGCGCTCTGCGAAGAACTCATCACAAGCGGCGCGGAAACGTTTCCAGAGCTGCTCCGACTTCTTGCGTGGAACGGCTCCGATCTCCTTCCATTCCTTCTGGAGCTCGATGAACTTATCAGTGGTCTTCTTCCACTCGGTACTGGTCTTGAGAGCCTCTGCCTGCTCGATGAGGGCAAGTTTCTTCTCGAGATTGCCAGTCAGGTTGTCCTTGATCTCAGAATAGAATACACGCTTCTTCTCGAAGAACTTGTCGCATGCGGCACGGAAACGGTCGTAAATCTTCTGATTGTCCTTCTTTGAAGCGAAACCGATGGCCTTCCACTGCTTCTGGAGCTCCTCAATCTCCTTGCTGAGAGCATTCCATTCATTTGAAGAAGCGATCTCCTTGTCTGCGATGGCCTCAACCTTCTCGCAGATTGCCGACTTGGCCTCAAGGTTCTCGGCCTGCTTTGCCTTCTGACCCTCGAAATATGCCTGATACTTCTTGTTGATGACTGAAGTTGCAGCCTTGAAACGGTCCCAGATCTCCTCACGCTTTTCCTTTGCTACCGGGCCGAACTCCTTCCACTGCTCGTGGAGCTTCTGGAGTTCACGGAAAGCCTCTATGACATTCTCGTTCTCTGCGAGCTTCTCCGCTGCAGCGACGAAAGACTCCTTTGCCTCGAGATTCTTCTTGAAGTCAAGGTCGCGGAGATCACGGTTGATCTTGACCATGTCATAGAATTTCTCAACCAGATACTGGTACTGGTCGTTGACGTCGCGGAACTGCTGTGCAGGGACAGGACCGGTCTCGCGCCAGCGGTTCTGGATTTCGCGGAATGCAGGGAATGTGGCATTGACATCCTCCTGCTTCTCTACGAGCTGGCGAAGGTCTTCGATAATCGCAAGCTTCTTTGCAAGATTCTCCTCACGCTCAGCTTCCTGCTGGCGGTTGAGTTCTGCACGCTCCTTCTTGTATTCGTTATATAATGATTTGAAGCCGGCCTCGATAGCCTCGAAAGGATTCATCTTCTCCTCAGCTGCAGGCTCTGCAGCCTCGACAGGTGAATTTTCATCCGGTTCAGAGACAGCAGCGGTCAATCCTGCCTCTGCCTTCTCCTTCGAGAGTCTCTTGTAGAAAGCAGACTTGATGGCTTCCACTTCCTTTGATTTCTTAAGTCTTTCGACACCTTCGCCAAGCTCCTGGAAAAGACCTACGAGATCCGCAAGGGTCTTGTCCGCGAGGTTAAACTGCTGCTCAGGGGTCTGTGCTGGCTGTTCTTCAACAGTTTCAACAACTTTTTCAACTACATCTGAAGGCATTGCCTGCTCTTCAGGAATGATAACTTCACTCATAAACTTGTTCTTATTTTAAATAAAGTATGACTTGCAAATATAGTACTTTTAAATGACACTGCAAACAAGCGGAAAATCGTATAAAATAAGTATCTTTGCAGTGCTGCAATACACATTATTCATGAGGATAGATATTCTCACAGTTGTGCCGGAGCTTTTGGAAAGTCCCCTCGGCCATTCTATCGTCGGCAGAGCCATCAAAAAGGGCCTTGTCGAGATTCATGTGCACAATCTGCGCAAGTACGGAATAGGACCGCGCCAGAACGTAGATGACTACAGCTATGGCGGCGATGCCGGAATGGTAATGATGGTCGAGCCTGTTTACAAGATGATCGAGGAGCTTCGTTCCGAAAGGGATTATGACGAGGTGATCTACATGTCTCCGGATGGAGAAGTGCTCAACCAGGGCATTTCCAACGAACTGAGCCTTAAGGAAAACATCATAATCCTCTGCGGCCATTACAAAGGCGTCGACCACCGTATCCGCGAGCATCTTGTCACCCGCGAGATCTCCGTAGGAGACTATGTAGTAAGCGGCGGTGAAATCCCGGCGGCCCTCCTGGCCGATTCAATCATCCGGCTTATTCCAGGTGCTCTTACCGACGAGACATCCGCTCTCAGTGACAGTTTCCAGGACGACCTGCTCTCCCCTCCTGTGTACACAAGGCCCGCCTGTTTCAACGGGTGGAAGGTCCCCGATGTATTGTTAAGCGGCAATCCGAAGCTCATTCGTGCATGGCAGGATGAGCAGGCAATAGAAAGAACAAGACAACTTCGTCCAGAATTATTAAAGAAATAGCTATGGAAAGAATGGTCAGACTACTGTTCAATAAGGTTTCCCAATGGTACTTTTCCAAGGGAGCTCTTCCATATTGGATCATTCTAGTCATCGATTGTATCATCGTCCTCACCTCTGCGGTAACAGTACGTGCGCTGCGTATCGGAATGGACCAGAACATGAGTTCTCTCCTTTCGGTGCTGGACACATGGTGCATATATCTTGTATTCTTCCTTGCCGGATTCCGTATAATGAAGAGCTACAGCGGTGTGATCCGCTATTCATCCATTGTGGATCTGGGACGCGTGGCGTCGGCCAACCTTATCGCCCTGGTCCTGATTTCCCTGATGCGCAAGTTCTTCAAGATAGAAGCCCTTCATGGAGGCATCATCTGGCAGGAAGTCTTCTTCGCAACCATACTTGCCACCACGCTGATGTGGGCAGTTCGCATCTGCGTAAAATATGTCCATGACTGCTTCTACGTAAAGGATGGAGCCAAGAGGGTGTTCATCTATGGCGTACAGCAGGGCGGCATAGCACTCGCAAGGAGCCTTGCCCTGCACAAGTCAGACTTCAAAGTCATGGGATTCATCAGTGACGAGCCAAGCAACGCCAGACATATGCTCATGGGAAAATCAATATTCTACAACAACGCCAATGTCATCGATGAGATGAAGAAAAAGAGTGTTGATATCCTCATGGTTTCCCCTCTCAAGACAGAGACATTGAGAGATAACAAGGAAATGATAGACAATGTCATCAATGCCGGCATCAAGATTCATATTTATAATCAGCCTGAGGAGTGGGACGGCAAGTCCGATCTTACCCACACCAGCCTCAAGGAAGTCGACATTGAAGATCTTCTTCCACGCAACCAGATCAAGGTTGACCTGAATGCCATCGAGAAGGAACTTGCCGGAAAGTGCATCCTCATCACAGGAGCGGCAGGATCCATCGGCTCCGAGATCGTACGACAGGTTGCCAAGTTCAAGCCTGCTCAGCTTGTCCTGGTCGATCAGGCAGAAACCCCTCTTCACGACATCAGGCTGATGATGGCCCGCAACTTCCCTGATATCCCTGCCGAGACCATTACCGCCAGCATTGACCATAGACGTCACATGGAGATCATCTTTTCGCAGTATAAGCCTGAGTATGTATTCCATGCGGCTGCCTACAAGCATGTGCCGATGATGGAGAACAACCCGGGTGAGGCAATCATGAATAATATTGATGGCACCCGTATCTGTGCGGATCTCGCTGTGAAGTACGGTGCATCCAAGTTCGTCATGGTATCCACAGACAAGGCGGTCAATCCTACCAATGTAATGGGATGCAGCAAGCGTATCTGCGAGATGTACTGTCAGTCGCTCGACAAGGCCATCAAGGAAGGAAAGGTTAAGGGCAATACACAGTTCGTCACCACCCGCTTCGGCAATGTGCTTGGATCGAATGGAAGTGTTATTCCTCTGTTCCGCGAACAGATCAAGCGTGGCGGTCCTGTGACCGTGACCCATCCTGACATCATCAGGTTCTTCATGCTTATTCCTGAGGCCTGCAACCTTGTCCTCGAAGCCGGAACAATGGGACATGGAGGAGAAATCTTCGTGTTCGACATGGGCAAGCCGGTAAAGATTGTAGATCTCGCCAAGCGTATGATTTCGCTCTCTGGTGCAAATGATATCGAAATCAAGTTCACAGGCCTGCGACATGGAGAGAAACTATATGAGGAGGTATTGAACGAAGAGGAAACCACCAAGCCTTCGTCCAACCCAAAGATAAAGGTCGCTACCGTTCGTGAAGTCGAGTATGATGAAGTGAACGCTGCCATAGATGAAATGGTCAAGGTTACATTGGCCGAGTACAGCGACATGGACATTGTACGCAAGATGAAGGACCTCGTTCCTGAATTCAAAAGCAAACATAGCAAATACGAGGCGCTGGACTAGTCTTTTGTACTTTTTTCAATCACTTGTAGAATAAAATTGTACATTCGTTTCCAAGCAGATAGTTATATTTGTGTAAGAAGCGAATGCTCTTTTTTTCATATCTGTACAAACACATTGTAAAAATGAAGATAAACAAACTATTGCTCTATTTTGCCGTGGCGGCATCTGCTCTCAGCAGCTGCGCTACAGAAGGATATGAGGATCTCAAGGCTCCGATAGACAAAGAAATGAATGTCCTCGGAACTCTTGAATTCCCTATCGGCAAGTCTGCCCCTATCTCCATTGGAGATTTCCTTGCCATAAGCGAAACCGGAATCATTGATACCGACGATGCCGGCAACTATATCTTCAGGGTGGATGCCCCCCCTGCAGCATCGTCTTATTCGCTTCGCAAGATTACCATTGGAAGCGATTCAAAGTTCACAGGCTCATTCCGTCACGAGTCTAACCACATTGCAATCAATCCCGAGAAAGTTCCGGAGATCGAAGAGATCATACCGACCATCAGCGTACCTTTCTCTTTCGAGTACAGCGATATTCCTGACGATTTCAGAAACGTCAGTTCATTGGATGTCAATACCGCCATCGACTTCTCACTCTCGTACAAGGCTGAAGGTATTGATGCGATGACCATCAAGAAAGGTGCGCAGATCAGCATTCCGGATTCATACGTCATCAGTGAAATCAGCAGCAATGACTTCGACCTGACTGAAGGTACGAACAATCTTGTCGCCAATAAGGACATCCGCATCGAATCCGGTCAGCAGATTGACCTCAAGGTACGCATCAGCCAGATAATCTTCGACGGACCTATTGACGGTACCGTCTACAGCAATTACTTCTCTCTGGGTGGTAATGTCGTGCTGAAAGCTGAAGATGTCAAGGGATCTTTCCTTCCTGACTTCGAAATAGTACTAGGCGCAAAGCTTGCCGAGATGTCAGTATTGACTGTCACCGGTGAGATAACTCCTCCGGCTCTCAACATGGGCAGTGTTTCCCGAGACATTACTGATATTCCCGACATCTTCAAGGATGCTGTTCTGGACATCCATGGAACAGGCCTTATACTTGAACCTTGCAATGATCTTCCTTGCGCTCTCAAGGCTAGTTTCTCTATTGGAAGCGTCAACCAGAAGGGAGAGTCATTCTCTGTCAGGATAGAGGATATAATGGTAAATCCAGGAGACTCACAGGAGTTATATATATCCGAAGATGGTCTCATGGCTCCTGAGGGTGTCCGCCTGGTGAATGTTCCCGGATTCGACAGACTGTTCCATTCCATTCCTTCCAAGGTATCGGTTTACGATATCATACTTGAGTCCGTCATTGACGGTCCGGTGAAAATCACTGCAGGGAAAGACTACAAGTGTGGATTTGTGAGCGGCAGGGCGACCATTCCTCTCACATTTGGAAACGAAATGAAATTGGACTACGAGCAGAACATAGAATTCAACCTCGAAAACATTCCCGATGGTCTGAATACCCTTGATCTCTCAACCATGATCACCAGCACCCTTCCATTCGACATGAGCATTTCGGCGAAGGCACTTGACGCAAACGGGACTAGCATTGACTCAATTACATCCGATATTAACGGAATAATCTTTGGAGGTGCCCTTTCGGCGCCAAAGACAAGCCCGGTTGAGATCAGTTTCAATCTTGGAAATACAAATCCTTCCGACATCAAGACCATTCGTTTCCTTCTTCATGCAGAGATGGAAAAGGACAGCAAGCCAACTTCACTCAACGAAGGTCATTACATACAGTTCAACCAGATTACGGCAAGAATCCGCGACGGTTTCAGCCTGAACCTCGACAAATAAGCCATGAAAGCACGCATCATTACTACAACTGTTGTGGCTTTGCTGACAGGCACAGTCGCAAATGCGCAGAACCTCAGCGCCTATTTCAACAATAACTATATCTATGCAAATGAAGCAAACCCTGCTCTATCACCTGATTGCAAGACTTACGTTTCTCTTCCAGGCATACAGCAAGGTCTTGAGAGTACAATCGGAGCCTACAGCCTCCTCTACCCTAGCGGAAACGGCTTTGTAACAGGTCTTCATCAGAGCATCAGCAGCGAGGAATTTCTTGGACGCATCGGAGAATCTGCCAAGATCAACACCAATGGTGCTATCCGAATCCTTGGTTTGGGAGGAAGATTCAATGAGAATAACTATTTCTCTGCCAATATCAGGATAAGGGAAACCGGCGGCGCCATCCTTCCTTTCGACGCATTCCGTTTCATCAAGGAAGGAAGTGCAAGTTCAGATAGTTTCGACATGTCAGAAATGGCACTTTACGGCGACATGATTGGTGAAATCGCCCTCAATCTTGTGCATTCCTTCGAGAACATCACGGTTGGAGCGACCGCCAAGGTGATGAATGGACTCGCACACGGCAGTATGGGAATGGACCGACTCAGCATCGTTACCAGCCCGGATAAATGGACTTTTGAAGGCGAAGGCAATGCCAGTGCCGCAATAGTCAACTTCAATCCAGGACTCGCCATCGACTTGGGTGTAAGCGCCCATATCACCGATAATCTCATGGTAACGGCAGCAATCCTCGATCTTGGAGGCATATCATGGGCTGCTACATCGAATTATCGTCTGCCAGGCGGCAAATGGGAGTATTCCGGAATCGATAATCTCTCTATTTCTGACGAAGGCAGTTCAAGCAATATCGGCGATGAGGTTGGGAATGCCATAGGTGATTTCCTTTCAAAGATTGAATTTGAGAAGGACGGTCCTGAGAGCAGAACATTCAACACACTTCCAATAAGCGCGAATGCAGGTATCAAATATACCTTGCCTTCATGGGATAAGCTTTCTTTCGGTGCCGTAGCTGCATACAAGGGAGGCGCTTTATTCAATACAGTTGACGCAAGAGCAATCATTGATATCGCTCCTGTAAAATGGTTTGAGATGAGCGCATCAGCCGGTGTCTCTACCGAAGGAACACGCGGAGGCATCCTCGCAGTACTGAATCTCGGCCCTGTACGCGCTCACATGGGCGCTGAAATGCTCGGAAGCCAATATGGCAAGTTCTCCGGTATTACCATTCCTATCGACAAGGTAAGGATGATGGCAGACTTCGGTCTCCAGCTGACCTTCGGAAGATAAAGAAATAAAGCCTGCTGGAAAGCAGGCTTTATTTCTTTATAGGTATTCGTTCCCAGATACAATCAGGAATCAGTTTCCAAACAAACACCAGAATCGCATACTTCCAATCTACAACAACTTTACGACGTCTTGCCTTGAGAGCCCTCACGATACTGGTTGCGACCTTCTCCGGAGTCATCATAAGCGGCATTCCGCTGCCCTTGATGAAATCCGTATCTACAAATCCCGGACGGATATCCGTAAATGTGATGCCGGAATGATTCATTCGAGAAAGCTGGGCAAGCGCTTGGAGATAGGTGCTCTGCATGCGCTTGGTCGAGGAATAAGACGGAGCCGCTCCGAGTCCCTTGGTTCCTGCTATTGAAGAAATCACAGCGATATGGCCGCCTCCTACCGTTTCGAAATAATGATATGCAGCGTCAACCATACGCGTGAAACCTACAGCATTCGTCTGCATGGTCTTTATTTCCGTAACGGTATCCAGTGCGTAATTCTGCTTTCCAAAACCTGATGCGATAAGAACAATATCAGCACCACCGCATTCCGAAATCAATGACAGCAGATCCTCCGACGCATTATCATCACAGACATCGATACGTCGTGTATGAAGCGAGTCTCCAAGCTCATCCTTAAGCTGTGAAAGGCAAGCCTCACGACGGCCGGCTATGCCCACAGTCCACCCTTCAACCAGAAAAAGCCTGGCGGTTGCAAGGCCTATTCCCGAAGTTGCACCGACAATGACAATTCGATTCATCATCAGCCACGATAGTCTTTCTTGTTCATCAAGGAGCCCTCTATGGTCGCAAGAAAGTCACTGTCCGGATCGTATGCTCCTTTCTCCTCATAGAAACTCTCGATGTTGATGATTTCTCCATCCTTCGAGATTGAGGTCAGCTGCTGGATATCGTCCTCCATACCGACAACATTGTCTCTTAGGAATACACCATCAAAGTATGCCTTGTTATCATTCTTTGGTGCATCCTTGATACTCTCAACAACAATGACTTCCGCATCACTAAGACGTGAGAAGAATATCTTGTCTTTTATGGCATCGTAAATCTTGTCCATCTGTAGATTGTCTATGTGGGTATAAAGATAGCAATTTCTTATATTTGTGGAACATCTTCATCTCCTATTGAAATCAAGTAATCTATGGATACACCTATTCTCAACGAACATAACAAACAGGAGTTTGCCCCTGCGCACACTGCGGAACATCTTCTTAACGGCTTCGTGGCCAAACGTTTCGGATGTGGCAGAGCTTTTTCCGCACATGTCGAGAAAAAGAAATCGAAACTCGATTACCACATGGAGCGCGAGATGACAGCCGAAGAAATCAAGTCACTGGAAGACGACATCAACCGCATCATTGCCGAAGATGTCGAAGTCTGGATGGAGTTCATAAGCCAGGACGAAGCCCGTACCCGTTTCGATATGAACAGGCTTCCTGACGGAGCCAGCGAAACAGTTCGCGTGGTCCACGTGGGCGACTATGACGAATGCCTATGCGCCGGCAACCATGTTGCCCGTACCGGTGAGATCATAGGATTCAGGATCAGCAGCACCAGCTTCAACGAAGGCGTCCAGCGCCTTGTCTTCCGTGTCGACGCGAAATAGACCGATACAAAAAAGGAGGCGCGGCAGCGTCTCCTTTTTTGTATCCATATTCTCTGATATTACTTCTTAAGCATCTCCTTGAACGAATCGCAAGGCTTGAAGTGAGGAATATCACACTCAGGGATAGTCACAGTAGTATTTGCAGTAATATTGCGAGCCTTCTTGGATGCTCTATGCTTGAGTTCGAAAGTACCGAATCCACGGAGGTAGATGTTGTTTCCTTCTGCCATTCCCTTGATGATGGCATCCATGGTAGCATCGATGAGATCCTTCACAAGAGCGGATTCGATACCGGTTTCGGCAGAGACGATCTTTGCAAGTTCAGCTTTAGTCATGATGATTGAAATTTATAATTTTATTCGTGGTCTAACTGTTTTTCCCAAAAGGGGCTGCAAAGATAAGTCTTTATCCTGATATAGCAAATCCAATTAAGACATTATGGTGCAACAACTGCGAATACGCCCCAACCGCAGAAGACAATCAAAGACGCCAGCTTGACAAACAGGCTTGGAGATTTCTTTGAAACGGCTTTCTGGATGATGGTGACAGGGATCTGAAGATCACCTGAGGCAACGATTACTGTTCCCTCTCTGCTATTCTTCATTCCGGGATCGATCACAAGCTCGCAACCGGATTCAGTCTTGACAGCCCTTATCCAGGCTTCAGGACTTACTACCGTATACTCGGAAGATGATTCAATGTCAAGAAGAACTGTCACCGGATCGGCCTCAACACCATAGGTCATTGCCCCTGTGCGATGGTTTACCCTGAGAAAAGGAGCCGACATCTGGGACAAGGCAATAGGAGCCATCCTTTCGGAATTAGAAACGCGTATGATGCAATCTCTCTGCTTTCCTGAATCATTGTATCCGATTACAAGATCGAAAGATGTCCGGGTCTTGTTCTCGACAACGCACCATGAAGATGTGGTAGTGACAGAATAGTCATCTGAAGACTCAACATTTACAGTGATCAATGTGTCGCGGCAGGCCAGGTCAGCAAAGAAGCCATCCTCGCTGCCATTGATTCTAAGAAAAGAATCGGCACTCTGTGCCGACAACGATATAGCAATCGTCAGAAAAGAAAGGATTGAAAACAGTTTTTTCATTCGAATGAAATGATATTGATATCGGCAAAAATAGACAAATTGTTTCGATGATGCTTAGATGCACCACTGAATTCGCAATGGAAATTGGTATATTTGATGAGAAAACCAAGAATAAGCTCCAAACGAGATATGAAAGAAATCAAATGCCCACACTGCAACACGGTATTTTCTATTGACGAATCCGAATACGCCGAGCTTCTCAGCCAGGTGAAAAACGATTCGTTCAATGATGAATTGAATCGCCGCATCGCAGAGATGCACAAGACGCACAAGGCCGAGCAAGAGGTCGCAATATCGGAGATCAGGCGTGACAACGACAAGACGGTTGCCGACAAAGATGCTAAAATACGCGAGCTTGAGCAGAAGATATCCAACATGGAGACCTCCGTCAAGACAGAGATTGCGCTCGCCGTAGCGAAGAAACAGGAAGAGCTTACAGAAAAGTACAGTAAAACCATTTCAGACAAGGATAACAGGATCAGCGAGCTTAACTCCAGAATTTCCCAGAACGATGCTGATAAGGAGATTGCCCTTATGAAGGCAGACAGGGAGGCCCAGACTGTACTCCAGCAGACCAAAGACCTGGCTCGTCAGGAGATTGAAAAGAAAAATACAGAAATCTCACGTCTCCAGAATGAGGCAGTCTTCCAAAAAGACCAGCATAAGCGTGAACTCGAAATGAAAGACGAGGTCATCGCCCAGTACAAGGACTTCAAAGCCAAGCAATCCACCAAGGGCATCGGCGAATCTCTCGAGATCTATTGCAACAACCAGTTCGAACTCATGGTTCACCCATATCTTCCTGAATCAGTGTTCGGCAAGGACAACGAGGTAATAGAGGGGACCAAGGGTGACTTTGTTTTCCGTGATTTCGTTGACGGCGTTGAATCCGTCTCGATCATGTTCGAGATGAAAAACGAGGCCGACGAAACTGCCGTCAAGCACAAGAACTCCGACTTTTTCAAGAAGCTTGATTCCGATCGCAATAAGAAACACTGCGAGTATGCCGTTCTCGTCACCCTTTTGGAGCTAGACAACGACCTTTACAACAATGGAATCTATGCCGTTCCCGGATATGAGAAAATGTTCGTGGTCCGTCCTCAGCAGTTCCTGACGATAATCTCGATTCTTGTCCAGACTGGCAGAAACAGTGTAAACGTCAGGCGTGAGTTGGAGGAGGCAAAGCACCGCGAGATTGACGTGACAAATTTCGAAAATGCGCTTCTGGATTTCAAAGACAAGTTTGGCAAGAACTACAGACTAGCAAGCGAGAAGTTCAACAAGGCCATAGAAGAGATCGACAAATCAATCGATCACCTTCAGAAGATAAAAGAAGCACTTCTGGGATCCGAGAACAATCTCCGCTTGGCAAATGACAAGGCTGATGAGCTTACCATACGCAAACTCACCTATAAGAACCCTACTATGAGAGCCAAGTTCAACGAAGCGCGGACTGCCGAAGAAATAGAAGAGTAAAAAAGAAACGTACGGACGTTGGTCCGTACGTTTCTTTTATAGATATCCGGCAACAATGCCAGAGATCGAGCAGTTAGATTAGATCTCAACCTCGATAGCCTTGAGGTCACAGTCGCGTGACGAGCTGCCGTAGAGAATCTGATACTTGCCGTGCTTGAGAGCAAGTCCGTCGATTGACTCCTCGTAGAAGTCGAATGCGTCCGGGCTGAGAGCAACGGTAACGTTGGCAGTCTGGCCTGCAGCGACATTGACTCTCTGGAAGCCCTTGAGGGACTTGATAGGAGCACCTGGATCATCCATAGCCTTTACATAAACCTGAACAACCTCGTCACCATCGCGGTCACCGGTGTTGGTGACAGGAACGGTAAGGGTCATGTTCTTTGCCTTGCCGGCAACCTTACCCTCGCCATAGCTGAAGCTGGTGTAGCTGAGGCCATAACCGAATGCGTACAGAGGCTCGCCCTGGAAGTAACGGTATGTTCTGTTGGTAAGAGTGTAGTCCTGGAAGTCAGGAAGCTGCTCGGTTGAAGCGTAGAATGTAACAGGGAGACGGCCTGCAGGGTTGTAGTCACCGAAGATGACGTCAGCCACAGCCTTACCGCAAGCCTGACCACCGTACCATGCCTGTACGAGTGCGTCGTACTTGTCCTCAACATTTCCGAATGCGATTGCACTGCCTGAAACATTTACGAGAACGACTGGCTTGCCGGTAGCGTCCATTGCAGCAAGAAGCTCCTGCTGAACCTCTGGAAGCTCGATGTATGAGCGGTCGTGACCCTCACCCTCGATATCTGATGAGATACCGCTTACCATGATGATGACGTCAGCATCCTTGACATTGTTTACAACTGATGCGAAGTCAACACCTCTGCGGCTCATGAGGTCGAATGAGAACGATGCAGACTTAGCCTCTGGCTGAGCGAGCTCGATTGAAACCTCGTAGGTCTGGCCTGCAACTACAGGGAAAGTGGTTGGAGCCATGCCTCTGCCGAACATGCCGAAGCCGAAACGTCCGCGTGGAGCCTCAGCCTGCTCGGCGATGGTCTTGCCGTTTACACTGAAGTTGTACTTGCCGCTGCCGCGTACCTGGTAGATCATGTCACCGGTATAGTCTGCGGTGAAGGTTCCGCTGTACTTTGCAGAGAAGTCGGTAAGGTTGAGACCCTCCTCCCATGCGCAATCCTCGTGTGCGAGGGCTGGAGAAGTGGTATTGAGAGAGAGAGGCTCGTTGTAGTTTGCAGTTGCAACGACGCTGCCGCTGTACTCGGTGTTGTTGTAGTACTCTGCGTGGAGACCTGCGCCACCGTTCATCTCTGTGATGTAGTGCTTGGTGATGTATGGGTCAGCAAGGTCGCAACCCTTCTCGAATACAACCTCAGCTGAAGGAGCTGCTGCGCGAATAGCCTCGACGATGGTCTGCTTGTTTGCAGCGGTAGGATAACCGTTGTAGTTTCCAAGGATAACTCTTGCATCGTCAGCGTTAGGACCTACTACAGCGATCTTGACGCCTGACTTCTTGAGAGGAAGAACTGAATTCTCGTTCTTGAGGAGAACGACAGCCTCGTGAGCGGCCTTGTCTGCAAGAGCGGTGTGCTCAGGGCTGCTGAGGGTCTCGAGTCCGAGGTTTGCCCAAGGAAGCTTTTCAGCTGGATCGAACATACCGAGCTGGAAACGGGCCTTGAGGATACGGCGTACGTTGACATCGATGTCAGCTTCGGTGATGAGGCCCTTCTCGAGTGACTCGGTAAGTGACTTGTAGCTGGTACCGCACTCAACGTCGGTTCCTGAGAGAACTGCGTCAGCTGATGCAGAAGCAGCATCCTCATGGGTTCCATGGTTTCTAGGATTGTAGAAGTCGCCGATGGCGCCGCAGTCAGAAACTACGAGACCGTTGAATCCCCACTTGTTGCGGAGAATGTCGACGAGAAGACGGTCGCTGCCGCAGCAAGGGTCGCCCTCATATCTGTGGTATGCACACATGACCTCCTGGACATTGCCGTCCTGGACGAGAGTCTGGAATGCAGGAAGATAGGTCTCCCAAAGGTCTCTCATAGGAACAGTCACATCGAACTGATGACGGAGTGGCTCCGGACCGCTGTGAACTGCATAGTGCTTTGCGCAGGCGTGGAGCTTGAGATACTTCTTGTCAGTTCCCTGCATTGCCTTTACGGTCTGTGCACCCATGACAGAGTTGAGGTATGGATCCTCACCTGGAGTCTCCTGGCCACGTCCCCATCTAGGATCGCGGAAAATGTTGACATTAGGGCACCAGAAAGAAAGGCCCTGATGCCAGATGCTACCGTTAGGCTCGTTTACACCAAGTACATGGTGGTCGGTGGTGTTCCATACTGCACGTGCCTCGTCTGAGACAGCTGTGTAGATGTCATACTGCTGGTCAGCATCGAAGGTCGCAGCGAGGGCGATTACCTGTGGGAACACGGTAACGTCATCGTAGCAGATACCATGACAGGCCTCGTTCCACCAGTTATAGGCAGGGAGATCGAGTCTATCGACTGAAACTGAGCCGTTCATCATGAGTCCGATCTTCTCCTCAGGAGTAAGCAGAGAAAGCAGGTTCTCCACTCTCTTGTCTACAGAGAGATTTGGATTCAGGTACGGATAATCATAGTGCTTGCATCCGGCAATCATAAGTGATGCTGCAAGGATGCTTGAACATAATAGTACTTTACGCATATATTGGATATTAGAATCTCATGGTAAAAAGGCCGGTTTTCGACCAATTTCAAAGTTAGGGTTTATTTTTGTATTTTTACATCTTCTAATTGATAAAACACATTGTAATGGAAGCTTGTAAGGAAATAAACGAAAGCTATACACTCGCTGAAGCCGTCAAGGAAGCTCAGCGTTGCCTGCGATGCAAGGTTCCTCAGTGCAAGGCAGCCTGCCCTATCAGCAACGATATCCCTGACTGGATCCACGAGCTCAAGATGGGCAACTTCGGAAATGCAATTCATATAATCAGATCAAAAAGCAATCTTCCTGCCGTATGCGGAAGAGTATGTGCGCATGAGAGACAGTGCGAAGGAGCATGCGTCCTCAACAAGACAGGGAAGCACATCAACATTGGCAAGTTGGAGAGGTTCGTGGCAGATTTTGATGCCGAAGCAGAACTCACTCATTTCGATATTCCCCCGAAAACAAGGGGCAGGGTTGCTGTCATCGGTGCCGGACCTGCAGGAATCACAGTAGCCGGAGACCTCTCTAGAAATGGTTTCCAGGTCGATGTATTCGAGATCGAGTCCCAGGCCGGAGGCATGCTGATGTACGGAATCCCAGACTATCGCCTTCCAAAGGATGTGGTCCTGAGAGAGGCGAAGCATCTGGAAGTCCTCGGTGTAAACTTCCTGTTCAACAGACATATCGGAATCGACTTCACGATTGACGACCTGCTCGAAAAAGGATATGACGCAGTATTCCTCGGCATCGGTTCCGGCAAGCCTCGCGTCCTTGACATTCCTGTGACCAAGAGCGGCAGCACTGAAACATCGAACAGCCCTGACAGCAAGGATGTGATCCTTGCGACACATTTTCTCAGGAAAGTTCAACTCTGCCACGAAGGCCTCATCGAGCGTGAGGAACTCAATATCAACGATGGCGACAAGGTACTCGTCATAGGCTGTGGAAACACCGCCATCGATGCGGCCAGATCCGCAGTCAGAATTGGAGCAAGGACAGTGGACATCGTATACCACCGAGACATCGACAGGATGGCTGCGCTGAGATCAGAGTATGAGGATGCCTTGAGTGAAGGAGTAAGATTCAACTGGAATGCGTCAGTTGTGGAGGTTCATACTGACAGTAACGATAACATGTACGAGGCCGTCGTTGAAATCAAAGATGGCGAGAATGTCACAAGAACGGTCTACCCTGCCCACAAGATACTGATGGCTGTCGGCGCAAGACCGTCTACCAGAATTCCAAACACAACACATGGTATCGAAGTGGATGAAAAGGGATTCATAATCACCCAGCAGATGCCTTATGGCATGACGACCAGAAAGGGTGTCTTTGCTGGAGGAGACGTCGCAAACAGACAGGCGACTGTCGTGCACGCCATGGCTGATGCCAAGAAGGTCGCTGAAGGCATCATCCAATACATCGACGCGATGAGACTTATGAAAATAATAGAGGGATCCAACAGCTAGGATCCCTCTTTCTGTTTATCGTCCGATTGCGCGGTTGAGCATCACGATGCTTTCGTAATAGCTGCATTCGGCCTCGATGCATGCCTCCATGATTTCGTTGTAGGTCTGGCGGGCCGCCAGAAGCTCGATGAGGCTGACGTCACCTTTCTGGTAGGCGCTGGTCCTCTTTGCAAGGATGCTCTCGGCGCTGTCGACTATCTCGTCGCTGTATGCCCTCCTGACTTCCTTTGCAGCCAGGTACGAGTTGTATGCCTGCGACACCTCGGTCATGACCTGAGCCCTGGCAGCCTCGTAATAGGACTTCATCTGTGCCGATTCCGCTTTGGCGGCAACCACCTCTCCCCTGTTCAACGAAGAGAATTTGAGAGGGATGGTCACACCTACCGTCAGCCCCTTGAACGCCGGTGCCGGTGCGATCTCGTTTCTTACCTCGGTATTGAGTGAATATCCCAGCGACAATCCAAGATCGAGAGCCCTGGACGCCTTGACAAGCGCCAGGTTGTTCTCGGAGAGGGTATGGGACAGTTCCGCGGCGCGGAGATCAGAACGTTCCATGTCCGCAATGTCATAGAGTTCAGATTCCGAGAAGATGATGTCACTGTATGGCAGGGCATCTTCAGAGAGGTCGCCTACAGGCATGCCGCCTGCCATGAGACTGAGATCGCGGAGTGCATTCCTGTACTCGGAACGAAGAGTCATAAGTTCTCCGACCATAGCCCTTGCCTCAAGCGCAGACTGAGCCGCATCGGTTGCACTGATGTCTCCCAGACTGAACCGCAGGGAATCGCTCTGGGCAATCTTCTTCATCGCGGTCATCTGATCCTCCATGAGGCGGCATTGCTGGCGGAGCTTCCATGCCTCGGCCCATGCGAGCGATGCGTCTGCGCGAAGCTGGCACATGTAGTCGTTGAGAGAAGCTTCAGTCATTTCCTTCTCGCTCTTTGCGACGTTGATGCGAGCCTTTCTCGCTCCCGCAAGATTGACATCATAGCCAAGTTCGAAATCGAGATTCTGGCCCATCATGAGGACTTTGTCCTGGTTGTTGCCGTATGAAATCGAGAGCTCCGGATCATTGAATACCTTGGCGGCTCTAAGGTTCGCGTCAGCGATGTCCAGACTGTATTTTTCCGCAATCGCGGAAACATTGTCCCGCGCCACGGCCCTGATATACTCGTCGAATGTGACGCTCTGAGCCATCAGCCCTGCCGGAATGAGGGCAAGGATTATCGACAGTATCTTAGAATTCATCATTGTTGTCAGTTTTTGGTTTGTTTTCCTCTCGCTGCTCTATCTTGTAATAAAGGGTTGGAAGGATGAAGAGGGTGATCACGGTAGAGAAAAGAAGGCCATATACGATCACGGTCGCAAGCGGTCTCTGGACATCGGAGCCGACACCGGTCGCCATCGACGCAGGAAGGAGGCCAAGGATGGCAACCATTGCCGTCATAAGCACGGGACGGAGTCTATGAGAGGCTCCGCTGACCACAGCCTTGTCCAGCGGACGTCCATCCTTCCTGATGTCATTGATATGTGAAATCATGATGACTCCGTTCTGGATGGTAAGGCCGAAGAGCGCGATGAAGCCGACGGCCGATGAAACGTTGAAGGTCATGCCTCTTACTGTAAGAGCCGCAAGTCCTCCGATAAGGGACAAAGGCAGCATGCAGATGAGAAGCCCCGCCTGGCGGAACTGTCCGAAAGCAGCGTAAAGGAGTAGGAACATGATGGCGAGAACGAACGGAATGATGACTGCAAGCCTCTTGTATGCTCTGTTCTGGTTCTCGAACTGACCGTCCCACCTGATCTGGTTCCTGGTATGGTCATAGCTGACAAGCTGGTCGATCTGCTGTTGGGCGTCCGCAAGGAATGAACTGAGGTCACGTCCACGGAGGTTCAGACGGATGGTGAGGTGTCTCTTGTTCATCTCGCGCGCGATCGAGCTTGCTCCAAGGGCGGTTTCGATTGTTGCAACCGAAGACAGCGGAATGCTGATTCCGTTTGACGACGTCACCATCAGGGCGCCTATACTCTCCGGTGTATCTCGAACCTCTTCTTTGAAACGGCATGTGATGTCATACACCTTGCTGCCGATGAACACCTGTGACACCGCCTTTCCACCGATTGCGACCTCAATGAGATCTGCGACGTCAGAAACATTCACGCCATACTGTGCGACCTTGTCTCTGTCCACCTTTATCCTGAGCTGCGGAAGCGGCGGTTCCTGGTCGATGACACAGTCAGCGGCGCCGTCGATGGAACGAACGACTGCAAGCACCTTCTCGGCAAGATGGCGTGTCTCGGTAAGGTCTTCGCCATAGACCTTTACAGCCAGGTCACTGTGCGATCCTGCCATCTGGTCCATGACCATGTCGATGATAGGCTGCGAGAAGCCGACCTTGTATCCGGGCATCTCGGCGATTGCGTCAGACATGTCTGCGACAAGATTTTCCTTTGTTCGGCCTCTCTTCCACTGCTTGTATGGCTTGAGACCAACGCCGCACTCGATGTGAGACGGCGAGAAAGCTTCCGTTCCCTCGTCATCACGGCCAACCTGCGTCATCACATATGACACCTCAGGAAACTCCTTCAGTTTGTCGCGGAGAGCGTCGGCCATGACTGCAGAACGTTCAAGGGAGATTCCGGGAGGCGTCTGGACCTGGATCCAGATACCACCCTCGTCGAGTGTCGGAAGGAAGTCCTTGCCGACGGCAACAACCAGTCCTGCAACGATTGCAAGAATCACGGGAATGCTTGTGAATACATATCTTGAGTTGCTGATGCTGTTCTCGGTAACTGTCTTGTATTTCTCAGTCAGAGTTTCGATGAACCTGTTGCGGAAAACCTTCTGCGGCTTCTTGTAAAGGGCGTACCCCATTCCCGGGATGAGTATGAGCGCAACGGCAAGAGCTCCTGCAAGGGCATAGCCGACCGTGAACGCCATAGGTGTGAAAAGCTTCTTCTCGATTCTCTCGAATGCGAACAGAGGCATGTATGCCACGATGATGATGGTTGTGGAGAAAAAGATAGGCTTTGCGACCTTTGCAATCCTATCAACGATATCTCTGCCTGCAAGTGGAAGTTCAGGATGGTCTTCCCTCTTTTTGAGGATGGTTTCCATCATCACGATAGCTCCATCCACGAGGATTCCGAAGTCAATGGCTCCAAGCGACAGAAGGTTCGCAGGTATGCCTGTAAGCTTCATCATGATGAAAGCGACGAGAAGCGATATCGGAATGGTGATCGCCACGAGAAGCGCGCTGCGAGGGCTCCTGAGGAAAATCAGGAGAACAGCTATGACGAGAAGCATACCGAAGAGAAGCGTATGCGCCACAGTATGCAGTGTGGTGTTCACAAGGTCTGTTCGGTCAAGGAAAGGATAAATCTTCACGCCGGAAGGAAGGACATCGGAATTCATGTCATCCACCGCTTCATGAATCTTCTCAAGCACCTCGGAAGGATTCTGGTATCTAAGGATCTGCACGATGCCTTCGACACCGTCCTTGTAGTCATAGTCATCGTTAAGGAAGCCCAGGATACCCTTGCGTTCCAGATTGCCATATCGGAGAGTTCCTAGATCGCTTAGAAGCACAGGTGCCGAGCTCTCATTCTTGACAACGATGTTGCCCATGTCGGAAAGATCCGCGATAAGGCCTTCCCCTCTTACCACATAGCTCTGGTCGCCACGGGTCAACATGCTGCCGCCTGCGTTGGAGTTGTTCAGTTCGATGGATTCCTCTACCTCGGCAAGGGATACTCCGTACTTCTGGAGCATGTCAGGATCAAGTTCAAGCTGGAACTGGGTTGTAATGCCTCCATAGTTGCTGACATCCGCCACACCGGAAATCTGCTTGAGTCTTGGAATCACTTCCCACTTGTTGATGTCGGTAAGTTCCCTGAGGCTGTGGTTTTCGCTTACGAGTATATATCTGAATACCTCTCCGGTTGGAGAAGTCAAAGGGTTGAGCTCCGGGACGGCATCATAAGGGAGATCCACGTCGCCGATGCACTCCCTCACTCTCTGGCGAGCCCAGTAGTCTTCAGTACCGTCCTTGAAGACGAGCATGATGGTCGATATGCCGAAGGTATTGTTGCTTCTCATCATCTCCAGCGAAGGGATTCCATTGAGTGCCCTCTCGAGAGGAATGGTTACCTGCTGCTCCATTTCTTCCGCCGCAAGCCCTGGGACCTGGGTCACAACCTGGACCGTGACGTCGGCGATATCCGGATAGGCATCGATTGAAAGCTGGTTCCATGCATAGATGCCGAAGGCGGACACTATGAGGAACACGACCGCAACAAGCCATCTGCGGCGCAGTATCAACTCAAAAAACTTCTCCATAACCTACTCGGAAAGATAGATTCCACCCTCTGTGATGACCTTTTCGCCAGCCGCGAGGCCCGACTTGATACTGATGAGCGACTTGTCGTCATTGCTGCTTCCAAGAACGACTCTCCTTTTCAGGAATGTATCCTCAGATGACTGCACAAAGACGTAATTGAACTGCTCACCCTGGAAAATGGCGGAAGAAGGGACTACCATCATATCCTTTGGCTCCGACATGAAATGCACTGAAACATACATGCCATGCTTGAGCATCCTTGCCGAGTTGTCGCAGGAAAGAATTACCTGAACGGCACGGGTCTCTTCATCAACAACGTTTCCGACATTGAGCACCTTCGCCCTGATAGGGGTATCCTGATCCGAATCGATAAAGACCTCTGCCTCTGCGTCATTTGTGACACTGCCGATATAGTGTTCTTTTACAAGAGCTGTCACCCACATACTTCCAAGGTCGGCGATTGTCACCGGAGACTCATCATCAGCCTTCACATACTGCCCTACCGTGAGATCTGCAGCTACTACTTCTCCTGGAATAGGAGCCATAATGGATACAGGCTGGCCAACCCTGGCCTTCGTGAAATCCACATTGTATATCTTGAGGGTTGCTTCTGCCGACTCAAGGTCGCGCTGGGCGATCTCCATCTCTGTGAAGCTCTCCTCGATCTCTCTTTTGGAAATGACCTCATTCTCGTATAGTGACTGCTTTCTATTATAGTCAGCTTTTACCTTGTCTGCGGTCCTCTGGGCCTGGAAATACTCCTTAACAAGTTCATTGAACTCAGGTGAATAGAGTTCGAAAAGAGCCTGGCCCGGTCGTACCTTCTGGCCGATACGGACAAAAGATCTGGTTATGCGGCCGTCAAAAGGTATTACAACCTCTGCATAGGCTCCATTTTCGGCACGGGCTGTACCCACTGTCCTGAATTCACTCGAGAATGGAACCGGTGCGACTTCACTTGTCTTGATATGTGAAAGTATTGGAGATGCACCATTGACGCGAACGGTGTCTCCGCTGAAAAAAAGTTGCTGCTGTTCTGTATATTCGCCGTTATTGCCGCACGATACAACGGCGGCAAGTGACAGCATGAAAAGGAAAATGCGTTTCATGTAGAAATGATAATCGGTTTTGGCTGGACTCATGTGGGAATACACGCGGGCCCAGGTGCTGCAAGACTGCAGCATGATCATTAAGTACGATAATGGTTGGCGGAGACTGTCCGCCCTGCAAGATCAGGCAGCAATAGATGGCGGAGCACGGAGTCCACCGGCGGTGACAAAAGGAGTCACAAAGCCTGTCTCGATGATATCGGTATCGACTTCATCGATCAGCTGACGGCAGTCTTCCGTTGCAACGACAGTTTCCTCAGACAAAGACGTGATGTCCGTGAGAATGTTTATCAGCTGGATCTGGGCCCCTGTGTGAGTATGGGTCTTCGAACTCCATGGATGGGAGTGGGTTACATTCAGATCCGAATGGGTGTGCACAAACATTGTCGTTGACACGAAGAAAAACGCGTACAACAACAGCAGAAAGAAACCTGATTGTCTGTGAGCCCTGTGCATAGAGTTCGCAAATATACGAAATATATCCAGTTATCTATGCTACAGATATTTTCATTTTGTCAAGATACAGACCGTCCGGAATCAGAGGTCCGGCTACTTGAAAAGGCTTTCGAGCTTGAGGTTGAGCAGATGGGTCTCGCAGAGCAAGTGGATGAATTCCTTTGCAGAATTCTTCAGGTAGCTGTTCTTCAATATATGGAAGCAACCTTCCATCTCGGCTCCTTCGACATCAAGGGGAATGGCGACGGTCTCCTCCTTCGTACGGCAGGATTGGCTGGAAAGGACAGTCACGACCTTTCCAAAGGCAACAAGAGAAAGAAGCGGGGTAACCTCATTCATCACGATTCTCGGTTCCAGCTTCACATGATAGCTGTCCAGTATCCTGTCCAGAAGGATACGTGCCTGCATTCCTTCTGCAGGAAGGGCAAGAGTGTATTTTGAAAGTTCCTGGAGACTGATCTTCTCCTTGTGCGAAAGCGGATGATGACGTGAAACGACGGCACACAGCTTATCCTCGAAAAGGTTGTAAGATTCGATATCCGGATACTCGATGGACGTCTTGTATGAAAGGACTACATCAAGAAGCTTTGCTTCTAGCATGCCCATCAGTTCTTCGCACGACTTGTAATAGATGTTGAAATTGATTCCGGGAAACTGCTGGATGAATTGGTTCAGAGTATCTGAACTGATGATGCGATAAGAATGAGTAATACCAATATTCAGCGTTCCACGTTTCAATCCGGCAAGATCATTCAATCTGGTCAGGCAATGTTCCGATGCCTCTATAGTCTTTATCGCCTGGGGAAGCAGTGTTTCACCGGCTTCGGTCAGCGCGACATTATGGCTGTCCCTATGAAAGAGCGAAGATCCGAGCTCATCCTCCAACTTCTTGAGACTCTGGGACAAAGCACTCTGGGTGATATACAATTCTCTGGCAGCCTGCGAGAAATTCAAGGTCTCCGTGACCTTGACGAACGCCTTCAACTGTCTAAGTTCCATGTAAGATCCATTACTGATTAACCAAAAGACAAAGTTACACTCTTTTTAGCAAATGGGACAAAAAGACTATTACTTTTTATAAAAGCGGCTATAAGAACAAAGAATCGTCAACACTGTTGCATGAATGGAAGACGGGCTACTTTTGCACTCGTCAAACGGGAACAACCGCAAGACATAAAGTCCATCACTGAAATGGACGCCAGATTCGGAATAGGAACAAAAGTAAAAACAATATTAAAACTCTACAATCATGACAACTTCAGCAATGTTCTGGGCTCTTACAGCTATCGTTATTCTTTCATGTGCAGCTTACGCATTCATCAGCAAGGCTATCAAGGCTTCAAACGGCAGCAAGCTCATCATCGACGGAGACAGCGTCAAGGTCTCTGACGATGAACTCCAGGACTTCATGTTCGAGGTAGAAGAGAAGACTGCTTCAGAGATCGTAAACGTGAGTTTTGACAACACCGTAGAGGACAACGGTCATGCAGTGGCTTAACCCTATCATAAATGACACAGCGAACATGGGGCATATCCTGCTCCTGTACTCGCTTGTCATAGCCCTGGGAGGTATTCTTGGAAAAGTAAAGATCAAGGGCATCGGCTTCGGCGCGACCCTTGTTCTTTTTGTCGGCATCGTTGCGGGACACTTCGGAATCACCGCTCCCCTGCCGATCATCAACTTCATACAGCATCTTGGCCTTATACTGTTCGTGACATGCATAGGCATCCAGGTCGGTCCAAACTTCTTCTCGTCATTCAAGAGAGGCGGAACAAGCATGGTGCTCGCATCCATCCTGTTGATCGCTCTCAATATCATCACCGTCCTGGGCATCCAGATCATGTTCTTCAGCCAAGATGACATGCCTATGCTCATCGGCATGCTCTGCGGATCGGTCACCAACACCCCGTCACTCGGTGCTGCCCAGGAGGCTCTTGCCCAGATCGGCTACACCGGAGAGGACATAGCAACCGGCTACGCTTGTGCATATCCATTCGCTGTCATCGGCGCCATCATGTCACTTGTCATATTGAAATACATCTGCGGTTCATCCAAGACAAGCTCAGGCAAGACAGTCATAACCGAAGAGATTGCCGTCAAGGCCGTCAAGGAAGCAGTCGCGTCAGGCCGCTTTCCACGCAAGGACAACAGTAATGGCGTAATGATAGCGATATTCGTCACAATGATACTTGGAATTTTCCTAGGCAGCATTCCAATTCCTATTCCTGGCTGTCCGGTGCCTGCGAAACTCGGTCTTGCAGGAGGTCCGCTTGTCGCAGCCATTCTTCTGGGCAGATTCGGTCGCACGCTGCATCTTGACACAAGGGTCTCTGCTTCGGCAAACCATCTTCTGCGCGACCTTGGCCTCGCACTCTTCTTCGCGAGCGTCGGAATCAAGGCTGGCGATGGTTTCGTTGACGCGGTGGTTCATGGAGACGGCCTCCTTTACATGGTCTTCGGATTCATCGTGGCCGTACTCCCGATGCTTATTGTCGGGACCATCTGCAACAAGGTAATGAATTTCAACTACGACCAGACCATGGGAATCCTTGCAGGATCATGTACGGCCCCTCATTCACTGGCATTCGCTAATTCGACTGCAGGAAACAACACCCCTGCAACGACTTATTCGATGGTATATCCATTCGCAATGTTCCTCAGAATTTTCTCAGCACAGCTACTGGTACTGCTACTAGTATAATTATAACAATATTTCCACATAGCAGAAAAGAATGAAGGGCAGACAGTTGAAAGTCTGCTCTTCCTTTTTTCATCACTATCGGACTATTCAATGCACTTTCGCTATCTTTGTCAAGAACGGATAATAATGACATGATAGATATCAACATATTCGCATACCCTTCTTCAATGAGCCTTGCCGCATTGACGTTATGCGCAATCCTGACGCTGGGATTTTGTTTCCCAAAGTCTAAAGCTGCAAACTGGATGACCAAGCCATGGATATCGGCAGCTCTGCTGGCCATGCTTGCAGGGTTGTGCGCAGTGGAAGGTACATGGTCGCTTGGACTGTACCATAGTGCAGGCTTCATCGCAGTTGTACTGATGGCAATCCTGGCAATCGGAACGACGTGCGTCAAGGCTTTCAAGGATGGACGGCCGGCAGCCTTCATACTTGTCCACAGCGGCATCTTTCTAGTTCTCTTCGGCGGTTTCTTCGGTGCCGCGGACGTCAGGGATGGCCGCATGGCTGTATGGTCCGATGAACAAGCTCCGCCCGAGCGGCTGGCAATAATGGAGAACGGAAAGTCTTTCCCGCTGCCTTTCGACATAAGGCTTAAGGAGTTCAGGACAGACTTCTACGAGGATGGCATCAGCCCCAAGCAGTATTCAAGTACCCTGACCATAGACGGAAAAGAATTAATGACCGCGGTGAATCATCCTTGCCGCTACAAAGGATACTGGATCTAC
This sequence comes from Bacteroidales bacterium, assembly GCA_024398125.1. Lineage (GTDB taxonomy): Bacteria > Bacteroidota > Bacteroidia > Bacteroidales > UBA932 > Cryptobacteroides. Next base: position 77,794 of record JAKSJO010000006.1, read on the forward strand.
CAGTCGGACTACGACCATGAATACGGGCGGTACAGCGTGCTGAAAGTCGTACGCGACCCTTGGCTGGGAGTGGTATTCCTCGGCATGATCCTTCTTGCCATTGCGGCATTGATGGAGGTGAAAAAGACATGGAAGGGACGATGGGTAATTCCTGTAATCGTAGTTCTCGCGGCTGGATTCACTGCCCTTTCACTGGCCAGGATAAACCTTGGTACCATGATGCCTGCGCTCAGAAGCCTGTGGTTCATTCCGCACGTCATCATCTATATGCTTGCATATTCAGTGATGGCTGTCGCCCTTGTATTGGGCCTTATCGCGCTCTTCGGCAGGAAAGGAGCCGAGGACGCCGGACGAAAGATGCTGGCAACAGCCTCTTCCCTGCTTGTCCTTGGAATGCTATGCGGTGCAATATGGGCAAAATACGCTTGGGGCCAATACTGGACCTGGGATGGCAAGGAGTGCTGGGCTGCAGCGACTTGGCTTTTGACTTTGCTAGGGACACATATTCCGAAGAAGAACGCAAGGATACTGGTCGCAACTGCCCTGATTTCCTTTGCCGCCATGCAGATAACCTGGTACGGAGTAAACTATCTTCCTTCCTCGCAATACAGTCTGCACACATACAATTCTTCCAGATAACACCTACAGCCCGTTTTTTTTCGGGCTGTTTTTCTTTTTTTCAATGTATCATGCAAGATTATTGCATCTGTTGCGTTTAATAAGCGTAATGACAAATGAATAATAAACTATGAAACTATCTACTAGATTTTTTGCTGCATCAGCAATAGCATTCAGCGTAGCATCATGCACAGCGGGCTACAGTCCAGAACCAAGCTACATAAGCGGCCAGGCTACAGTCACATTCAAGCCAAGCGATGGCAAAAGGTATTACATGGAAGTCGGCGAGCAGCTTGCATTCTATCCTCTAAACAGCAGTCTCGCGGATTATCCGTTCTCCCAGAAAGTCGAGAAACGTGCGATGATAAGTTATCTTTTGGATGAGAATGCCGAGCCTGAGAGCACTTCTGAGTACAAGAATATCTATGGTGTATATCTCCAGCACATCGACACAATCAAGATCAAGCAGCCGCTCGTGTATGATGTGAACAAGGAAGGAGAATATGGTCATGACCCACTGGGACTTTATCTTGACAACTCCGTATTCCCTACCACTCTCATAGAGGATGGATACCTGAATCTTGTATTCAGCATTAACTACGGATCAATCAAGCTCGATGAGCCTCTTCACGACATTAACCTTCTTATCGGAGTAAACCCGGACGACCCGTATGAGGTAGAGGTAAGACATAACGCAAATGGAGACACCGGCAAGACAAACAGCCAGCACGGCATCTGCAACTTCCCTCTCAAGGCCCTCCCTGACACAGAAGGAAAGACCGTAAAGCTTACCCTGAAGTGGTTCAGCAGCGTGACCGGCAAGACCGAGTCCGTACAGTTCGACTATTGTTCAAGAACAGACTGGTAGATTGAAGAAAAAAGGTGACATACAGAATGCCCAGAAATGGGACAGTTCGTCAAGGAGACTGCTGTACGAGCAGACCGTCCGCTATGCAGCCGCGGTCTGTTCCAGATACATCTCAGGCGACGAGGACGTCAAGGATGTCCTCCAGGAAACATATGTCACCATTTTTTCAAAATTGGACGAATCCAGTTTCAAGAACAAGGATGCACTGCTTTCCTGGATAGGCAGGATCGCCATGTCCAAGTCCATTGACCACCTGCGACGGCAAAAGAAGGAATTGATCGCTTTTCCCGGGGATCTTCCTGATGACCTGCCTGATGAAGAACCTGACGTGTCCAAGGTCTCTCAATCTGAAATCCTGGCAGCGATAAGGTCTCTGCCGGATGGATACAGGACAGTTCTGAACATGTATGTGTTCGAGAGAATGAGCCACAAGGAAATCGCAAAGACACTCGGGATAACGGAAGGGACATCAGCATCACAGTTTCACAGAGCCAAGGTGGCACTCGCCGAGGCATTAAAGAAAAGAAGAGATGAAAAGCAATAACTGGGAAGAAGAAATACGAGAGAAACTCGGTTCCTACAGCACCGTCGATCTGGACGGCATGTGGGAAAGGGTGGAGTCTGCCGGTGCGCCTCGCAGAATTGCTTTCATCCCATGGAGAACAGCCGTCTGGACAGCTGCTGCAACAACTGCAGCCGTCGCCATCATTACACTGTTTATATGGCACGGTGGGGACAGTCCAAATCGCGAAATGGTTCAGGACGGTCTCACACCCCGGTACACCGCGGAACTCAAGGCCGACAAGGACGAATCAGTCAATGAAAAACAAACTTACACTATAGAAAACACTTCCAGTCCCGTGGAGAGCGGGGCTGCAACAAGAGAACAAAGAGGCAAGCCAGCCGTGGCAGAGGCAATATCCGTCGATGTTGCAGGTGCAGATGAGCCACGGCTGGACCTCTTACAGGATGCCGCGGAACATGTAGAGATCGTAGAGCACGGGCAGATGACGGGACGCGGCAGCGAAGATCCAGGATACAAGGCATTTGAGACCTGGCAGGAATTCGAGAGAACCATCGAGAAGACAAGGCAAAAGAGACGTGTCACACTGCTTGCGGACGGTGGCAGTGCCGTTACCAGTGCATCGAATACGGCCCCGACAATTCGCATGAAATCAGGAATGACGCTGCTCAACTCAGTCAATTCATTCTCGATTCTCAACAGCACTCCATCACGGAAGAGCATCTTCAATGCTCCTGCATCGAACTATTCCTGGACTGTATCTGCAAGAAGCACACTGCGGATCGAAATGGAACTGACGGACAGGCTGGGGCTGTCGAGCGGTGTTTCGTGGACATTACTCCAGGGCACAGACGATTTCAAGGTATTCCGCCCTACCTTGCAGTATGTCGGAGTTCCTGTTTATCTGAGTGCAGGTCTCGTTGAATACGGTCCTGTAGAGATCAAGGCCGTCTGCGGTCCAAGACTTGACTTCCTCGTCAAAGGTAACGAAGACATTGTGACCGGGCCGGTGCTGCTCTCCGCCCACGGTGGACTGCAGGCTGTCTACATGATCAACAGAAACCTCGGATTAAGCGCAGGAGGCGGGGTTGACCTGTTTTTCCCTACCAGCGGAATTAAATCGCCATTTGCCTCTGCCACCCCAGTCGCAAATGTGAACTTCGGCTTGTTGTTCATGATGTAGGTACCAGTTGTTGTTATTGTCCGAAGGATATATTGAATAGTTTTTCATATATTGTGCCCGACGAACAATAACAATACACATGAAAATCACAATCATTGGAGCCGGAAGCATGGGTGGAACGGCCGCCCGCAGCTTCTCATCGAGCTCACTCTTCACCGCCGACGACATCACCGTCACCGCAAGACACAAGGAGACCCTTGACTCATTCGAGGGCACAGGCATTCACACATCACTGAGCAATACCGATGCAATCAAGGGTGCAGACATCATTATCATTGCCGTACGACCGGCAGTAGCTGAAAGCGTAGTGAAAGAGCTCGCCCCGGCAGTTGATTTCGCAAACCAGATAGTGATTAGCTTCGTAGCAGGCGTCCCTTCCAGCAAGTATCTGGACTGGTTCAGCGGAGCATCGGATAAGAAAATCCTTCCCAGCTTCTTCCTCGCGATGCCTAATACAGCCATGGAACTCAATGAGGGATTGACATTCATCTCCCCTATCCATGCCAAGCCGATCCAGGTTTCCCTTGTCAAGGCGATTTTCGACAGTGTCGGCAAGTCCGTCATCATCGAGGAGGAACTCATGAACGCCGGCATGGCGCTCGCTTCCTGCGGACTTGCATACGCCATGAAGTACATTCTTTCATCAGTCCAGGGCGGCATCAAGATGGGCTTCGATAGAGATGCAGCCATCAAGGTTGTACTCCAGACAGTCAAGGGTGCCGCGATGCTTGTCTCAGCGCACAACGCCGACCCCGAGGAGGAAATCAACAAGATCGCCACACCTGGAGGTTACACCATCAAAGGTCTACGCGAAATGGAGAACTCGGACTTCTCAGAAGTCGTCCTCCGCGCTCTTGACGCTTCCTCAAAGTAGAATAAACCCCGCTGCATAGTCTTGCAAAGGGGTTTTGCTTTCAGCTATATACAAAGAGAAATCCCTCTCCAGTTTCCTGGAAAGGGATTCTTGGTGACTCCATCAGGATTCAAACCTGAAACCTTTTGATCCGTAGTCAAATGCTCTATTCAGTTGAGCTATGGAGCCATACCACGGGACCGAAGTCCCGGTTTATTACTCAGCAGACTTTGCAGTGAACTTCTTCTCCTTGATTCTAGCCTTCTTACCGGTGAGGTTTCTGAGGTAGAAGATTCTTGCTCTGCGTACCTTACCAATCTTGTTGAGCTCGATCTTGTCAATGAATGGTGACTCGAATGGGAAGATTCTCTCAACACCAACACCGTTAGAAATCTTTCTGATGGTGAAAGTCTTGGTGTAAGGGGTAGCGCCAGAGATCTGGATAACTACACCGCGGAAGTTCTGAAGTCTCTCCTTATCACCCTCCTTGATTCTGTAGGTAACGGTAATGGTATCACCGGCCTTGAACTCAGGGTAATTAGCAGTTCTGTTCTCTGAAAAAGACTGCTCTACAATCTTAATAAAATCCATAATTTCTCAATTACCTTTAGCGCAACATTACCTAAAAACAAACCCAAATGATGTAAGAGGTTGCGTTGGGATTGCAAAGGTATGAATTAAATTTGAAACGCCAAATCTTTTTCAAGAAATTTTACTGATTTTTCTTAAGAACAATCAACTTCTCGCCAGCAGCATTCTTAAGCACCACTGAACCATCCTCAGCAGCCTCGAAGTTGCGTACATCAACGAGGGCCTTGAGCATGGCATCCTCCACACTCATGTCTGCGCACATCATTCTGGTTGAACCGGCATTCTCGAAACCGATGATACCCTTTGCGGCATCAAGGAGAAGTGTAGCATTGACAGAATTGCAGCCAACGTTTCCACTCACGGTCTTTTCCTCGAGGTCGATGACGAAGAATGGAGTTGTCTCTGCCTTGGCAACGTCTGCGCCTACGACTTCAGCGACTGTCCACTCACCATTCATGTCTACTGCCGCAGCTACAGCCTCCTCAACTGGCTCAACTGCATCCTGAACATTTTTCTTTGCGTTGTTGCCGCATGATACAAGTGCAACCATGCACACAGCGGCCATAAAGATCTTTTTCATAACACTAACTTACTTTTTCTTGTTTGTATTTCTTTTATAAAGGAATCTCTTGATCTTTTGGGAAGGAGTCTTTATGAAAGGTTCCTTCTGTTCCTCAACAGCCTTGATTCGTGAGAAGCGGTTCACGTGAGTGTTGACGAACTCCGTAAGTTCCTTCTTTATCTTCTCCATTCCCTCGTTCATCTCCTCTCCCATCTTGGCAATCGCGGCCTCGACCTGTTCCTTGTTGAAGGATACCAATGCAATAAGCTCGCCATTGTCTTCGATGACCAGCGATTCTTCAACAAGATTGTGCGAATTGATGACATCTTCAATCTCTTCAGGGTAGATATTCTCTCCGGAAGCTCCAACAATCATGTTGTTTGCACGGCCCTTGATGCTTAGATAGCCATCCTTCGATACCGTACAGATATCATTGGTCTTGAACCAGCCGTCAGTTGTGAATGCCTCGGCGGTCTTCTCCGGATTCTTGTAATAGCCCTGCATGATACATGGGGTCTTGACTACAAGCTCGCCCTCCCCTGTCTTAGGGTCCATGTCATCAAGTCTGTACTCGATGGTAGTGATGACCTTGCCGGTAGAGCCGATGCGGTTGTCGCCTGGAGCGATCGCGAAGAGCAGCGGAGCGGTCTCTGTAAGGCCGTAGCCGATAGCATACGGAATTCCACCTTCAAGCAGGAAGCGCTCTGTATCTTCGTTCACCTTGGAACCACCGATGCCGATGAAACGGATGTTGCCGCCAAGAGCCTGGAGAACGGCCTTGCCTGCTATTTTATGGTATACCTTGCGGACAGGTGCAAGCTTGTACAGGAAATTGAGGAAGCCGTTCTTGGTCATGCGTGAACGGACCTGGCTGCGATAGATCTTGTCCAGAATCAGAGGGACGGTCAGGAAGATGGTCGGGCGCACCGCCTTGAATGCAGGCAGAAGCACCGATGCGGCCGGAAGCTTGTCCAGATAGGTCACAGAGCAGCCGAATGCAAACGGATAAAGCATGCCGACCGAGCACTCGTATACATGCGAGAGCGGAAGGAATGACAGGAATGAGTCCTCCTTCTCTATCGGGAAGAATGTCGGATACAGGTTGATCTGGTTCGCAAGGGCGAACTGGGTCAGCATGACACCCTTCGGCGACGAAGTTGTCCCGGAGGTATAGATTATTGCGGCAAGATCCTCCGGCTGTGGAACGACAGCCTCGGCCAGTTCTTCGCTGCTGCGATACATTATCGACATGTCATCGGTCGAGACGGCGATGTTCATGCGCGAGTAGGTCTCTTCCGAGATGAGGGATGCCAGCTTTCCAGACACGAACAGACCCTTTACTCCCGAGTGCTCGAGGAGATTCTCGACCTCGTCATGAGAGAAGTCCGGAAGAATCGGAACGATGGTTATGCCGGCTGTTACGCATGAGAAATACGCTATCGGCCAGTTTGTGGTGCTTCGCGAGAACAATGCGACCTTGTCGCCATGTCCTATACCTGAATTGAGAAGGAGCTCACGGGTCTGCTCTACCCTCTCGCCGAATTCTCGGTAGGTGAGCGACTCGTGACGAATCATAGAGAAAGCCTTACGATCAGCAAACTGTTCAACAGAATGATCGTAAATCTCCTTAAGAGTCTTGAACTGCATAATATATCCGATACCTTGATGGTTTACATGAAAAACCGATACAAAGTTATAATTTTTAACAAAAACAGCAATAACGAATTAAGACCCGCATCCCTGCGAGCCTTAAACAAATCGGTTAGTTAGTAGTGTTATGTTCTTCTAAAGAAGATTATTATGTAGGTTAGAATGTCTGAGTAATCTTATGAATCGTTTTAACTACTGCAAATATAGAAACGTTTTTATTATTCGCAAAGGGATAAGCAAAAAAAAGCCTTCTGATGCGAAATGACCAGAAGGCAGATTTAGGACGGCATAGCCTTTTAGAAAACTGATACTACTGATTTATCTACCACTTTGAACAAGAGTACAGGTTGCAGCCATGCCTTTACTTATCACCTGAATCTTGATCTCACGGTCAGATGTAGAACTATTGTCATTGAGAGACACTAATACTTCATTTCCGTTCTTGCTGCAAGAAGCTGTGAACCATCCGCCGTTACACTCGAGTGAGTTTCCACGATAACTGCAATCTAAATAGTTTGCACCATTGTCCGTACACACACCAAGGAATTCAATAGGCATGTTTGTATGTAGGGTAACGCCCTCTGAAGAAGCTTCACAATAACAAGACGGCTGGTCAAACTCGAGGAATATCCGCTCTGTGCATGAAACAAGTGCGATTGAGATGAGTGCAACTGCGAGAATGATATTGAATAATCTTTTCATGGTGCTTGATCAAGGGCTTTGGTTTTGTTCCCTTTTCTGGTTGCAAAGTTATTGCTATGCCTCAAAGACGGCGTACGGATATGGCTATTTCTATTGGGAAAACATCCAATTCAGCGTTTGGACTATTTTCAACAACACCCATATAGTATTAATAATCAATATCTTGTGCTTTTTCGAATATATTTGACTATCCTATACATCATAATTGAATGATATTTTCTAACTTTGTTATTCACGAACTTAAAAAGAAACGGAAATGGAAAACATTGATTGGAAGTCATTAGGCTTCGGCTATCACAAGACAGACTACAACGTTCGTTGCTACTATCGCAATGGTCAGTGGGGCGAGATCGAGGTCAGCAGCGAAGAGACTATACCTATGCATATGGCAGCCACCTGCCTGCACTATGGCCAGGAAGCATTCGAGGGACTTAAGGCATATCGCTGTCCTGACGGAAAGGTACGCGTATTCCGTCCTGATGAGAACGCAGCACGCATGCAGTCTACCTGCCGCGGCATCATGATGCCCGAGATGCCTACAGAGAAATTCGTAGAGATGGTGAAGAAGGTCGTTCGTCTCAACGAGCGTTTCATTCCACCTTACGAGAGCGGTGCAACCCTTTACATCCGCCCTCTCCTTATCGGAACAAGTGCACAGGTTGGCGTTCATCCTGCTGATGAATATCTCTTCCTCATCTTCGTTACTCCGGTAGGACCATACTTCAAGGGTGGCTTCTTCGCAAATCCTTACGTCATCGTACGTGAGTACGACCGTTCGGCCCCGCTTGGTACAGGTATCTATAAGGTCGGCGGAAACTATGCCGCATCCCTCAAGGCAAACCAGAAGGCTCATGAAATGGGCTACGCATGCGAGTTCTACCTTGATGCAAAGGAGAAGAAGTACATTGACGAGGCTGGTGCCGCAAACTTCTTCGGCATCAAGAACAACACATATATCACTCCTAAGTCAACATCAATCCTTCCTTCAATTACCAACAAGTCTCTCATGCAGCTCGCAGAGGATCTTGGAATGAAGGTTGAGCGCCGCCAGATTCCAGCAGAAGAGCTCGAGACATTCGAGGAGGCTGGAGCATGCGGTACAGCAGCTGTCATCTCCCCTATCTCACGCATTGATGACGTAGAGGCCGGCAAGTCATACGTCTTCGGTGAAAAGCCAGGCCCATGGTCAGAGAAGCTTTTCAATCTTCTCCGCGGCATCCAGTACGGTATCGAGGAAGACAAGCATGGCTGGACCACAGTTGTCATTGAATAATCAGTCTGACATAAACAAGAAAAGGCGGCTCGATCGAGCCGCCTTTATTATTATCACGTAAAGGGTTACTTGCTTATATAAGCTGCTACCCAGTCGCCGACCTCGCTGGTAGAATGGCACTCACCACCGTTTGCGAGATCCTCGGTAACAAAACCTGCCTCGATAGAAGCTGCCACAGCCTCGCGGATCACCTTTCCCTCCTCCATGAGTCCGAATGCATACTCGAACATCATTGCAGCTGAAAGAATGGTAGCAAGAGGATTGGCGATATTCTTGCCGGCAGCCTGTGGATATGAACCATGAATAGGCTCGTATACACCTGTGTGCTCACCAACTGAAGCGGAAGCGAGAAGACCCATTGAACCTGAGATTACGCTTGCCTCATCGGTAAGGATGTCACCGAAGGTATTCTCAGTAACGAGGACATCGAAGAACTTAGGCCATGTGATAAGCTTCATGGCTGCATTGTCAACATACATGAAATCGGTCTCGACATCCGGATACTGAGGAGCCATCTCCTGTGCAACCTGTCTCCAGAGACGTGATGACTCAAGAACGTTTGCCTTGTCAACGACAGTAAGATGCTTGCGACGAAGTCTTGCAAGCTCGTATGCCTTGCGGAGGATACGCTCTACCTCGAAACGATGATAGAGATTGGTATCGAAAGCGGTGTCACCGTTGTCGCGACGGCCCTTCTCACCGAAGTACATACCACCGGTAAGCTCACGCACGCACATGAAGTCAGCACCGTCGACGAGATCTTCCTTGAGCGGCGACTTGTGGACAAGAGTCTTGAATGTCTCTACAGGACGAAGGTTTGCGTAGAGACCAAGCTGCTTGCGCATTGCAAGAAGTCCCTGCTCAGGGCGTACCTTTGCGGTAGGATCATTATCGTACTTAGGATCACCTACTGCTCCGAAGAGAACTGCATCGCTGTCCATACAAGCCTGGAAGGTCTCCTCTGGGAATGCGTTGCCGTACTCCTCGATTGCACATGCGCCGACCTTGGCGAATTTGTAGCTTACAGTGTGACCGAACTTCGCGCAGACTGCATCTACAGCCTTGACTGCCTGCTCGACAACCTCCGGTCCGATACCGTCGCCCGGAAGCTTAGCTATTTTAAGATTCATTGTTCTTCCTGTTCTATGATGTTCAACATTTTGATTGTCGCCTTGATAGCCGCCTCTGTCTGGTCGGCGTCGAGGCCTCTGGTATTGAAAGACTTCTCACGGAATGACCAGGTGATCGATGCCTGAACCAGCGCATCGGTTCGTCCTCCCGGAGGAATGCTTACATAATAATTCGCAAGCCAAGGGAATTCCCTGCCCAGCTTTTCGCGGTAGATATGACGGATACATCTTACGAATGCATCATACTGACCATCTCCGGAAGCTGCCTCTTCATACACATCGCCGTTGATTTCAAGCTTGACCTGGGCAAGCGGCTTAAGACCGAAAGTCTTGTTGACCACATAGCTGACAAGCTTGATCTTGTCATCCGGTGCACTGTGCTTGAGAACATCGTTCACGATGTATGGAAGATCCTCACGGGTCACAAGTTCCTTCTTGTCTCCGAGCTCGATGATTCTGCTGGTAACAGCCTTGGTCTGCTCCGGCGTAAGCTCTAGTCCAAGCTCTTCAAGGTTGCGCATGATGCTGGCCTTGCCGCTGTTCTTGCCAAGAGCATACTCTCTCTTGCGTCCGAAACGCTCAGGGAGCAGATCGTTGCAGTAGAGGTTGTGCTTATTGTCACCATCAGCATGGACTCCTGCCACCTGGGTGAAGACGCTTTCTCCTACGATAGGCTTGTTTGGCGGTACTGCGATGGCCGAATAGCTCTCAACGAGTCTGCTGACGTCGCAGAGCTTCTCCTCGCGTATTCCTGTCTCGACATGAAGATGGTCCTTGATGACAGCCTGAACACTGGCAAGAGGAGCATTTCCTGCTCTTTCGCCAAGACCGTTCACACAAGTATGCACACCCTTCGCGCCAGCCTCCACTGCAGCAAGCACATTGCCTACAGCGAGATCGTAGTCATTATGGGCATGGAAGTCAAAATGGAGATCAGGATATCTCTCGCACATGATTCCGATGTACTTGCTGACCTTTGTAGGGGTAAGTACACCAAGGGTATCAGGCAGCATGAAACGGGTGATTCCACAATCCTTGAGAGAATCAACCATCTCGAAAACATACTCAGGAGAGTCCTGGATACCGTTTGACCAGTCTTCAAGATAGACATTCACACCAAGACCTCTGCTGATTGCGTATTCAACGGTAAGCATGATATCGGAAACATGCTCCCTGAGGGTCTTGCCGAGCTGATGTGTACAGTGACGCAGACTACCTTTTGTGAGAAGGTTCATCGTACGGCAGCCTGCATCATATATCCAGTCTGCTGAAACATTGCCGTCCACAAAACCGAGAACCTCGACCTTGTCCAGCATGCCAGCCTGGGCCGCCCAACGGCAGATCATAGAGACTGCCTCGCGTTCTCCCTTGCTGACTCTGGCTGATGCCACTTCGACGCTCCCGACATTAAGGTCGGACATGAGCGCTCTGGCGATCATCAGCTTCTCGTGGGGAAGATACGAGACGCCGCTGGTCTGCTCTCCATCACGGAGAGTGGTGTCCATTATGTGGATTCTGTCTGTCATACAGGCTATGCTTTCGCTTCGAACTCCTCGATCTTGTCCTTCTGGCTCAGGAGATAATCGATGTCATCCAGAGCGTTCATGAGACAATACTTCTTATAACCGTTGATATCGAAATGCTCACTGTTGCCGGTTGCCTCGTTGGTAACGGTCTGGGCAGGCACGTCTACTGTAACAACCGCATTTGGATCCGCTGCAATCGATGCGAAAAGCTCCTGCTGGAACTCCTTGCTCACGATTACAGGAAGCACGAAGCAGTTGAGCAGGTTGTTGCGATGGATATCTGCAAAGCTTGAAGAGATCACTACACGCACTCCGTAGCCTGAGATTGCCCATGCGGCATGCTCGCGGCTTGATCCTGAGCCCCAGTTCTGGCCACCCACGATGATCTCGTGAACGCCCTCGCGAGGAGCCTCAGAGAACTCTGGCTGATTCATTACGAAATCAGCTACAGGCTGGCCATCTGCGGTATAGCGGAGATCATGCATGAAGGCATCACCGAAGAACTTCGGATCACGGGTAGTAGATGCAAGATAACGTGCAGGTATGATAAGGTCGGTATTGCAGTTGTCGATGGCAACCGGAATACATGTTGACTTGATGATATTGAATTTCTGCTTTGCCATGATCTTACAGTTTACGAGGATCGGTGATTACTCCGGTAACTGCACTGGCAGCGACCACAAGCGGCGACGCAAGTACAGTGCGGGCGCCAGGACCCTGACGGCCTACGAAGTTACGGTTACTGGTAGAGATCGAGAGCTTTCCTGCAGGAACCTTGTCCGGATTCATTGCAAGGCATGAAGAGCATGATGGAAGACGAAGCTCGAAGCCTGCCTCCTCAAGAATCTTGTCAATACCCTCATCGATGATCTGCTGGCGAACGAGCCATGAGCCGGGAACGAGCCATGCGACAACGTTCTCAGCCTTCTTTCTGCCCTTCACAACGCTTGCGAAGGCACGGAAATCCTCGATACGTCCATTGGTACAAGCGCCAAGGAAACAGTAGTCTACCGGATGTCCCTCAAGCTTTTCGCCTGGCTGGAACTGCATATAATCAAGCTGAGACTTGAGCTGAGCCTTCTCTGACTCAGAAAGTCCGTCGTATGTAGGTACACACTCGTCGATAGCGATACCTGCGCCAGGGTTTGTACCATAGGTTATACGTGGCTTGATATCCTCTGCACGATAGGTCACTTCCTTGTCGAAAACAGCATCGTCATCGCTCTTGAGCTTCTTCCACTCTTCTACTGCCTTGTCCCATGCCTCGCCCTTTGGAGCATACTCGCGACCCTTGAGGTACGCGAAGGTAGTCTCGTCCGGAGCGATGAGACCGGCACGGCTGCCCATCTCGATAGAAAGGTTTGAAAGGGTGAGACGGCCTTCCATCGACATATTGCGGATGGTTGAACCGGCGTACTCTACAGCATATCCAGTTGCACCGGCAGTAGTCATCCTTGCCATGATGTAAAGGGCTACGTCCTTTGCGGTCACGCCCTGCTGAAGTTCGCCCTCGATATTGATACGCATGGTCTTTGGCTTCGACTGCAGGATGCACTGAGATGCGAGCACCTGAGCCACCTCGGAGGTACCGATACCCATTGCAATGGCACCGACAGCACCATGAGTAGAAGTATGAGAGTCTCCGCACACGATGGTCATACCAGGAAGTGAGAGGGCCTTCTCAGGACCGACGACATGGATGATACCGTTGTCCTTTGTACCCATTGCGAAATGCTTGATGCCGAACTCCTCGCAATTAGCCTTGAGAGTCTCCACCTGCTTGCGTCCAACTGGGTCATTGATGACCTCCTGCTGGTCAGAAGGGGTGTTATGGTCAGGCATCGCGATGATATGGTCAGGGCGGAAAGCCTTGATACCCTTGTCGCGCAGGGTGTCAAAAGCCTGCGGACTGGTCACCTCATGGCAATAGAGGCGGTCTATGTAAAGCTGGGTAGGGCCATCCTCAACCTTGTTGACGACATGCGCATCCCAGATCTTATCAAAAAGGGTGTTCATTATACGTTGTTTATTTTGTTCAGACAGTCGACATACGCATCGATCGATGCTGTTACGATATCAGTGCTCATTCCGAGGCCATAATGGAGACGGCCGTCGCATTCAACCTGCATATGTACCTTGCAAGTATCGTCAGAGCCCTTTGTAACGCCCTGGATAGTATACTCAGTAAGGTTGATGTGACGCTTGATGATCTGACGGATTGCATTGATTGCAGCATCCACAGGACCGTTTCCAGTCGCTGCTGCCTCGAACTTCTCGCCTGCGATGTCAAGTCCTACAGAAGCGACAGGCTTCATGCCGATACAGCTGGTAGCCTGGAGCCAGTCCACCTTGATGTGACGCTCCTGACCTGTATGTACACCCGCAAGGAGGAGGATATCGTCGTCGCCGACCTCCTTCTTCTTGTCAGCAAGCTTGAGGAATTCCTGATAGAGCTTGTCGAGCCGTTCTCCCTGTACGGCAACGCCGAGGGTTTCCAGACGGTATTTCAATGCTGCACGGCCGCTGCGTGCGGTCAGCACGATCGAGTTGGTGTCAAGTCCGATGTCCTTAGGATCGATGATCTCATAGGTCTGGACGTTCTTGAGCACGCCATCCTGATGAATGCCGGAAGAATGCGCGAACGCATTGCGGCCGACGATAGCCTTGTTAGGCTGAACCGGCATGTTCATGAGGTTTGAGACCATACGGCTCATAGGATAGATCTTCTGGGTGTTGATGTTGGTAGCCAGACTGATATCCTTGTGTGAGCTGAGAATCATTGCGATTTCCTCCAGGGCGGTATTGCCGGCACGCTCGCCTACTCCGTTGATGGTAACCTCGCACTGACGGGCTCCATTGAGGAGACCTGCCATGGTGTTGGCGGTAGCCATGCCGAGGTCATTGTGGCAATGTGTACTGAGGATTGCCTTGTCGATGTTGTCGACATGTTCGCAGAGATACTTGATCTTTGCGCCGTACTCCTCAGGAAGGCAATAACCGGTAGTGTCAGGAATGTTGATTACGGTAGCGCCCGCCTTGATCACAGCCTCAACCACTCGTGCGAGATATTCATTGTCGGTACGACCTGCGTCCTCTGCATAGAATTCTACTTCATCTACGAGGTTGCGGGCATACTTAACGGCCTTGACGGCACGTTCGATGATCTCTTCACGGGTCGAGTTGAACTTATAGCGGATGTGAGAGTCCGAAGTACCGATACCGGTATGGATTCTTCTGTGCTTGGCGAAACGAAGCGCCTCTGCGGCGCAGTCGATATCCTTTTCAACGGCGCGGCTGAGGGCACATATGGTCGGCCAGGTAACAGCCTTTGAGATCTCGATGACCGAGTTGAAGTCACCAGGACTGCTGATCGGGAAACCTGACTCGATGACATCGACTCCCAGGGACTCGAGCGCCTGTGCCACCTGGATCTTCTCAACTGTGTTGAGCTGACATCCAGGAACCTGCTCTCCGTCCCTGAGCGTTGTGTCAAAGATATATACTCTGTCCTTTTCCATTGAAGGATAGATTAGTCGTTCTCAGGACGAAGCTGACGAACAACGGCACCGGTCTGCCACATCTCGCTCTCGCGGAGAGCCTTGAGCTCAGCCTCGAGACCTACGCGGTAGTCTGGCTTAGAGTTGCTGTCGATAGAGATCTGAGCCTCGTTTCCGCACTTTACGGAAGCATAGAGCTTCTCAACTACAGGCTTGATGGCATCGTGGAATGGTCCCATCCAGTCAAGAGCACCACGCTGTGCGGTGGTTGAGCAGTTTGCGTACATCCAGTCCATACCTTTCTCTGCGAAGAGTGGCATGAGGCTCTGGGT
>JAKSJO010000007.1 GCA_024398125.1 Bacteroidales bacterium
CATCATAGCTGTGATTGTAAGGAGTGCGCACCGTCAGTGGCTCGAACACCTCACCGGTGACATTGAAATCATCGATTGAAGCGGCATTTCTATCTATGTTTGTACATATCCTGTCAGCCAGTTCATATTTTCCTGTGGATGGATCAAGCCTCATTCCATAAACCCACAGATGTTTCCCGGCCATCGGAGTAACTATTTCTCTTTCCTGATCGTAAACCACGTGTGAGTAATAACAGCCCGTGGAGCGCATTCTGGCAAGTCCCGGTTTTACATACATCTCTCGGTCTTCGAACCAAGGCCAGGGTCTATTCAACTTCATTACAACCTCACCGGGCATCTTGTCCTCGGCGTAGATCAGGTCGTAGCCGGGAACCTTTACTTCAAGCCTGTACTTGTGGAGCGGTATTGCGGCATAGTCCATCCTCCACTTGCCGTCGGCGTCCCTCTTGAACTCTCCGACTGTCTTGCCGACAGTCAGGTCGATGAGCGTGGCGACAGCCTCGGTGAGTTCCATCGCGCTGCCCTCGGACGCACCCTTGGAGAATGAAAGGCTGAGCTCCTGTCCCGGCTCGTTGCTCAGCAGGCACTCCACGACGACAGTCCTGTCCCCGGCGTCAAGAGTAACCTCCTTGACACATGAAGACAGCATGCCTGAGACCGTCAGAATGGCAACGGCGAGGAGTATTGAGATTCCGTGTTTCATAGTGTTGTATTGCATTTGGAAGGTCTTCTTAGAAGATGTTTTGAAATGATTCACGAAATTGATTTTGATGCATAAGAAATGAAGTTGGATCGTTTAAAAACAGATTCTCAGTTGATCGGATTCGAGAAGTCGACTACCATGCTCGGCGCAACAATCAGGGTTCCTTTCTTTCTGGTCGATGTCGCAAAGAATCCAACTCCGCCATTGATGTTGGAGTATATGTTCTCCCTCATGTAGATGGAAAGCTCGGAGAGGTCTCCAGACACATTGCCGTGCCTCCTTATCTGGAACAGGGCATCCTCGATGTACTTGTCGTATACGTCGGAAACGAGTACGAACTGGATATAGCCGTCAGAGTATTCGGGAACGTACTCCTGGTTCTCATTGAAAAGGAATCTGTCCATCACGACTCCGTCAAGATCCGTAATCCAGCTGTGATCCGACATCAGGTTTTTTGTGCGTGTACTATATGTATGCTCATCCGTTGCTGCCGAAACCATCTTGTCTACCGCGGCATCCACATCATATATGTTGGCCCAGACGGCGATGTATGCAGATTGGTTGATATCGGTCTGCAGTCTAAGGTAGTTCCTATGGATAGGGCAGCCATTGAAAGATCGATAATATGTCAGATACGTCGGATATTCTTTCCCATCGAGGCGGTATGGATAGTTGGAGTACGCTACTGGAGCTTCATATAACTTCCCCGTCAGATTGAAATCGTCAATTGTCTCCCCCGCTTCTCTTGCGCAGATCTTGTCCGCAAGTTCATATTTCCCCGAGGTCTTGTTCCATCTCATGCCATATATCCAGAAATGCTGTCTTTTCAGTCTGCCATGGGCAATTGATTCGCTTGCAATGAACAAAGTTGAAGAATTATGACTATCTCCCCAAGGTCTCCCGGGAGTTAGAGTGAAAGAAGATGAAGACCCGGAAGCCATGATCATAGAATAGAGCGACTTCGAATTTTGCTCAAGTGGCACCTCTACGGGCATGGTATCCTCGGCGTAGATCAGGTCGTAGCCGGGCACCTTCACCTCGAGTCTGTACTTGTGGAGCGGTATTGCGGCATAGTCCATCCTCCACTTGTCGTCGGCGTCCCTCCTGAACTCGCCGACTGTCTTGTTGTCCGTCAGGTCGATGAGCGTGGCGACAGCTTCGGTAAGCTCCATTGCGCTGTCCTCGGACGCACCCTTGGAGAATGAAAGGCTGAGTTCCTGCCCCGGCTCGTTGCTCAGCAGGCACTCCACGACGACAGTCCTGTCCCCGGCGTCAAGAGTAACCTCCTTGACACATGAAGACAGCATGCCTGAGACCGTCAGAATGGCAACGGCGAGGAGTATTGAGATTCCGTGTTTCATAGTGTTGTATTGCATTTGGAAGGTCTTCTTAGAAGATGTTTTGAAATGATTCACGAAATTGATTTTGATGCATAAGAAATGAAGTTGGATCGTTTAAAAACAGATTCTCAGTTGATCGGATTCGAGAAGTCGACTACCATGCTCGGCGCAACAATCAGGGTTCCTTTCTTTCTGGTCGATGTCGCAAAGAATCCAACTCCGCCATTGATGTTGGAGTATATGTTCTCCCTCATGTAGATGGAAAGCTCGGAGAGGTCTCCAGACACATTGCCGTGCCTCCTTATCTGGAACAGGGCATCCTCGATGTACTTGTCGTATACGTCGGAAACGAGTACGAACTGGATATAGCCGTCAGAGTATTCGGGAACGTACTCCTGGTTCTCATTGAAAAGGAATCTGTCCATCACGACTCCGTCAAGATCCGTAATCCAGCTGTGATCCGACATCAGGTTTTTTGTGCGTGTACTATATGTATGCTCATCCGTTGCTGCCGAAACCATCTTGTCTACCGCGGCATCCACATCATATATGTTGGCCCAGACGGCGATGTATGCAGATTGGTTGATATCGGTCTGCAGTCTAAGGTAGTTCCTATGGATAGGGCAGCCATTGAAAGATCGATAATATGTCAGATACGTCGGATATTCTTTCCCATCGAGGCGGTATGGATAGTTGGAGTACGCTACTGGAGCTTCATATAACTTCCCCGTCAGATTGAAATCGTCAATTGTCTCCCCCGCTTCTCTTGCGCAGATCTTGTCCGCAAGTTCATATTTCCCCGAGGTCTTGTTCCATCTCATGCCATATATCCAGAAATGCTGTCTTTTCAGTCTGCCATGGGCAATTGATTCGCTTGCAATGAACAAAGTTGAAGAATTATGACTATCTCCCCAAGGTCTCCCGGGAGTTAGAGTGAAAGAAGATGAAGACCCGGAAGCCATGATCATAGAATAGAGCGACTTCGAATTTTGCTCAAGTGGCACCTCTACGGGCATGGTATCCTCGGCGTAGATCAGGTCGTAGCCGGGCACCTTCACCTCGAGTCTGTACTTGTGGAGCGGTATTGCGGCATAGTCCATCCTCCACTTGTCGTCGGCGTCCCTCCTGAACTCGCCGACTGTCTTGTTGTCCGTCAGGTCGATGAGCGTGGCGACAGCTTCGGTAAGCTCCATTGCGCTGTCCTCGGACGCACCCTTGGAGAATGAAAGGCTGAGTTCCTGCCCCGGCTCGTCGCTCAGCAGGCACTCCACGACAACAGTCCTGTCCCCGGCATCAAGCGTCACTTCCTTTACGCACGAAGACAGCATGCCTGAGATTATCATCAGGCATATCGCTATATTTAGGAGTGGTCTTTTCATAGAAGATAATTGCTTTATAATTAGATGTCTTCGAGATTATTAAAACGATGCAATATAAGGAGAGTATTTATAAAAAAAAACTTTTCGCTCAAAATAAAATGTTTCTTTTTCTGTTTAGGAATGATGAAAAATAAGTTGGTAAAGATTCATAAATGAATATGGACATGAAAGACACATAAAGATTACCAAGTTATTTTTTAAGAGTGACTTATAAAGTACTGATAATCATCTTGGCCAGGTGTCACGAATACTGCCGTTTCCGTGCAATCTACCCCGGTCGAGGGCGGGTAAGTGACACGCATTCGGTCAATCTTGTGCAATCTCCCCGGTCGAAGACCAGACCTGGCCTGGACCCGTCAGCAAAGCCGAAAAAAGGGCGTCCCGATCGAGACGCCCTAGATTACAATGGAATCAACCCCTCTTGCAACACGCACTAACGGTATTTGTTGCGGGAGCGGCGCTGTTTCGGAGCGCGAACCTCCTCGCGTTTTTCAGCCGGAATTGGTTCAAGAGCTTCCTCGACGAGCTCATAGTCCAGAATCTTCTGCTCGAGGTTGGTGCCCTTTACGCGGATGCGGACCTTGTCGCCGAGACGGAATACCCTGCGGGTCCTACGGCCGACCGTGCGGTAGTTCTCGGCATCGAATTCGAAGAAATCTGCCTTGATGTCTCGCAGAGAGACCATGCCCTCGATCTTTGTAGGCTCGATCTCGACATAGATGCCCCAGTCGGTAAGACCCGAGATGGAACCGTCAAACTCCTGACCGACCTTGTCCTCCATGAACTCGACAAGCTTGTACTTGATGGAAGCTCTCTCGGCCTCGGCAGCGATTGACTCGCGGTCTGAGGCATGGGCGCACTGTTCCTCGTAGTATGCCTGGTTCTGGCTGTTCTCGCCCGCGAGATACATGGCAAGAAGACGATGGACCATGGTATCAGGATAACGGCGGATAGGCGAGGTGAAGTGGGTGTAGAAGTCGAAGGCAAGACCATAGTGACCGATGTTGACGGTACTGTACTTTGCCTTTGCCATAGAGCGGAGAGCAAGCATCTCGAATGCGTTGCACTCAGGCTTGTCCTTGGCGCTTGTGAGGAGATCGTTAAGGGATTTGGCGATGGCGCGGTTGCCGTTCGACTCGTCCATCTTGTAACCGAAGTTGCCCGCGAACTTGCGCAGCGACTCGATCTTCTCGCCGTTCGGCTCGTCATGGATACGATAGACGAAGGTCTTGGCATCCTTGGCAGCGCGTCCGTTCATCTTGCCGCTTGTTGCGATATACTCAGCAACGCTGCGGTTGGCAAGAAGCATGAACTCCTCGATGAGCCAGTTGGCTTCCTTGCTTATATGCTGATGAACGCCTACAGGCTTGCCGTTCTCATCGACATCGACCTTCATCTCCGGACGCTCGAAACTGATCGCACCGGCGCGGAAACGGCGGTCCTTGAGCATCTGGGCAAGTTTGTGGAGCTTTATGAGGGCATCCTCGATCTCTTCGCCCCATACGGCTGGAGCCTTTTCCTTGCTCTTTGTCTCGGCGACCTTGCGCTCGATAACCTCCTGAGCCTCCTCGTAAGAGAATCTGTATCTTGAGCAGATCGCGGTGCGGCCGAACCAGCGGTCAACGATCTTTGCGAGCGGAGTGATTTCGAAGACGGCAGAGAATGTCAGCTTGTCCTCGTTCGGGCGGAGCGAGCAGAGCTTGTTGCAGAGCTTTTCAGGGAGCATCGGAACCGTACGGTCAACGAGGTATACGGAAGTTCCTCGCTCCTGAGCCTCCTTGTCCACGGCTGTGCCTGGGAGCACGTACCACGAAACGTCAGCGATATGGACGCCGACCTCGTAGTTGCCGTTCGGAAGAACCTTGAACGACAGCGCATCGTCGAAGTCCTTCGCATCCGCAGGGTCTATTGTGAAAGTGAGAGTGTCGCGGAAGTCGCGGCGACCCTTCATGTCCTTTGCGGTAATTTCCTCGCTGATCTGGTCAGCGGCGTCCTCGACCTCCTTCTCGAAACGGTATGGGAGGCCGAACTCAGCAAGGATGGCGTGCATCTCGGTATCGTTGTCGCCAGGCATGCCGAGCACATCGGTAAGATGGCCCTTCGGGCTCATGTCATACTTCTCCCAGCGGTCGACCAGAGCAGCGACCTTCATGCCCTGCTTGGCGCCCATTGCTGCGGCAGCCTCGGCATCGACCTCGATGTCGTAAGGCATGTTCTTGCTCTGCATGATGACCCAGGCCTGGGCTCCGACAGTATGGTAGACGCCGACATGCGAGCGGCTGCTGCGCTCGATGATACTGATAACCTCGCCTTCGCGACGCTTGTCGCCGACCTTCTCGCGGGTCAGGGCAACCTTGACCTTGTCACCGTTCAGGGCGTTCTTCGTCCTGGTCTGCTTTACATAGATATCATCCTGCTCTCCGGGAACGATGACGAAGATGAAGCCCTCGCGGGTCATCTGGACCGTTCCTTCGAACTGAGGATAGTTGTCCAGCGACTTGTGGCCGCGGGACTGACGTGAATTCTTTCTTGGCCCCCTTGCTGCCTTCGAGCCGCGTCCCTTTGACTGGCTCCTGCCCTTTCCTGTACTGCGCGGCTTTGTGCCGCCACTTTTTCTTTCTGCCATTGTAAACTTTATTTAGTCACTCCTAAAAAATAAGATGGTAATCTTTATGTGTCTTTCATGTCCATATTCAATTATTCATCGGTCACGTAGCTACTGCTACGCTCCCTCTTCATAATTGAATCTGTCATATGAAATCCTCCATAAATCTTTACCATCTTATTTTTTCATCATTCCTTAGCAGGTTCTGTTTCTTCCCAGATATAGATCTTGTCGCCGCGTCTGAGGCGAAAGCCCTCTTCCGGAATCTGGCCGTCAGGCATGATCGCAACCGAGCAGCGGGTACCCTTTCCGGCTTCCTCGCATGGTTGGAGGTTGACTCTCATGTCGTCCACAGGGAACTCCACGACGCCGGTGGTCGCACCGATCGCGATAGCGTCCATACCCTTCTTCAGACTGGCAGACTCGACAAGGATCTCGGCGACTCCGATACGGTCGAACCAGTTGGTGACCTTGCCGCAGTATACCTTCTTGCGGGTGGCCTGGCTGCCGTAGACGTCGCTCCACTGGCCAAGGTACGCGCCCTGGTAGTAGCCGTCCCAGAAGCCGCGGTTGAATACCTCCGCGAGCTCGCCCTTGAGGGAAGCCGCCATCTCGGGAGTGTAGTTGCCGTCACATACAGCGTCGGCGGCACGTCTGTAGCAGCTGGCACAGCGCTTCACATATTCAGCAGCGCGCGCACGGCCCTCGATCTTGAACACCTTGACGCCGGAATCGATGATGCGCTCCATGAACTCGATGGTGCAAAGGTCCTTCGGCGACATGATATACTTGTTGTCTATGTTCAGCTGGTTGCCGGTCTCCAGGTCGGTCACCTCGTAGCCGCGACGGCAGACCTGGAAGCATGAGCCGCGGTTGGCGGATGCTCCATAGCTGTGCAGGCTGAGATAGCACTTGCCGGAAATGGCCATGCAGAGCGCTCCGTGGGCGAACATCTCGATACGGACAAGTTCTCCCTTAGGGCCGCGGATATCGTCACGGATGATGGTCTCGTGGATGGTCTTGACCTGGTCGAGATTGAGCTCGCGTGCAAGCACGATGACGTCGGCGAACTGAGCATAGAAACGCAGTGACTCCGCATTCGAAATGCTCAGCTGGGTCGAAATGTGCACCTCCATGCCTATGCTGCGGGCATACATGATTGCGGCCATGTCCGATGCGATCACGGCAGTCACGCCGGCCTTCATGGCGGCATCGAGAGCCTCTCGCATGGCCTCCATGTCCTCGGGATAGAGAACGATGTTGAGGGTGAGGTAGCTCTTCACGCCGTTCTCGCGGCATATCCTTACGACCTCATCGAGATCTTCAGGCGAGAAATTGTTGGCCGAGTGAGAACGCATGTTCAGCTGGCCGACGCCGAAATATACCGAGTCGGCGCCTCCCTGTATCGCTGCATGCAGGCATTCGAAATTGCCCGCAGGAGCCATTATTTCCAGTTCTTTTCTGTCCATCTTAAGTTATTTGGCGCGGGATACAAGTGATTCCGCGAAACGCTTGAGAGCCTCGACACGCACGCCCTTCACGCTGAGGCTGTCGGCTGCAGCGAGCGCATTCGCAGTCAGTCTTGCGACCTCCTCGCGGGCAAGTCTGTCAATCTCAAGTCCAGCATATACCTTGCGTACGGCCTCTATCTTCGCAGACCTCTCCTCTACTGTGCCTACAGGCATCTGCATGAGAGGCTCGAGTTCGGCGCAAGCCTTTTCATCCTCCATGGCCTTGGTAAGCAGCCAGCTTTTCTTGTTGTTCACGATGTCTCCGCCGATAGGCTTGCCGAAAACCTTCTCGTCACCGTATGTGTCAAGGTAGTCATCAGCCACCTGGAACGCAAGGCCCAGTTCATAGCCGTACCTGTACAGGGCGCCGGCGTCAGACTCGGAAGCACCTGCGATGACAGCTCCCATCTTTGCCGAACATGCCAGGAGCACGGCGGTCTTGAGTCCGATCATCTTCATGTAGTCCTCCATAGGAACCTTGTCGACATCCTCGAAGTCCATGTCGTACTGCTGGCCTTCGCATACCTCGGCGGCAGTCTTCGAGAACAGCGCGAGCACCTCTGCGAGACAGTTCTTTGGAGCCATCGCAATGCGGCGGTAGCTCTCTATGCTCATCACATCTCCGGAAAGGATGGCGGTGTCGTCGTTCCACTTTTTCCACACGGTAGGCATGCCGCGGCGCATGGGAGACTTGTCCATGATGTCGTCGTGGATAAGGGTGAATGTGTGGAAAACCTCAAGGGCACATGCTGGCTCAAGGATGCTCTCGTTCAGTTCGTCCTTGAAGAGAGAGTATGCCAGCAGGCACAACCTTGGACGCAGGCGCTTACCTCCGATGGAGATCATGTACCTGAGCGGATCGTAAAGGCCAGAAGGTTCTGCTGTGAATTCAATTGTCCTGAAAAGTTCGGACACGGTATTTGAGAGTGTGCTTTCGCTTATCATCAGTCAGTTGCTATTTTTACAAATATACATAGAAAAGCGTACAATTAATTCACTTTGTCGTAACTTTGCGGCACAGCAATCCCAAGCTGCTGACAAGTTTAACATTTGCCCGATGACGATTAAAGGAGAAGCAACGGTAGTAAGGAATACGGGAAGCCATTATCTGCTTTCCCAGCTTCCGTCGTGGGAGCTGTTTCCGGCCGTACTCCGCGGAAAGATACGCCTCAAGGGCGGCAGCTCGACCAATCCGGTGGCGGTCGGCGACCATGTCCGTTTCGAAGCTCCCGAGGACGTCAGCGCGGAGAATCCGGCGACCATCACGGAAGTCCTCGACCGCAGCAATTATGTCATCCGAAAATCCACGAACCTGTCCCGACAGGCGCATGTGATCGCCGCGAACGTCGACCAGGCCTGCATAATCGTGTCGCTCTGTTTCCCTGAGATCAAGTTGCCTTTCCTGGACCGCATACTCGTGACCTGCGAGGTTTACAACGTCCCGGCCGTGATCGTGCTTAACAAGGTCGACATGTACCGCGAGTTCGCTGCCGAGAATATCGAGGCGTTCCGCAACATCTACGAAGGAGCCGGCTACCACGTCATCGAGACCTCCGCGAAGACAGGCGAAGGCGTCGACGAGCTTCGCGAAGCTTGCCGCGGCAAGGTGACTCTGTTTTCGGGAGAGTCCGGAGTAGGCAAATCTTCCTTGATAAAGGCACTGGACCCATCGCTCGACCCTAAGGTCGGCATGATTTCCGAAGCCCATCTCCAGGGCAAGCACACCACCACCTTCTACGAGATGTACAAGGCGTGCGGCGACGATAATCCGATCTTCCTCATCGACACTCCCGGCCTCCGTGGCTTCGGCCTGGTGGACCTCGAGAAGGAAGAGATAGCGCTCTATTTCCCTGAGATGCTGAAATTTGCACAGGACTGCAGGTTCACCCCATGCACACACACCCATGAGCCGGGCTGCGCTGTAAAGCAAGCTGTGGAGGACGGGCTGATCAGTCCGGAGCGCTACTCCTCATACCTCGGCATGCTCGAAGAAGACAAGAAATTCCGATGAACAAACAGATACTCAAGCTGGCAATCCCCAGCATCCTCGCCAACATCACAGTTCCGATCGTCGGCATGGTCGATGTGGCCGTCGCAGGCCACCTGAACGGCACAGAAGGCCTTGCCGCGGCAGCCTTCATCGGCGCCATATCGGTCGGCACCATGCTTTTCGACCTCCTCTACTGGAACTTCGGATTCCTGCGCGCCGGCACAGGCGGCATGACGGCCCAGGCCCTCGGCCGCGGAGACATGGCTGAATGCGCAAACCTGCTTGTACGCTCAGTCGCGCTGGCGCTTGCGATTGCCCTTGGAATATGGCTCATCCAGTGGCCGTTCGAGAAAGGAGCATTCCTGCTGGTCAAGTGTTCTCCCGAGGTGAAAGCCTTGGCTTTGAGATATTTCCATATCAGGATATGGGCGGCGCCGGCGACCCTGTCGCTGATGTGTCTGCGAGGCTGGTTCATCGGCATGCAGGATACCGTCAGCTCGATGGCGACTGACCTTATCGTCAACAGCGTGAACATTGTCGGCAGCATCGTGCTGGCACTTGGAATAGGTTCGTTTGCCGGTTTCGGATTCCCTGGAGTCGCTCTCGGAACCCTTCTGGCGCAGTATTCCGGACTTACGTTCGCCGTAACACGTCTCATCGTCAAATACCGCAGCAAGGTGTTCTCGGACTTCAACTTTGAGAAGTGCCGCGAATCGTTCCGCGGCTCGGAACTCCGCCGTTTCATGACCATGAACAAGGATCTGTTCTACCGTTCGCTCTGCTTCCTTGCAGTGTATGTGGGATTCACAGTCATCTCAGCCCGCTATGGCGACCTTATGCTGGCATCAAGCGCCATCCTTATGAAGCTCCTGATGATCTTCTCGTTCTTCGTGGACGGCTTTGCGTATGCCGGAGAGGCGCTCACCGGACGTTATATCGGCGAAAAATCCCTGGCAGATACAAGAAAGGCAATACGCTATGTATTCTACTGGAGCGGCGGTGTCGTGCTGCTGTTTACCGCAGTCTATGGTCTGGGCAGCGAGCCGCTTACCCGTATAATGACCTCGGACCCGGAGGTACTCGACGCTTGCGGGAAGTTCCTGCCATGGCTGCTTCTCATGCCTGTGATAGGCTGTGCTGCCTTCACCTGGGATGGAATCTATGTCGGAGCGACCGCCTCTGTATCCCTCAAATACTCGATGATCTGGGCGGCTGTGTCGTTCTTCTCTGTATGGATCGTCGGATATCTGGCATTCGGCCTGTCGACCGACGGACTTGACTTCGCTGCCGGTGGCAACGCATCAGTGATTGCAGACAGAGCCATCCATGTCCTCATGGCTGCATATTTCGCACATCTTCTTGCCAGGGCCGCTGTTCTCACTCTCCGCTACCGCAAGGACATCATCCAGCGTTGGTTTGGAGAGGCTGTCCATAATTAGAACTTGTCTACATCATGAAGAAAGTCCGCATCACAGTCATAAGGAAGGTCTGCCACAAGGACCTCATGGAACAGTACGAAAACCCCATCGAGCACGCCTGCGACATGCAGGAGGGACAGGTATTCATCGCGAATGGCTGGGAGCGGCCCGAAGGTCTGTGCCTGAGCGCATGGGAGAGCATGTCGCCATTCGTCATGGCTCTTGCACATGGCGGCGGCAACTTCTACGACGGCTGGATGAAGAATCCAAAAAGCGCGATGATTTCCTGCAACGACGGCTTCCGCCCCGTCAGCTTCCTCATCGAGGCCCTGGACGAAGAAGCAGAATGAAAAAATGGATCAAGGGGTCAGACCCCTTGATCCAAAAAGCGTCAAAGAATCAGGGGGTCAGGCCCCTTGATTCAATTAGAGGATCTTGATGGTCTCGCCGGCCTTGGTGTCGAACTCGGTGTAGTTGTCGCCGATGCGGACCTTGAGAGGACCGCCGACCTGTGACTTGATGCTTGCGCTTACAAGCTTTCCGTCAGCCCAGGTCATGTCTACGATGAAGCCGCCACGTGCGCGGAAACCTCTTACACTACCCTCCTGCCATGCATCTGGAAGAGCTGGGAGAAGATGGATGTAGCCGTTCTGGCTCTGGAGGAGCATCTCGGCGATGCCTGCTGTCGCACCGAAGTTTCCGTCGATCTGGAATGGTGGATGTGCGTCGAAGAGGTTAG
Organism: Bacteroidales bacterium; assembly: GCA_024398125.1. Classification (GTDB taxonomy): domain Bacteria; phylum Bacteroidota; class Bacteroidia; order Bacteroidales; family UBA932; genus Cryptobacteroides. The sequence continues at coordinate 11,686 of JAKSJO010000007.1, forward strand.
GATAGGTTCTACCCATCTTCACAGGACGACCGCCTGCCATTCTTGGACGGCCGAAGCCGACATTAGGATCGATGAGGGTGAACATGTTGCTGAGTATCGTGAAAGCGTGGTTTCCGTCGAGCATACGTGCCCAGAAATTGGTCTTCCAGCCAAGGCTCCAGCCTGTTGCGGCGTCGCCGCGCTGGTTGAGGGTCACTCTTGCAGCCTCGAAGAGCTCAGGAGTCTCAGGATTGATCTGGTTTGAAGGATAGAGACCGTAGAGGTGAGAGATATGTCTGTGCTCATCGGTTGGATCATCCATATCCTCGATCCACTCCTGGAGCTGACCATACTGGCCGACCTGCATAGGAGGAAGCTTTGCCATTGCGTCAGCGAGGGTCTGCTGGTACTCGGCGTCGATTCCAAGCTCTGCAGCAGCGGTCTTCGCAGCTGTCATGATGTCGGTGACGATCTGGTTGTCCATGGTACAGCCTGCGGTAAGAGGATTGTCCTTGCCTACTCCACCATGCTCAGGGCTTACTGAAGGAACAACTACGAGATATCCGAACTCAGGATGAACCTGCATGTAGTCAAGATAGAAGTCGGCAGCACCCTTGATGACAGGATACCACTCCTTGAGGAACGCCTTGTCCTGTGTGAAGAGATAGTGCTCCCAGAGATGGGTTGCAAGCCATGCGCCGCCGTTAGGATACATACCCCAGTCGGAAGCGTCAACCGGTCCTGCGATTCTCCAGATATCGGTGTTGTGATGTGCCATCCAGCCGTCGCAGCCGTACATCTCGCGTGCGGTGATCGCTCCGGTCTCGCTGAGATCCCTGATCATTGAGAACAGAGGCTCAGCGCTCTCGGTAAGGCCGCATACTTCAGCAGGCCAGTAGTTCATCTCGGCGTTGATGTTGATGGTGTACTTGCTGTCCCATGGTGCCATGTGCTCCTGGTTCCATACGCCCTGGAGGTTGGCAGCCTGACCGCCTGGCTGTGAAGAGCTGATGAGGAGGTAGCGGCCATAGTTGAACATGAGGGCAACCATACCCATGTCGTCGCTGTTGGTGAACGAGTCGAGACGCTGGTTGGTAGGAAGAGAGGCATTGGCGCCTGCAGGAAGCTCGAGAGCTACACGGCCATACTGGTCCTGGTAAGCAGCGACATGGCGCTTGAGGAGTTCCTTGTATGACATCTTCTCGGCAGCTGCGAGTCTTGCTGAGTTCTTTGCAGAAGCGTCGCCGCTTACGTCATGATAGTTAACGAAGTTGGTGGCAGCGGAAATGAGGAGGGTGGTCTCGGTAGCGTCGCTAACTTTGATCTTGTCGCCGTCAGCAGCTACAGTACCGTTTGACTTTACTCTGATCACGATCTCGGCAGCGAGCTGTGGATCGATTCCTTCGAGCGCGTCACCCTGGACTGTGGCAACGAGGTCGTTGCCTGCAGCCTTGACAACATTGTCAAGACGGGCGCTGTATGAAAGGGTGAAAGATGTCTTCTGGTCCTCGGTGAGGCGGACTACGACGATCTTCTCAGGCATCGAAGCAAACGCTGTTCTGGTGTAGTTCACGCCGTTCGAGGTGAAGCTTGTGGTGTTGACCGCGTTGCTGAGGTCGAGCTGGCGGTGGTAGTTCTCAGCCTCGCCCATACCGTCGAACTCGATGAAAAGGCTTCCGGCGTTGAGGAATCTCATTCCGTGAGGACCTACTACGAAATCCTCGTCGATGATCTTCTTTGCCTCGGCTTCCTTGCCGTTGAAGATGAGCTGACGTACCTCGTCCAGACGTCCGAGGGCACGTGGGCTGTTGTTGTTGTGAGGACCGCCGCTCCAGAATGTCTCTTCATTGAGCTGGATTTCCTCCTTCTGGACGCCACCATATACCATGGCGCCCATGTTTGAGTTACCGAGAGGCAGAGCCTCCAGCCATGCGGTTGCCGGAGCGTCATACCAAAGTACCTCATTCACACCTGCAGAGCTTGCGTTGTCGCCGGTGCAGGAGATTGCACATGCACAGAGGACTGCGCTGAGCAAAAGTGCTAATCTTTTCATAGGATCAATGTGTATTAAAGGTGGATCAAGGGGTCTGACCCCCTGATTCACCTTGGTCATGCGATAATTAGATAAGAGGCTCTGCGGTCATCTTTGCAGGCTGAGGGATGCCCATCAGCTTGAGGATGGTAGGAGCCACGTTGCAGAGTGCACCGTCCTTAACCTCCTTCACGTCCTCGCCGGCGTTCACAACGATGAATGGAACCTGGTTGAGTGAGTGAGCGGTGTTAGGGGTACCGTCGGTGTTGACTGCGTTGTCGGCGTTACCGTGGTCAGCGGTGATGAGCACTGCATAGTCGTGTGCGAGAGCTGCGGTAACAACCTTCTCGACGAGCTTGTCGATGCACTCCACAGCCTTGGTGATTGCTGAGTATACACCGGTATGGCCGATCATGTCACCGTTTGCGAAGTTGAGGATGATCATGTCCTGCTTCTCGGTCTCGATGGCAGCGATAAGCTTCTCGGCAACCTCAGGTGCGCTCATCTGTGGAAGAAGGTCGTATGTAGGAACCTTTGGAGAAGACACAAGGATACGCTCCTCGTTCTCGTAAGGGGTCTCGAGACCGCCGTTGAAGAAGAAGGTCACGTGTGCGTACTTCTCGGTCTCTGCGATACGGAGCTGGTTCTTGCCCGCCTTTGACACAGCCTCGCCGAGGGTCTGATCAACGAGCTCCTTGTCGAAGAGGATATGTACTCCGGTGAAAGCAGCATCGTAAGGAGTGAGACAGCAGAAGTAGAGAGGGAGAGTCTTCATGCCCTCTTCAGGCATATCCTTCTGGGTGAGAGCGGTGGTGAGCTCGCGTGCGCGGTCGTTGCGGAAGTTGTAGAAGATGATTGCATCGCCTTCCTCAACCTTTGCGAGAGGCTCGCCTGCTGCATCGGTGATGACGATAGGCTTTACGAACTCGTCGGTAACGTCAGCGTCGTATGAAGCCTGGATACCCTCAAGAGCCGAGGTGAACTTGTCACCCTTGCCCTCGATGAGGAGGTCGTATGCCTCCTTTACGCGGTTCCATCTCTTGTCGCGGTCCATTGCGTAGAAGCGGCCGCATACAGAAGCGATCTTGCCGGTAGACTCAGCCATGTGCTTTTCGAGGTCCTCGAGGAAGCCCTTTCCGCTGCGTGGATCGGTATCACGGCCGTCCATGAATGCATGTACGAACACGTTCTCGATACCCTGCTCCTTGGCAACATTGAGGAACTCATATACGTGATCGAGTGAAGAGTGCACGCCACCGGTAGAGGTAAGACCCATGAGGTGGAGCTTCTTGCCGCTCTGCTTTACATAGTCGTATACAGCCTTGATCTCGGCGTTCTCAAGGAACTTGTGGTCTCTTGCAGCCATGTTGATCTTGACGAGGTCCTGATAGATTACGCGGCCTGCACCGAGGTTCATGTGGCCAACCTCAGAGTTACCCATCTGGCCGTCAGGAAGACCTACGGCCTCGCCACATGCGTTGAGGTGGCTGAATGGATACTTTGCACGGAGAGAGTCGATGAATGGCTGTCCCTGTGAGAAGATTGCGTTAGTGTAGTCGTGCTTGCCCTCGCCCCAACCGTCGAGGATCATAAGAAGAACTTTCTTGCTCATTGTTATGTTGTTTTGTCTATTGATTACTGATCAAGTCCGCGGCCACGCTTGAAGGCTGCGGTTGAAGGATCTGCGCCACGCCATGCACGGTATGCCTCCATAGGCTCCATGCTGCCGCCACGCTCGAGGAAGGTCTCCTTGAAGCTCTTTGCAAGGTCCTTGTTCCAGATTCCCTGCTCCTCGAAGGCTGCGAATGCATCCTTGTCGATGACCTCAGCCCAGAGGTAGCCGTAGTAACCTGCGCTGTAGCCGCTGCTGAAGATATGGTTGAAATATGTGGTGCGGTAGCGAGGGATGATCTCATCGATGAGACCCATCTCGGCAGCCGCCTTCTTCTCGAACTCGTCGATGACCTCCGAAGCGCTCTTGCCCGAAGCGAGAGGCGACTCGGTGATCTCGTGCCACTTCATGTCAAGGATGGATGCCGCACAGAGCTCGCCTGTGGTGAAGCCCTGGTTGAAGGTGCTTGACGCCTGGATCTTGTCTACAAGCTCCTGCGGGATAACCTCGCCGGTCTTATAGTGCTTTGCATACTTTGCGAGGAGGCTAGGCTGGAATGCCCAGTTCTCATTGATCTGGGAGAAGGTCTCTACGAAGTCTGCGGTCACGTTGGTACCGCTGACTGATGGGTAGTGGCACTTGGTGAGCATTCCGTGGAGCGCGTGTCCGAACTCATGGAAGGCTGTCTCGACCTGGTCGATGGTAAGAAGAGAGATGCCGTTCTCGTCAGGCTCAGGGAAGTTGCAGGTGTTGCTTACGATAGGACGTACATCGTTGCCGTCGGCGTCATAGTACTGCTCGCGGACATTGTTCATCCATGCGCCGCCGCGCTTGCTTGGGCGTACAAAGTAGTCGGTGGTGAAGATTGAAACGAGATTTCCTGCCTCGTCGGTAACCTTGAAGGTGCGTACCTCAGGGTTGTATACAGGAACATCATGGAGTTCCTCGAAGTTGATTCCGTAAAGGGTATGAGCAGCCTCGAAGATGCCGCTGAGGACGTTGTTCACCTCGAAATATGGCTTGGTAAGCTCCTCGTCGAGGTCATACTTCTCCTTGCGGACCTTCTCTGCATAGTACCACCAGTCCCATGGCTGAATCTTGCTGCCTGCAGGAAGGATGCCGGCCTCGATGTCGCGGTTCATGATCACCTGCATGTCGGCGACTTCGCCCTTAGCCTTTGCCATGGCAGCAGTCATGATATCGGAAAGGAATGCGTCTACAGTTGCCTCGTCGTGGGCCATCTTTGGCTCGAGGATGAACGCTGCAGGGCTGTCATAACCCATGAGCTTCGCCTTCTGGAGACGGAGATCCATGATCTTGAGAACGAGCTCGGCGTTGTCATTGTCGTTGCCGTTGTGGCAACGCATCGAGTATGCCTTGAACATCTGCTCGCGGAGGTCGCGGTCGGCGGTGCTGGTCATTGCATCCGGATAGTCGGAAATGGTGATGCCGAACTTCTCCTTGAATGCGTTGTTCTCGGCGAGGATGTTGTTTCCGAGCTTGTTGGTGAGGACGGCTGACTCCGAGTTGATCTTGCGGAGGGTCGCCTGGTCTTCCTCGCTGAGGCCGATGCCGTTGCGGGCAAAGCTCTCGTAGCGTTTCTTGAGCACCATCTTCTGCTCCGGGGTGAGATTGCTCTGGTCTCCGTTGTATACGGCAGCCACTCTCTCATAGAGAGCCTTGTTCATCGAGATGTTGCTGCTGTGCTCGGTGGTGAGAGGGGTAACCTCTTCGATGATTGCCTCGAGCTCAGGAGTGTTGTCGGTCTCGGAGATGTTGTAGAGTACGCCGCCGACCTTGTTGAGGATCTCTCCCGAGAGCTCAAGCGGAGCGATGGTGTTCTCGAAGGTTGGAGCGTCAGGGTTCGAGGTGATAGCCTCGATCTGGGCTGCCTGCTGGGCGATGCCGGCCTTCACTGCCGGCACGAAGTCGGCGTTCTGGATCTCAGAATATGGCGGAATGCCGTATGGGGTGTTCCACTCGGTCAGGAATGGGTTTTCTCTCTTGCTGGTGCAGGATGCAAGTGTCATGACTGCTGCTGCGATTAAAATAACTTTCTTCATTATATATTTCTAGTTTATTCCCCAGAATTTGTCCTCGAGAGGATTTGCCGATTCGATTCTGGCCGCCTCGTCAGCGCCGACAACGGCAGGGAGATTGACGAAGAAGTCGATTCCAAGCTTTTCCTCGAGAGCCTTGATGGACATGACGTCCTCGGCTCCGATATTCGACCTGGTCATAGGCTTGTGCTCAAGATAGACGGCGAAACCGCTGTAGTGAGGGTTCTGACCTGCGCTGTAACGGATGAGCGCCTTGTAGTAGCCTGTAGGCACGGTTATCTTCTTGCCATCGTTGTCCTCGGCGGTGTACTTCGCGTCCTTGAGGTCGCAGCCGGTCACCACGTAAAGGGTATCCGTGCCATCGGCGCGGGCCCAGTCGCGGACCTGGGTCTCGAGGTTGGACCAGATGCCGCCGTTGAAGTCTGCGGTGGCGCTTGCATCGCCTGTGTTCTTGTTGATCTGCGGAGTCATGTTGGTTCCGTAATAGGTCTGCTCGTTGGCGAGAGCGGTGATGCGGCGGTCGGCCTGTGGAATCTGGTGGCCGCGTGCGTAGAAACAGTTGGTTCCGTCAAGCTCAGGATTGCCGCTCTTGAAGCCCTTGATGAGCACAGGCTGCTGCTTGCGGTCAAGGAGAGGTTCGAGACCCCAGGTGTCGTTGCGCGAGCCGCTTGCGATATAGGCTCCGGTCAGAGGATATGCCACCCAAGGAGCGACAAGGTTCTCGTAGTCCCAGTAGTATGAGAAATTACGGACGATTGCACCGCTGGCCGCGATATGATGTGCAATATAGTCCTTGCCGTCAGTAGAAGATGTTGCAGGGAGCTCCAGCCAGCCGAAAGGCGCAGTCGCAGCCTTGATATCCTTCTTTGCAGCATCTGCATCGCCGGCTCCGGCAGCCGCACCGTTAAGTGTGATGATCTTGCTGTTCGAGGTGACTTCAGGAGTCTTGCTGCCGTCAGAGCTTTCATAGAGGACAAGAACACCGAGAAGGAGCACATCGTCTCCCAGCTTGAGGGCGTTCTCAGAGATGAATGCATCGCCGTTCAGTCCCTTGCCACGGTAGATCATAAGCTGATTGTCGGTGGTTCCGTCGTCAGAAAGATAATAAGTGGCATTGCCATAGCTCGTCGAGATCTCCTTGATTTCGGAGATCTTTCCCTGGAGATAGACAGCATCAGCCGACATTTCCCCGGCAGCGATTATAGCCTGGGCACGCGCGATATTGAAAGGAGACTCAAGGGTTCCCTCGCCCTTGCCGGCCATCTGGTATTTTGCCGCAGCCTGGCTTACTGTGAGTTCTGCGGTAAGATCGCCGGAAGAGAATCTGACCGAGCCCTTGCGCTCTGCGCCTTCATTTTCTTCGATGACGAGGTTGAGGAACTGCGAACGCTCGTTTGCGGTGCCACTGGTCTGATCGATCTTGATCCATGAATCCGCGGCAGCCTTCCAGTCGCGGGTAGCCTTCAGCTGAATGGTCTGGGCCAGACCGGCTGCAGGTGCATCAATGCTGGCAGGATCGACCTTCAAAATAGGCTCCGATGGGACAGGGGTATCCTTTCCGCCTTCTCCGCACGACACTGCGAGCATCATCGCCGCAACAAGAATGAATATGAGTTTTCCAGGTTTCATAGATCCTTAGTTTTCAACTTGCTAATATACGGATAATCCTTTAATTATGGATAATGGCCAGGCGCCGTCAGGACAAAAAAAGCGCGGTCCCGTAGCGGAACCGCGCCATTATCATGTAAGAGAATGATTACTCAGTCTTGCCGTTAACGCTGTAGACGTAGCCTACACCCTTACCCTGAGTCTCGACGAGACCGTTGTAAACGGTGAGTGGACCACAGATGACAACCTTGTCACCTACTGCGATCTGAGGGTCAGCCTCAGTCCACTTGCGGCCACCGAGGTAGTTGACCTGGTATGCCTCGAAGTCGAGAGCGTTGTCCTTGTGACGTACGCCGTCAGCTGACATGTAGAACGAACCGTTGCCGTATGCTGGATCGAAACCGCCCTTGTAGAGCTCTGAAACGATACCCTCAACGAATACCTTTGCGCTTACACCGCCCTTCTGGGCAGCGATAGCACCTGCTACGTTGAATGGAGCGGCTGAAGTACCGGCACCGTTCTCGACGGTGGTAACGCCATTGATGCTGTAGATGTAAGCAGCACCCTTGCCCTGGGTCTCAGAGGTACCATTGTAGGTGGTGAGAGGTCCATAGAGGATAACCTCAGCGCCTACCTCGATCTGAGGGAGCTCGGCATTCCACTTTGCTCCGCCGAGCCAGTTAACCTGGTATGCCTCGAAATCAAGAGCCTTGTCGTTGTTGTATACACCGTCAGCCGAGATCCAGAATGTACCGTTGCCATAGTTGGCATCGAAGCCACCCTTTACAAGCTCTGAAACGATACCCTTTACATATACCGGAGTTGACACGCCAGCCTTTGCAGCTGCGATAGCCTGCTCTACGGTCATAGGGAGCTCGAGTGAACCTGCTGCGCCAAGCTGGGTGAGAGTGGTCTCTGCAGAGTACTTCTTGTCAGCGGTCTGGAATACGATGGTGACTGCACGTGGGCCAGCTACGTTCTCAGTTGCCTGGAAGGTAACCTTGTTGCCGCTTACAGACTTGATTGAAAGCCATGAAGCAGCCTCCTCAGGAATCTCTACGCTGAGGCCGTTGCCCTTGTTCTCAAGGGTAACTGTAAGTTCACCGCCCTTGGTAGGGATGGTTGCATCCTCAGGATCGATGCTGGCGATCTTCATGAGAGACTTTGCAGTCTTGATCCATGTAGCGTCAACGAGCTCGATGGTACCGTTGTAGATAGACATAGGACCCTGTACGGTAACCTCGTCACCTACCTCGATGCCGAATGAACCCCAGTTGTAAGCGCCCTTTGAATCCACAGTACCATAGATGTATACCTCACCGGTACCATCGTTGATATAGAAGTTGCCATACTGGGTGTTTGCGATCTTGGTAACGACACCGGTAACAAGATAGGTCTTGCCCTCGATACCGCTGATTACCTGTGCACATGTAGCCTGCGATACAGTTGCGAGGCCCTGCATTACGTTGATGAACTGAGTCTTGCCGCCGCAGTTCAGCTTGATTTCACAATTACGGCCGTCAATGGTCTTTTCGGCTGAGAAGGTAAGCTTCTGAGAGCCTGCAGAACCGCTGAGCGGGCTGATGGTGAGCCAGTCCGGAGCACCGACGATGCTCCAGCTGTCGGTTGTGGTCAGGTCAATGGTGGTTGAACCACCGTTGACGTCCAGAGCCACGTATGATGATGATACCTTAACCTCGTCAAGGTAGTGATCAGCCTCCTCAACGCATGAAGCGAAGAGAGATACGCCAGCCACGAGGGCTGCAAGAATATTTCTAAGTTTCATATGATCGACCTTGAATTAGTTGAACATGTACTTGATACCGACTGATGCGTACCAGCACTGACCGATAGCGTGGTTAGGCACGAAGGTCTTGGTGTTGGCGTTGATAGCGGAAGGAGTAGAGAAGGTAGCGTAACCCTCTGCGTCCACGCCTTCGTACTTGAGGATACGTGCATCGGTACCGATCTCAGGATTGAGGTACTTTGCAACGCCCCAGCTTGAGTTGAAGAGGTTGAGGACGTTCTTGACGTCGAAGCTGAGCTGGAGCTTGTTGGTAGTCTCGCCAACCTTTACAGCGAAGTCCTTCTTGTAGCTGAAGTCTACGCGGTGTACCCATGGAGAGTATACGCTGTAGCCCTCTGCATACTGACCCTGATGCTTGCTGAGGTAGCTGTCGTTATGAACGAATGCCATGAAGCGGTCTGCGTCGCCCTGTGACTTGAAGCGGAACTCCTTGTTGGCAACCTGTGCATCGGTAGGGATGTAGATTGCGTCATAGTTGTAACCGTCACCGTTCATGTCGTTTGACATCATGTATGAGTAGTTGTAACCACCGCGCCAGGTCTCATAGATGAGGCTGAAGTGGTTGCCAGCCTTGTCGTGATGGGTTGCAGAAGCAACGATACGGTCTGGGGTAACGTACTGTGAGTTGTGAAGCTTGATGTTGTTAGGACCCTCGCTGGTAGGAACGTAGGTGAATGCAGACTCAGCTGCTGAACCAGGCATACCGGTGATTTCCTTGCTTACAGTGTGGGTGTATGAAGCAGAGAGGCTGAGAGACTCTACAGGCTGTGCGTTGAGAGTGAATACGCCTGAGTAACCGTAACCCTTGCTGGTGTTCTCAAGGACGAATGCCTTGGTACCGGTGCGGTAGCCGCTTGAAGGGTAGATAGGACGGTTGTCAGCACCGTTGAATCTTGAGAAGCCCTCTACAGGCATGATGCTCCAGTCAGAGATGCTTACACCGTTGATGGTCTTGTTGTAGATACCCTCGACACTTGCTGAGAGAGGGAATGAGGTAGGGAATGCGTAGTCTACTGCGAGAGAGGTCTTCCATACCTGAGGCATCTTGAACTTAGGATCTACACCGTTGACTGCTGAAGGAACGGTACCGTCCTCTGGAGTGATGCTGTCTGGGTAGCCGAGCTTGATGAGTTTGTCGAGAAGAGCCTGGGTGGTAGCCTTGCCGCTTGCGTCGGTAACGAGACCGCCCTTGAACTCATCCATGCTGAAGCCCATCTTCTGAGCGTTCTTTGCATTGATCTGAGCCTGGTACTGAACCATACCGCCGTTGGTAGGCATGTTGGTGAAGAATACGAGTGGGAGACGGCCGCTGAAGAAACCGGTACCACCACGAACCTTGAGGCTCTTGTCACCAAGAACATCCCATGTGAAACCTACACGTGGGCTGAAGGTAATGCTGCTTGAAGGCCACTTGCCGGTGTCGATGTGACGTACATTGCCCTCTCTGTCATAGTAGTCAAGAGCGAGGATGGCGTTGTTGGTCATAAGGTCGGCGTTGTCGAAGAAGAGACCGTCGATACGGGTACCATAGGTAAGCTTGATGCGGTCGCTTGCCTGCCACTCATCCTGAGCGTAGATACCTGCCTTGTAGAACTGAACACGTGCTGCAGGGTTCTTCTCGCCTGCGTAGCCGTAGGTAAGACATACAACCTCTGGAGCTGCACCGCTGAGGAAGTCGCTTACAGAGTTGTAGCGATAGTAACCGGTACCGTTACGCATGTATGCGTTGTCGGCCATCTGGTACTCGATGTTTGCACCTCCGGTAACCTTGTGGTTTCCGTTGAACCAGGTAAGGTCATCCTTGATGTTTGCGATGGTGTTGTGCACACCGTTGTTCCAGGTGAAGAGCTCGTAACCGAGAGCGATGTAGTTGTCGTTGCCAGCACCGCCGGTGAGGTCACCGTCAAGGATGTCGATGAATGGGAACTCGTCAGAATTGGTTCCGCGGATATCGTCAAGCTTTGAGTAGGTGAAAAGGAGCTGGTTAGAGAGATTGTCGCTGAGACGGCTGTTGAGATCGACTGAGATGGTGTTCACGATGTTCTGCATAGAGTACATCGAGTTCGCGTATGACATCGCGTTCTTTGATGTACGGTAGCTAGGCATACGGGTACCACCGTCCATAGAGGTTCCGTTAGGAGCGCTCCATGAGTTGTTGAGAGTGTAGTTGTAGCGAACAGCGAGCTTGTGCATATCGCTGATGTTCCAGTCGATGCGTGCGAGAACCTTCATATTGCTCTCGTTTGCAGGGAAGTCAGTCCATGAACCGGTATCGTAGCCGTACTTGCTCTTTGCGAAGTCTGAAACCTTCTCGAGATCAGCGAGGGTGGTACGTGAGATGTAGTTGTTTGCATCTGCAACGCCATTTGCCGAACCTCTCCAACGGTTTGCAACGGTAGGAGTCTGGACATACTCTGCGTTCACGAAGAAGAAGAGCTTGTTCTTGATGATAGGTCCGCCGAGGGTGAAACCGTAGGTGGTCTGACGGTCAGTAGCGCGTGCGCCGCTGATCTGCTCGCCTTCGATGCTGTCACCACGCATGTTCTCGTTCCTGTGGTAGGTGTAAGCCGAACCCTTGAAGGTGTTGGTACCAGACTTGGTGATAGCGTTCACACCACCACCGATGAAGTTGGTCTGACGTACATCGTAAGGAGAGATTACGACCTGGAGCTCCTCGATTGCGTCGATAGAGATAGGGTTGCCGCCACCTGGGAGATTAGAGTTAAGACCGAAGTTGTTGTTGAAGTTTGCACCGTCGACAGTGAAGTTGGCGGTACGGCCGTCTGCACCTGCGAAGCTCATGCCGCTGCCGCCGTATGGAGAAAGACGGGTAACGTCTGAGATGCTTCTGCTGACGGTAGGAACATTCACGATCTGCTGATTGTTGATGTTGGTAGCAGCACCGGTCTTCTCAGTAGCGAACTTTGAAGCAGCTTCTGAAACGACGATTGCGCTCTCGAGCATCTCGGCATCGTCAGGCATTGTCACGTTGAGTGCGTATGCCTCTGCGAGAGAGAGAGTCACATCGGTGTACTGGATTGTACGGTAACCGAGGCATGAAACCTCAACAGAGTATGGGCCACCGGCACGCATACCGTTGATGAAGTAATGTCCGTCGGCGTTGGTCACTGCGGCATACTGGGTGCCGGAAGGAGTGTGGACAGCGATCACGGCTGCACCGATCACCGGTTCACCCTGATTGTCCACAACATGACCATTGAGACTTGAGGTTGTGACCTGTGCGAAAGCCACGAAACCTGTCAAGACTGCAACGAAGGCAGTCAGAACTCTTTTGAATGTGTTAGACATATTTTTGTTGATAAGTAATATGCATTTTTGCAACAAGCTGCAAATATACCGCTTTTCAATGAATATATATACACGCGCGAGCAAGTTTGCTTGACAAAAATAAGCCCGCGAAATAGATTAATAAAAAATTTATCGTTTTAGGAATCAATATTTAACAATTTTTGAACAAAAGTTGCAGATTCCGAAAAACAGGAGTAATTTTGCAAACGGAAAATGTGGAGAGATTTGCCTGCTTGCAACCACACTAAAAAATGCTAAAATTCGATATATACGAATCGCATTCGCGGTGTAGCTCCACATGTTCCGATGTTGGAGTTTTTTTATTTTCTAGGGTAACTGATATGAAGTACCTTTTTACAAGTGAATCGGTGTCCGAGGGACATCCAGACAAGGTGTCAGACCAGATTTCTGACGCAATACTCGACGAATTCCTCCGCCAGGATGCGGAGGCGAAGGTAGCATGCGAGACATTCTGCACCACCGGCCAGGTAATCGTCGGCGGCGAGGTCAAGGCCGAGCATGCATACGTAGACATCCAGAAGACTGTTCGCGAGGTTGTCAACAGAATCGGCTACAACCGCGCGGAGCTCATGTTCAGCGGCGACAGCTGCGGAGTCCTTTCGGCCATCCATGAACAGAGCGGCGACATCAACCGAGGCGTCGAGCGCAAGGTTCCCGAGGACCAGGGTGCAGGCGACCAGGGAATGATGTTCGGATACGCATGCCGCGACACCAAGGAATACATGCCGCTTGCGCTTGCCCTCTCGCACAGGATGCTCAAGATCCTCTCGGAGATCCGCCGCAACGAGCCCGAGGTCATGCCATACCTCCGTCCCGATGCGAAGTCCCAGTTCACAGTCGAGTACGACAGCGAGACACATGCACCTGTACGCATCCACACCATAGTCCTCTCCACCCAGCACGACGAGTTCGTACCTGAGAAGATGGAAGGCGCGACCTATGCCGATGCAGTGAAGAAATACGGCGAGAAGCGCGTGGACGAGGCAATCCGACGCAAGATCGAGCGCGACGTGAAGGAAATCCTCATTCCACGACTCATCGCGACCCTCCCAGAAGACACCGCTGCCCTCTTCAAAGGCGACTGGAAGCTTCACGTGAACCCTACCGGCAAGTTCGCGATCGGCGGACCTGCGGGCGACACCGGACTGACCGGCCGCAAGATCATCGTGGATACCTACGGCGGCAAGGGCGCACACGGAGGCGGAGCATTCTCGGGAAAGGACCCATCGAAGGTCGACCGCTCGGCAGCATACGCAGCGCGCTACATTGCAAAGAACATGGTTGCAGCCGGTGTCGCAGACGAAATGCTCATCGAGCTCGCATACGCGATCGGCGTGGCACAGCCTGTCAGCATCTTCGTTGATTCATACGGCACAGCCAAGAACGGCCTCGACGACGCGTACATCGCTGAAAAGATCGGCGAGATCTTCGACCTCAGGCCTGCAGCCATCATCCGCCGTTTCGGCCTTAAGAATCCTATCTACCTCCCTACCGCGTCATACGGTCACTTCGGCCGCGAGCCATACACTGCCAAGGTGAAGCTCCAGCGCGACCTCAGGGACGGCCTCGGCCGCCGCGAGATCGAGCAGGAAATCCAGTTCTTCGGCTGGGAAAAACTCGACGCCGTCGATGCAATCAAAGCAGCGCTCTTGAAATAGCATTCTGCTTACAAAATGAAACATGCTTCAACATGGAGAAAGCACGTTTCATAAATCGTTATAAGCCACAAAGTTTTGGGATTGTTAAAATTCTTTAATAACTTTGTGGCTTAAAACGTATCGGAATTCTAAGCCTGGAGCCGCGACATTGATTTTAATTTATAAGCAGAACCAATGATTTCGGTTTCGGATTGTTATTGAATATTTAGATTTGCTATAACATTATTATTAAAAGTTCAACCCTTATGAGAAAAATCAAGTTATTTTTCGCAGCAATGGCGTTGCTCGTGACAACTCTGGCTTATGCCCAGAACATCAATGTCACCGGTATCGTTACCGACTCGTCTAACGGCGAGGGCATCCCATTCGCTTCCATTCAGCTGAAGGGTACCACTACAGGTGCTAGCACCGACGTAGACGGTCATTTCACCGTTTCCGTACCTGCTAACGGAACACTCGTGTTCTCAACTGTAGGTTACGTGACCCGCGAGGTTGCTGTTGCCGGCAAGGCAAACATCAACGTAGCACTCGACCCAGACGCTGAGTTCCTCGAGGAGACCATCGTAGTTGCCTACGGTACAGCAACCAAGAGCTCATTCACCGGCTCTGCAGCAATGGTCAAGACAGAAGACATCGAGAAGAAGATCGCCAGCAACGTTACCAGCGCTCTCGCAGGTACCACCGCAGGTGTCCAGATGCTTTCTTCAAGCGGTGACCCTACAAAGAGCGGAAGCACAATCCGCATCCGTGGTATCGGTTCAATGAGTGCATCATCAAGCCCTCTCATCGTTGTGGACGGCGCTCCATTCGAAGGCGCAATCTCTGATATCAACCCTAACGACGTTGAGTCAATGTCAGTCCTCAAGGATGCAGCTGCCTCAGCGATCTACGGTGCTCGTGGTGCGAACGGTGTCATCCTCATCACCACCAAGAGAGGTACCAAGGGCGACGCTCAGGTAAAGTTCGACTCACGCTTCGGTAGCAACAGCCGTCTCATCCCTAACTACGACGTAATCACCGACCCTGCACTTTACTACGAGACTGTTTACAAGCTCCTTTACAACAAGGCATACTATGCAAACGGCGGCTATGCAGGCGATGCATACGCTACAGCAGACAAGCAGATCCTTGACGAGAAGAACGGTGGTCTCGGCTACCTCGTATACACCATCCCTGAGGGTGAGAAGCTTATCGGTACAAACTTCAAGCTCAACCCTAACGCAAAGCTCGGTTACAGCGACGGTGAGTACTACTACATCCCTGATGATTGGTACAATGAGGTATATCACAACTCATTCCGCCAGGAGTACAACGTATCCGTAAACGGAAACTCTGACAGGTTCAACTACTTCGCATCTGCAGGTTACCTCGATGATAAGGGTATCGTAAACAACTCTGACTACAAGCGTTACACCACCCGTATCAACGCTGACTACCAGGTAAAGAAGTGGATCAAGGTCACCACCAACATGAGCTTCTCTCACTCAACCTCAATCTCACTTTCTGCTACCACCTGGGGATCAAGCGGCAACCTCTTCGACATCACCAACAAGATGGGTCCTATCTACCCACTCTACACCCGTGATGCACAGGGCAACATCATGCACGACGATGGCGGTCATATCATCTATGATACCAACAACACCAACTTCATCCGTCCATCAGTCGTAGGTAACGCAGTCCGTGACAACGAGTATGACAGCGCAAACAATATCGCTGACGTGCTTACCGGCAAGTGGGGCCTCATCCTCACTCCAGTAAAGGGTCTCACCCTCAACGGCAACATTTCTATCACCGATGACAACACCCGTTACAACAAGCTGTACTCAATCTTCGGTTCAGGTGCAGCTACCGACGGCGGTGCATACGTAACCCACGACAGAATGTTCACCACCAACAAACAGTTCATCGCTCAGTACGATACTGACTTCGGTGGAACCGACCACAGCATCCAGATTCTTGCCGGTTACGAGGATTACAAGAGAACCTCACAGGGACTCACAGCATACAACACCCACCTCTTCAATCCAAACATCGGCGAAATCAACAATGCGAAGGGTGAGCCAGCAGACAAGAGCATAAGCTCAAGCACCACATTCTATCGCGTAAAGGGTATCCTCTCACGCGCTCAGTATGAGTATGCAGGCAAGTACTTCGCAAGTGCCTCTTTCCGTCGTGATGCATCTTCACGTTTCGCTCCAGGTCATCAGTGGGGTAGCTTCGGTTCCCTCGGTGCTGCATGGCTCATCAGCGGCGAGAACTTCATGTCAGACGTAAGATGGGTCAACATGCTCAAGTTCAAGCTCAGCTACGGTGTACAGGGTAACGATAACCTCAACAGCCTCTATCCATACGCTGACCAGTACAGCTCAAGCTACAGCCCTGATTCAGGCTATTCTACCACCCTTACATACAAGGGTAACGAGGACCTCACCTGGGAGACATCAAAGAACTTCAACGTCGGTCTCGACTTCGAGCTCTTCAAGAACTATCTCAACGGATCATTCGAGGTATTCTCCCGCACTACCGAGGATCTTCTCTACTCTAAGAACGTTCCACTTTCAGCAGGTAACCCTACCGGCCGTGTACCTGTCAATGTAGGTTCTATCAGAAACAACGGTTTCGAGATCACCCTCGACGGCTACTTCCTCCGCAAGAGAGACTTCAGCTGGGCATGGAACACCAACATCAGCCACTACAAGAACACCATACTCGAGCTCGACCCTAGCGTCAGCGAGAACGGTATCAAGGGCTCAAATTACATCTACAAGGTCGGTGGATCACTCTATGAGTCATATATGTACCAGTTCGCAGGTGTTGACCAGGAGACTGGTAAGGGTCTCTACTACTACGATGTAACCGATGATAACGGCAACGTTACCAAGGAGACTACCGATGTCTTCACCAAGGCTACCCAGTACGAGTGCGGTTCTACCCTTCCTAAGCTCTACGGTGGTTTCGGTACCTCTCTCAACTTCTACGGCTTCGACCTTTCGGCTCAGTTCCAGTTCCAGCTCGGCGGCAAGTTCTATGACGGTGCTTACCAGAACCTCATGTGGACCCAGAGCGAGGCAGGTTCTGCAATGCACAAGGACCTCCTCAAGTCTTGGACTCCTGAGAATCCAAGTGACAAGTATCCTCGTCTCGATGGTGACTATACCGTTGCACAGTCTTGTGTAGATCGCTTCTTCATCAGCTCGAACTACCTCAGCGTAAACAACGTAACCCTCGGTTACACCGTCCCTCAGAACATCGTGAAGAAGGCAGGTCTTGCAGCACTCCGCGTTTACGTAGCAGGTGAGAACCTCGCAGTATTCTCAGCTCGTAAGGGTGTTGACCCTCGTTTCAGCCAGGGTCTTGATGCATTCAACAGTGAGTCTAACTCTCACTACTCATCAATGAGAAACATCACTGGTGGTATCACTCTTACCTTCTAATTTCTAACAGTAGATGAATATGAAACTCAACAGAATAATTTTCGCAGCGCTCGCAAGTCTGGCAATCGCCTCTTGTACCGACATCGAGGATGTTGCACCACAGAGTGGAACCATTCTCCAGTCACAGCTCCAGGAGGTCAACCTCGTCGCTCCACAGCGCGCTGACGCCTCTTTCAACGGTCTGTTCGCTCATATCGGATACCCAGATAAGATGTATACAACTCCAGATGACTGGGGCTTCATCATGATGGGATTCTGCAACGACCTTGAGGGTACTGACCAGCTCATGCCGGACAGCAACTACAACTGGTTCTCAGTTTGCGGTGAGTATTCTTCACGCAACGCAAACTACCGTAACCCTTACATCCGCTATCGCGCTCCTTACAACCTGATCGCCGATGTAAATACCTTCGTATCTTCTTACCCTTCAGACGTAACTGAGCCTAAGGCTCTCAACTACCTCGCACAGGCAAGGGCTCTCCGTGCTTACGCATACCTCCAGCTTGCTCCTGCATTCCAGTTCGTTACCAACAAGAGCGGTGCTTGCGTTCCTATCGTTACTGAGGAGGCTATCGATTACACCCAGAACCCACGTGCTACCGTACAGGAAGTATATGACCTTATCTTCAAGGACCTCGACTGGGCTCTCGAGAACATCGGTGAGGCCGCCCGCAAGACCAAGATGAACATCGGCAAAGCTGTCATCTACGGTCTTCGCGCACGTGCAAACCTTGATATGCAGAACTATGCCGAGGCTGCAAAGGATGCAGAGGCAGCTTTCAACGCTGGTGCAGCTGAAGGTCTCAGCGTAGCAAGTCTCCAGGATGTAAGCAAGCCTTCATTCTACGATATCAACGAGAACAACTGGATCTGGGGATATGACATGACCAACGCAGTCGCTGACCGCAGCCACTATGCTACCGCATCTTCATGGCTCCGTTCATTCTCAGCTGACGGCTATGCACCTGCTACTCAGTGCTACACCATGATCAACACCCTTCTCTACAACAAGATTCCTGCTACCGACGTACGTAAGGGCTGGTGGGTTGACGAGAACCTCTCTTCACCTCTCACCGACAATCTCAAGTGGCCAGGCATCGACGATGTAGACCTCGCTCACGCAAGTGACGGTGGTGACGCGAAGCTTCCTTTCCTCCCTTATACCAACGTCAAGTTCGGTTGCTACACTCTCGGTACCACTACCAATGACGAGGACTTCCCTCTCATGCGTATGGAGGAGATGATTCTCATCCAGGTCGAGGGTCTTGCAAAGAGCGGCAACGAGGGCAAGGCAAAGCAGATGCTCAACGACTTCGTAAAGACTTATCGTGACCCTGCTTACGACTGCAGCGCTACCGGTCTCAGCTTCGCTGATGAAATCTGGAAGCAGCGTCGTATCGAGCTCTGGGGCGAGGGCTTCGGAATCTATGACATCAAGCGTCTCGGCAAGCCACTCGTTCGTTTCCATGAGGGTGACGAGACTTCAAACATGCCAACCGCATTCGCATTCAACATGAGAGCTGACGACGGTTATCTCCTCATGAGATTCCCTCAGGGTGAGATGAACACCAACTTCGCAATCGTTGACAACACCGATGGCGAAGCTCCAGTTCAGGGCCAGAACGGCGATCTCAGAGACGGCGTTACCGATTAATTGTAATACCAGGTAATTATGAAAAAGTTTATCACAATACTTCTCGCTGCCGCTTCTCTGTTCGCAGTATCTTGCCAGCAGAAGGAGGAGGCATATGAGTGGGGTCCTAAGGATGATGCAAACTGCTACGGCGTTTATTTCCCAGCACAGACCCTTCCATCTGTACAGGATCCTACCCAGGCTCCTGAGGCTCAGATCACTCTTAAGCGTCTTAACTCTAACGGAGCTATCACCGTTCCTATCGAGCTCAAGTCAAACGAAAATGTATTCTCAGTAGGTCAGGCTCAGTTCGCTGACGGCCAGGATGAGACCACCGTTACCCTTAGCTTCCCTAGCGCTGAGGACGGCGTAAACTACACTTGCGAGCTTAGAATCACCGACCCTGCTTACGCTTCTTACTACAAGGACGTAAATACCACATTCAAGTACAAGGTAATGCGCGTTTCATGGCTTTACCTCGGTGTTGAGAATGGCAAGGCTGTAGCTGTTTCTGATCCTGCAAAGGCTGCCAAGATCACCTGGGTACAGAATTGGTGGGGTGAGGTTCATACCGGTACCATCAAGTTCTACGAGGTAAACGGCATGCGCACCTGTTCAACCATCACTGAGGATGTTGATGGTTTCTGGGGAACCGGAAACGAGCTCAACTTCAAGTGGGACAGCGCAAGCAACAACATCTACTTCGAGCCACAGTACGTAGACGCATATGATGCAAGCAACGACATCTATATGTATGACTACTACGGATACTACAACTTCCTCAACAGCAACTACGCAGGTAGCTGGCCAGATGCACTTTCATTCTTCAGCCAGAACCCAACCATCACCTGCAGCTACTACGAGGATGGCCAGATCAACCTCTACGTTCATTACTTCTATGTAATGGGCCTCGGTGGCTGGAGCATCCAGAACTTCGATGTAATCGGTTACGTTGAAGGTCTCTCAGAGGCTGAGTAATCAGGCACGAAAGAGTCAGTAAATGACTCAAAATATCCATAAGGCTTGGCTGGGTTTATCCCAGCCAAGTTTTTTATATATATTTGTGGATATGAAAAGAATCGGCTACATCGCAGCCGCCGCTTTGACGCTGACGGCATGCAACATCAACAAGGATTTCATAGAAGGACCGACCCTTGAATCTCCATCAAGAACAAAGGTCGTACAGATTTCGGATGAATACAGCAGGAACTCCTTCCTTGTAAAGATAAAGCAAGGAAGCGACGAGAGTACACTCGAAGGACTGCGGAACGCTGGTGCAACCCATATTGAAAGACTTTTCCGCGAAAATCCGGCAAGGAAGGATCTGGAATGTCAGTTCGGACTGGACAGATGGTACATGGTCGAACTTGGGGAAGATGCCGTTCTTGATGATGTAATCATGTCCGCAGCTGAGTTTGAAAGCATTTCAATGGTCGAATACAACTCGATAGCAAAGAAAGCTTCCGATTGCATAGTATATCCATGCGAGGACCCTGAGCCTGCAACAAAGGCAGAAGGAAGCGACCTGCCGTTCAACGATCCAAGACTGGTTGACCAGTGGCATTACTACAACCAGGGCAATGCTCTGGTTTCACAGACGGTTAAGAAAGGAGCCGACATCAATGTCCTCAACGTTTGGAAGACTTTGACTGCCGGAGATCCATCAATAATCGTTGCAGTAGTCGACGAAGGTGTAAAGCATACCCACAAGGACTTGATTGACAACATGTGGAAGAACAGTCGCGAAATTCCAAACAACGGAATCGATGATGACGGAAACGGATATGTCGACGACATCTATGGATATAACTTCGTGGATGACGGTCCGATTACCTGGGCTAACGATGGTGATACCGGCCACGGAACACATTGCGCCGGAGTCATTGCTGCCGTAAACAACAACGGCACGGGTGTCAGCGGCGTAGCCGGCGGAACAGGCAATGGAGACGGATGCCGCATCATGTCCTGCCAGATTTTCTCTGGCGAAGATGGAGGAGGCGCATCACAGGTTGCCAAGGCGATCAAATATGCAGCGGACAATGGAGCTTCGATCATATCCTGCTCATTCGGATACACCACACCAATGGCTTCCGATAACGCATATATCAGGAATCAGGGCTCGGCAGAGATCGATGCCATCCACTACTTCGAGGCATGCAGGAACAACCCTGTCCTTGACGGAAACATAGCCATCTTCGCAGCAGGAAACGAAGGCCATGACTACGCACACTACCCTGGTGCGTTCCACGACATCATCAGCGTGACAGCGTTCGGTCCTGATTATCTCCCTACCTACTACACCAATTACGGTCCGGGCTGCAACATCGTTGCTCCGGGAGGTGAAGCCTACCAGGCCCGCAGCTTCAAGGGTCTCGTCCTTTCCACCGTTCCTTCCGAGCTGGTACAGATCCAGGAGACAACAAGCTCAAAAGGCAACGACTACGGTTACATGCAGGGAACTTCAATGGCTTGTCCGCACATGTCAGGAATCGTGGCGCTCGCCCTTTCCTACGCAAAGAAGATCGGCAAGACCTATACGGTCCAGGAATTCAAGAACATGATCATGACGTCAGCCAATGACCTTGACTCGAAGCTGAACGGAATGAAGAAGTATGCATACTACCAGAAAGACCTCGACTTGGGCAAGTTCTTTCACAAGCTTGGCACAGGCGCCATTGACACATGGCAGCTGATGATGCAGATCGAGGGAATCCCAAGCATCATCGCAGAGTGCGGCAGAGAGCAGTGGCTGGACATCTCTCCATATTTCGGAACCGCATCCACAAGCCTTACATATCTCAGCGTGGAAGTATCCGACGCCGACAAGGCCGCCCTGGGACTCGCAGCCGATCCTTACATCAAGTACGGAAGACTCTATGTCCATCCTACAAAGATGGGCTCAGGAAAGATCAAAGTTAGGGTCGTTGGAGGAGGAGATACCCTTGGCGGCGGCGACAACCCACCGGGAGGCATGGAAGTAACCCAGGAGATATCCATTATCGCACGTGAATTCAAATCCCAGAATGGAGGCTGGCTGTAGACATGAAAAAGATTCTTACCATATTGGCAGTCATGACTGCAATGCTGCTTGCAACATCTTGCGGAGAAAAGGAGAAAAAACCGCTGGACATCACCGGAGAATGGGCTTTACAATCAATTGCGACCAAGGCAGTCCAGATTGGATCGGTAAAGGTCGATGTATATATCTCATTTGCCCAGGACGGCAGTTTCGAACTCTACCAGAAGGTCGGCGAAGGCCGCTACCGCAGATTTGACGGCAACTGGAGTTTGCTTGAGGATCAGCTCAGCGGTACTTACAGCGATGGAAAGGCGTGGGGCAGCACCTACACCGTCAGCATGGATGCCGACAGACTGATCATGCTGTCATCCAGCGCGACCCCGGAGGAATCAGTCTACACCAAGACCACGATTCCTTCCGACGTCAAGAACAGTATACTGTAGCAGATCAGACCTCGACCCAGTGGATTTCGACACCGTCGCGTTCCATGCCGCGGAACCATGTCATCTGGCGCTTCGCGAACTGATGGATGGCGATGCCGAGATGCTCTTTCATGAAATCGTAACTGATCTCACCAAGAACATACTGCGTAACGAACTTGTACTCCAGTCCGTACCAGATAAGATTCTCAGAAGGTACTCCGCGGTCGATAAGGCCGCGGATTTCGTCTACCATACCCTCTTCCAGGCGGGCTGCAAGACGGGCGTCGATACGGGCGTTGCGGGTATCCCTGTCCACAAGCGTGCCGATGTAGAAAGTGCGCTGCGGCAGCGCTGAAGGATCGACCTGAGGATTATCCTTGCTGAAGTCATAACCGCGCGTAGCGGACTCTATATACAGCCCTGTGCCGCCGCAAAGGATAGGCAGGCAGCCCCGCGAACGGATATCATTGAAGGCGTCGGCAAAGTCTTTCTGGAAACGGTAGACGTTGTAGCGCTCCCCTGCCTCGCATATATCGATGAGATGATAGGGAACATCTCTGTATTCACAAAGATCCTTGCCTGTTCCTATGTCCATGCCGCGATAGACCTGTCGCGAATCGGCTGAGAGAATCTCGCACTGGACGTGCCCAAGATCCGGTCTGAGGCGCGACACGGCCTCGCTGAGCCTTGCTGCGAGCGCGACCGCATACTTTGTCTTTCCGGAGGCTGTAGGGCCAAGGACGCAGACCAGATCGATGCTGCCGTCAAGCCATGATGCTGCAAGCGCATCGATATCGATGTGCTCGGGCTGCGGAAGCTCCGCGGCTATCGGCAGTTTCATCTTTGGCATGGGATACAGTTCTAATAGCCCGAACGGTCCATTTCGCGACGAAGGTCCTTGTCCTTTATGGACTGACGCTTGTCGTACTCATGCTTACCCTTGGCAAGGGCGATATGGAGCTTCGCGTAGCCGTTTTCGGCGATATAGGCGCGGACGGCAACGATGGTGAGTCCCTTGAGCTTCACCGCCTGGGCAAGATGCTTGAGTTCCTTCTTTGTAAGCAGGAGCTTGCGGTCGCGCGCAGGCTCATGACCGCCCCAGGAACCCCAGAAATAGGTCGCGATGTTCATGCCCTTTACGTAGAGCTCGCCGTTGACGAAATAGCAGAATGAATCCGACAGCGACGCCTTGCCCTGGCGCAGGGACTTGATCTCCGTGCCGACCAGAACAATACCGGCCTCGTAGGTCTCGAGAAACTCGTAGTCGAAACTTGCGCGGCGGTTGTTTATCTGAACTTTACTCTTCGCTTTCGGCATAGTCGTAATTCTTGTTTGATTTATGGTCGAAAGACCTGCGCGTACCCTCTACGCTGCGCCAGTAGGCAGCATCGAACTCCGGATACTTATACTTACCCTCATGGTCAAGCATGAAACGGAGATAGGTTATCTTGAGTCCCTTTGCAAGGAACATCTTCTCATAGAAGGTCTGGACCTCATAGAGAGCGTCCACCTTCGACTCGGCAGCCTCTTCGGCAGTCAGGAGAAGCTCGGTGCGCGGTGTGCCGTAAAGGTCATCGGTGCAGGCAAGCTTCGCGAGGCCGTTCTGCTCCACGACAGCGCGGGAATACTGGTGCAGGAAAGTACTGTCAGTCTTGAGATGAACTATGCCGCCAGGCTTGAGGAAGCTGCGGTATCTCTCGAGGAACAGCGGCGATGTGAGGCGGCTGTTCTCGCTCTTCATCTGGGGGTCGGAGAAAGTCAGCCATATCTCCGACACCTCTCCCGGAGCGAAGAAGCAGGTGATGAACTCTATCCTGGTACGCAGGAAGGCCACATTGCCAAGACCATTCTCATGGGCATATTTGGCGCCCTTCCAAAGGCGTGCGCCTTTTATGTCCACTCCGATGTAGTTGCAGTCCGGATTCCTTCGTGCGAGGTCGATGGTATATTCTCCCTTGCCGCAGCCCAACTCCAGCACAATAGGGCGCTCCTTGTCAAACATGCGCTCGTTCCAATGTCCCTTTATTTCATGGTCGCGGAGCGAGAAATAGCCATCCTGCAGCAGCTCCTGGGACGAAGGCTGCAAGAGGCATGAAAATGTCTCGTTCTCGGCGAATTTCCTCAGTTTATCGTGTCCCATCCTTTCTTTCCAATACTATTCCCATTCCGCGGAGACCGTCGATCTCGTCGCGGACGCTAAGTTCCAGTTTCCATACGCCACTCAGCACAGGCGCAAAATCGCGGCGGTAAAGAGCCTTTACCTTCTCCCTTACCGGGAAATATACAGTTTCCTCATATCGTTCCCCATCCGGAGAAATCCAGCGTACCCGCAGTTCCATGTCCTCTTGAAGCGCAAGCTGAGGCGGCATCTGGTCGACCCTTGTATAAAGATACAGGTCGTATGTCGCCAGCGAGTCGCAAAGGTCCATGTCAAAGACATAGCTTCCTATGACATCCCTGTCCTCGATGCTGACAAAGCTTTCGCTCACAGTCGGCTTCGTGCAGGAAGTGACAAGGAGAGCCGCGATGACCGCGATATGTGCCGCAAGGCGCTTCATTACTGCTGTGGCTTCGCTGACTCTTTCTTCGGTCCCTTATGACGGTTCCTGTTGTTCTTTTTCTTCTTGCGCTCAGAGTGGTCGAAGCGGCTGATGCTGTCATCTCCCACGGCTGTCACGAACTCAGGCGACTTCTGCTCAGGCTCAGGCTTGAGCGAGTAAGGTCTGATACCATCCCTGTTCATTCTCTGGACCTCCCTTACCTCGTCGGCGTCGAGCGGATAGAGCTCGGCAAGCGAACCCTTCTCGTACGAGAAGTAAAGCTTTTCCTTGAGGATGTCGGTCTTGATGAGGTATGCTGTTCCATCCTCGAACTCCAGCGGCTCCGGAACCTTAGGTATGCGTGAGAGTGCGTCCTGGTAGGTTGCGACCTCGTAGTTGAGACAGCACTTGAGCTTTCCGCACTGTCCGGCAAGCTTCTGCGGGTTGAGTGAGAGATCCTGGCAGCGTGCGGCAGCGGTCGTGATCGACTGGAAGTTCGTTATATAGTTGGCGCAGCAGAGCTCGCGTCCACAGACGCCCAGACCTCCGATGAGGCCTGCCTCCTGACGCGCTCCGATCTGCTTCATCTCGATCCTGATCTTGAATTCCTCGGCGAATACCTTGATGAGCTGGCGGAAATCGACGCGGCCGTCGGCGATGTAGTAGAATATCGCCTTCGTGCCGTCTCCCTGGTACTCAACGTCGCCGATCTTCATCTCGAGACCCATCTCGGCAGCGATGCGGCGAGACTTGATCATGGTCTCCTGCTCCAGCGCGATGGCGTCCTGCCACTTGTTGATGTCAAGCTGACGTGCCTTGCGGTAGATTTTCCTCAGAGGAGCGTCGGCAGGTATGCCTTTGCACTTCATCTGGCGGCCGACGATAGGGCCTTCGAGGGTCACGATGCCGAGGTCATGGCCGGTGACAGCCTCGACCACCACGAGGTCGCCGAGCTTGACATTCTGGCCTGATGCATTGTAGTAGAATCCCTTTCGGGTATTCTTGAAGCGTACCTCGAAGACATCGTTGTACTCCGGCTGCACCACTCCGTTGAGCCAGTTGTATGATTCGAGCTTGCAGCAGCCCTGGCGGTAGGTGCAGACTGATTCTCCTGTCTCCTGATTCTCCTGTACCACGCAGCCGCGGAAGCAGTCGTATTTGATGGATTCCAAACTATTGTCCATTCTGTATCATATATAATTTGACGGCCAGGTCACTGAATACAAGCTTGAGGTTGACATTGCGTCCAACAAGCATCTGAGCCCTGTCCAGATTGGATACAGCACGTCTCGTGAAGGTCTTTTTCAGCCTCTTCGGCAGATCTCCGAGAAGTTCAGCCTCCCTTGCCGTCAGGGAAGCAAGCTGAGGAAGACCCTGCTGTATCATAAAGATCTTTCTCAGGTTTTCCGAGGCATAGCGGCACAGTGCCTTCGCCCCTTCGCGAGATGACACAGACCCCATTTCTTCGGCGATTTCTGTCAATGTCATCATATCCTTTGATGCGACTGCTTCGAGCATGGAAGACCACAGTCTTTCCTCTTCCGCGATGTCGGCACCCTCAGCGAGCATGGCCAGCGCCCTGCCCACACTGCCGCCGCAATGGGCAGCGACCTCCGATGCACGTCCTGCCTCGGTTCCGAAGCGTCTTTCAAGCACCTCCGTGACCTCTTCTTTCGACAGCGGCAACAGCCTCAGGCCGACGCAGCGGGAAGAAATGGTCGTAAGCACCCTCTCGGGCGCATGGGTTATGAAGATGAACAGCGTCTTCTCCGGCGGTTCCTCGACCGACTTGAGCAGACGGTTCGCCGTCTCGGCGTTCATCTTCTCGGGAAGGTAGACCACGAATGCGCGATAGCCTCCTTCGACCGATGCGGTCATGAGTGTCTCGCGTATCGCTGTCGCCTCCGCCAGCGCGATGAGCGATGACTTACCCTCGATGCCGAGAGCATCGTTGAGCTCCGACTCCATGAAGTATGGATTAGTGAGCAGCAGTTCGCGCCAGAGGCCCATATAGTCCCGCGACATAGGCTTCTCTACAGTCACCTTCGTGCCCTTGGTCACGGGAAAGATGAACTTGACATCGGCGTGCAGCAGCTTCTCCATCCTGTTGCAGGCAGGACAGGCGCCACAGGAGTCGAGCTCTCCCCTGTCGTGACAGTTCAGGTGCTGCAGGAAGGCAAGCACCATCGGGATTGCTCCGCCGCCGTCGTTCTCGTATATCATCAAGGCATGAGGGATACGGTCCCGGCAGACCATTCCCGCCAGCACTTTCTTCAAGTCCTCATTGCCAGATATATCCGAGAATCTCATCTTTTATTTGTTTCGTCCGGCAGCATATGCCGCCAGTTCAATAAGGCATTGCTTTGCCTCACTGTCCGGAAGAGGCTCCAGAGCATCCACCGCAAGCTTCCTGAATTCCACCAGACGCTGCTCGGCATACTCTATTCCGCCATTCTCGCGGGCAAAGGCAATTATTTCGGCAGCGCTGGCCGCGTCATCGGCGTCCATGGCTGCAACACGAGCCCTGATCTCCGCCTCCTTTTCAGCACCGGCGTTTGCAAAGGCGCCGAGGAGAGGCATGGTTATCTTATGCTCGCGTATGTCTACCCCGACCGGCTTGCCTATGTCCGAGCCGTTGTAGTCAAGAATGTCATCCTTTATCTGGAAGGCAAGGCCAAGGTTGACCGCATAGTCGCCTGCCGCCTGCCTCAAAGCATCATCAGCCCCTACTGAAACCGCAGCCGTTACGCATGCGGCTTCGAAAAGTGTCGCTGTCTTGTTGTATATGATGCGGAGGTAGTCCGCCTCCGTCGTATCTGCACTGTCCGCCTTCTCAAGCTGGAGCATTTCGCCTTCCGCAAGGTTGTTCAAAGTCTTTGAGAACAGTCGGATCGCCTCGTCACGTTCCTTCTCGGCAGAAAGAATGGTCTCCATTGCCCTGACCAGCCAGAAATCGCCCACAAGCACGGACGCAGTTCCGCCAAGAAGCGAGAATACGGTCGGCTTGCCGCGACGGGTTGCACTCTGGTCTGCCACGTCATCGTGAAGCAGGGTCGCGTTGTGCAGCAGCTCCGATGCCGCCGCGAACTTTATGCTGTCTCCATTAACTGTGCCGCAGGCCTTGGCCATGAGCAGCGAGAGCATGGGACGGAGCTTCTTTCCGGAATTCTCAAGCAAGGATGCGTTCAGGCTATCAAGCAGCTTTATGTCGCTGGCAAGAGAGGATGCAATAAGCTCCTCTACCGACTTCCAATCCTCACCGAGTATAGACAACCTGTCTTTCATCGTATGCATGAAATGAATTCATCCAGGGTCTCAGGGAAGCTCACCAGCGCCCTGGAACCCCTGTCCAGCATCTCCGTCTCCACAAAGTGGTCCAGGAGAGCCTTCAGTCCGTCATAGAAGCCTTCGTAGTTGAAGACCACCAGACGTCCGTCATATCTGTCAAGTTTCGCAAGAGTATATGTCTCGAAGAACTCGTCCATAGTGCCTATGCCGCCGGGGAGCGCCACAGCAAGACAGGTTCCCTTCCTCATCTCCTCCTTTCGTTCAGCCATTGTGTCAGTCCAGATGAGTTCAGTCAATCCCGGATGCTCCAGTCCCTTCATGAAACGGGGCAGGATTCCTCTGTTAGGAACACCGCATGCCTGAGCGGCATCTGCAACGACCTTCATGGTACCTCTTATGGTTCCACCGCTGACTGCGCCATAGCCAAGCTCACATGCCGCACGGACGGCCTTGTCGGCCAATATATTGAATTTCGGGTCTATGGTAGCGCTTCCCGCACAGAACCATACCGCATATCTGTCTGCCATTGCCTAGAAGAAATAAGTTAGTGAGACTGTCGTTCCCGTGAAATATCCTACACCGTTCAGGATATCCGAAACCTGTCCGCTTGCTGAAGAACCGAGGCTTGGATTAAGGTTTCCGTCGCTGCCTAGAAGAGTTCCCAAAGTCCTGAAATACTTGACTGCAAGCTGCAGCCTGGAAAGAATCTCAATGCCACCTCCTACTGCAAGACCGCATTCGAGCCTGTCCGCAAGTCCCCCAAGGTCTGCCTTGAAAGACTGGTCCTGCACCAGAAGAGTCTTGCGGGTGCTTCCGCCGACGTATGGTTCCAGCAGGACGAAAGGCTTTGCCACAATGAGGTCAAGTCCCCACTGCGCCTGGAGACCCAGTTCACAGTATCCAGCAGTATATTTCGTGTCGGGCACGTCCGGCAAGGTTGCTCCCTTGACGTTGTAGATGAGTTCAGGCTGAAGACTCAGACCCAGGACAAGAGGAATGTTGAGAGATACGCCTGCATTGTAGCCGGCATTCCGGCTTTCCTTGATGTTCTCAAGCTGAGACAAGGTAAGGCCTCCTGTCACTCCGAGCTTCTGGGCAGAAGCGGTGAGAGTGACAAGAAGCAGTATGATTGCAAGAGTAAATCTCTTCATGATGGATTACATCAGCGAGTCGAGGATGTCTGTGATCTCTTTCTTTGAAACCACGCCTACAAGGCGCTCCTTGAGCTCGCCGCCCTTGAAGAAAAGGAGTGTAGGGATGTTGCGTACGCGATAGTTCATTGCGATCTCGTCAGCCTCGTCCACATTGCACTTTGCCACGACTGCCTTGCCCTCGTACTCGTCAGCGACCTCGTCAACGGTTGGTGAGAGCATCTTGCATGGGCCGCACCATACAGCCCAGAAATCGATCATTACAGGCTGGTCGCCTGCGAGAATCTCTTCGATATTGGTGTTTGTTACAACTTTTGCCATTGTCTTGAAGTTTAAGTTAAAAAATGGATATAATTAACCGACTACAAATATACTTATTTGCAGTCGGTTTTCAAACAGAGGAAAATGAGGCTAGTACATTGCCTCAATGTTCCATACAAAGGCCCTGAGACCGAGAGCGGGAGTCTCGGCATCCTTAGCCTTGAGATCCGCCATGAGCGGAGCGACCTTTTCATCCTCAAGGACTGACAGGGTCGCAAAGTTCATCTCCGGCCAGGCATGGTCTCCATAATGAGGAATACCCGTGCTGCTTCCGCGGCCCTGGATGTCCTGCCACTGGGTGAAGCCACGCTGACCATGCGCCTCGAGAAGCTCATTGATCTCGTTGTAGTAGGCCTGGTTATATGCTATGAATATCGCTTTCATGTTACTTGAGCTGTTTCTTGGCGGCACGCCTTTCCTGGCGGATCGCGAATACACAATAAACTGATGGGATGAGGATGAGGGTCACCAGAGTCGAAACTGAAAGACCCCAGCATACGGTCATACCGAGGGAGCGCCACATTTCTGAACCCTCGCCGCGTCCGAGTGCCATAGGAAGCATACCGAGGACAGTGGTGAAGGTGGTCATGAGGATAGGGCGCAGACGGCTGCGGGCAGCGGTCACGGACGCCTCGATGATGCTCATTCCACGCTCACGGCAGAGGATGGTATAGTCGATGAGCACGATACCGTTCTTCACAACGATACCAAGGAGGATCATGATGCCGACCAGAGGCATGATGCCGAGAGCGGTGCCTGTAAGTCCGAGACCGATGGCAACGCCAACGAATGCGAACGGAACCGAGAACATGATCACGAACGGACTCATGAAAGACTCGAACTGAGCGGCCATCACCATGTACACGAGGAGGATGATCAGTACCATGAGGAGCATCATGTCGCTCATCATTTCCTGCTGGTCCTCATAATCTCCGGCAACAACTACCGAAAGCTCAGGTGGAACGTCGATGCCGTCGATCATTGCGTTCACTCCTTCTACAGCCTCACTGAGGGCAACGCCCTTAGGAAGGATACCTGTAACTGTTATGACGCGTGAACGGTCCTTGCGCTCGATGCTAGGAGGAACCTGGGTCTCCACCACCTGGCCGAGCTCGCCCATGCGGACAGCCTTGCCCTGTGGTGTGTAGATGATGATGTTCTCGATATCTTCGATGCTGGTACGGAACTGAGGAGCATAGCGCACGCGTATGCTGTATTCCTCTCCGTCCTCACGGTAGAACGATGCCACGCTTCCGCTCATGGCCGCACTGAAAGCGGCTCCTGCGGTGGTGGAGTTGAGTCCGTTGAGAGCAAGCTTTGTACGGTCGAAGTCAACCTGGTACTCTGGAGTATACTCATCACGGCTGAGGGTCACCTGGCGGAAGAGCGTTGTCTTGAGCATCTCTGCCTGGAGTGCCTTTGCTACCTTGTCGGTAGACTCGAAATCGTATCCATAGATCTCGATCTCGAGTGAAGATGCGCCACCCATGCCGCCCATGCCCTCGCGTACCTGGGCCTTCTTGATTTCAGGATGACGGTCACAGATACCGCGGATGATCTTGGACATCTCATCGGTCGTGACGTCACGATCTTCCATGCTGCCGGCGTTGATGTTCATCGAAATGACGTTCGAGCCATTGTTCTGCATGCTTGCGAACGCATTGTCTGAATCTGCCTGGCCGAAGCTGAAGCTGCTGATCTTGATCTCTGGAATGGCATCGCGGATCTCCTTGTGGAGAAGCTTCGCGAATTCTCCGGTAACCTCCTGGGAAGTTCCGACAGGAAGCTCCACGGTAAGGCTGAGTCGACCCTGGTCACTCTGTGGGAAGAACTCTGTCTTCATGCCCGGGATATAGAGCGCCATCACTACGACAAGGATGCCGAACGATCCGAAGATGACGGTCTTGCGGTGGGTTGTAGCCCATGCGATGATCTTTGCGTATCCCTCGGATATCCAGTCCAGGCTCGCGTTGATGACTCCGAACACTGCGTTGTGGAGCTTTCCGGTCTTGCGGCCAACCTTGAGGAACTGTGCACAGAGCATAGGCACGAGGGTCAGCGCAGCGGTCGTAGACACGATCATGATGATGCTGACGATGTATCCGAGCTGCTTGAACATGATTCCGGCCATACCTGAAAGCATGGTGAGCGGCAGGAACACGCAGAGCATGGTAAGGGTCGAAGCGATTACGGAAATCGCAACCTCCGAAGTTCCATGTACGGCAGCCTCGTTTGGCTTCTCACCTCGTTCCAGATGGGTAGAGACGTTCTCCAGTACAACGATCGCATCGTCGACGACCATACCGATCGCGATGGACAGCGCGGACATCGAGATGATGTTCAGGGTGTTTCCGGTTGCGAAGAGGTATACGAGTGACGCAAGGAGCGCGACTGGGATGGAGAGCACGATGATGAATGTGGCTCTCCAGCGTCCGAGGAACACGAATACCACGAGCATTACGACCAGAAGGGTGATCGCGATGGTTTCCTTGAGGGAGTTGATGGTATTGATGATGTTGTCGGAGCTGTCGACGACTGTCTTGATCTTGATGTCGGAAGGAAGTTCCTGCTGAATCTTGACAAGCTGCTTCTTGACCTTCTTGATTACATCCACGGTATTGGCGCCGGACTGCTTCTGGATGGTGATCTGTGCGG
Organism: Bacteroidales bacterium; assembly: GCA_024398125.1. GTDB lineage: Bacteria > Bacteroidota > Bacteroidia > Bacteroidales > UBA932 > Cryptobacteroides. The sequence continues at coordinate 44,238 of JAKSJO010000007.1, forward strand.
AGCGCTCACCGTCGGTGAATGCCTGCTGTTCCTTCTCCTTGCTGCCGTCACGGACTGTTGCAACGTCACGCACATACACAGCCTTGCCGTTATATGAACCAAGGACGATGTCCAGGATCTCAGAAGGATCCTTGAACTCTTTCTGGACGCGGAGGTTGTATGTATCGTTGCCGATGTCGATGTTTCCTGAAGGGACGTTACGGTTTTCGGCTGCGATGATCTGGGCGATGGTGCTTACAGAAAGGCCGTATGCCTGGAGCTTGTTAGGATCGACATAGACCTGGATCTCTCGGGTAGGAGCACCGCTGATGCTCACGGTACCGACACCGCTTACGCGGGCGAGAGGGGTTGCGAGCTTGTCGTCAAGAATCTTGTCGAGACCCGGAAGGCTGGCATCCGCAGTCGCAGACAGGATCATGATAGGCATGTCATCCATGCTGAACTTGAAGATGACAGGAGTGGTGACTCCGTCAGGCAGCATGGAGTTGACAAGGTCGAGTTTGTCTCGTACGTCGTTGGTTGCGACGTCGAGGTCTGTACCATATTCGAACTCAAGGGTCAGGATAGAGGTATTCTCTCTTGATCTTGAAGAGATGTCCTTGAGGTTGCTGACACCGTTGAGTGAATTCTCGAGAACCTTGGTAAGGTTGTTCTCGATGTCGGCTGCACTGGCGCCCTGGTATGAGGACATCACCATGATGACGTTAGCCTCGATGTCAGGGAACTGGGCAATCGATATGTTCAAGAGGGAGTAGATACCGAAGACCATGGCGGCTACGAAAATGAGCGCCGTGGTAACCGGTTTCGACACCGCTGTTCTGTAAATGCTCATAGTCTCTGTTAGATTACTTCTACCTTGATTCCATCCTTGAGGGCAGCCTGGCCTGCGGTAACTACGGTTTCGCCCTCGCTGAGGCCTTCGAGAACCTCCACGAACTCATCTGCACGGCGGCCGGTGGTTACGACACGTGAGGTAACGGTACCGTCTGCATTGAGAACGAAGACCGTGCGTACGCCTGAACCCTGCTGCTTTACGAGAGCGGTTCCGGGAACGACTACACTGCTGTTGATGCCGAAGAGAACCTTTACGTTTGCATACATGCCCGGACGGAGAGCGCGGTCGCTGTTAGGAACGACAACTTCCGCGGTGAAGGTGTGGGATGCCGGATCGATGACAGGATAGATGCGGTTGATGCGGCCTTCGAAGGTGCGGCCAGGGAGCGCGTCTGCGGTAAGGGTTACACTCTGGCCCTTCTCTACCTTTGAGTAGCGTGACTCTGAAATGGCAACGAGAAGCTTCACAGGAGTGATCTGCTGAACCACATAAAGAGGGAGCTGCATTGCATACATGTCACCTGCGTCATATCCTCTTGCGGTGATGACGCCGCTGATAGGCGAACGGAGAACGGTGTTCTCGAGAAGGTTCTCATAGCTGGTCCTGCTGACCTTGTAGCCCATTTCTGCGGTCTCGAAATCAGACTTCGAGATGGCACCTGCCTGGTAAAGACCCTTGAGACGCACGAGCTCGGTAGAGTCGTTGACGAGCTTGAGACGTGACTGGAGGAGGTTCACTGCCTCCATCTCGGCGAGGACCTGACCCTTGCTTACAAAGTCGCCGATCTCGACGTTGATCTTCTTGATTCGGCCACCGCTCTGAGGAACGACGTTGTTCACGACGTTAGCCTGTACCGTGGAAGCGTATACCTCCTCCTGGAGGACATCACGAACCTCGGTCTTGGCAACTGACACTACAGGAACGACATCCTCTGCCACGATTGCGGCAGTCAATGCGTCCTGGCCTTTATTCTGGGAGCAGCCGGCAGCCATGAGGGCAGCCGCTGCGAATGCAAATGCTTTTGCTGTATATTTCATATCCTTTCTGTTTTATTCGTTTTCGGAAAAGTCATGACCGAGGGTCTGCTCGAGATTGGCCTTGGCGTTGACATAGTTGTAGACTGCCTGTGACATACCAAGCTGAGCCTGGGTAAGAGCGAGCTGGGCGTCATTGAGGTCCGTGATGGTGCTGCGACCGAGGTTGTAAGACTGAGATGCGATGTCGTATGCCTTCTGGGCAGTCTCGACTGCGGCCTGAGCCGACTCATAAGTCTTCATGCCTGTCTCCATCTGCTTGAGATACTGGCGGATCGCAATCTTGAGCTGGCGCTCGGTGTTGTCAAGCTGAAGGTCGAACTCCGCCTTCTGGACCTGGGCCTGACGCACTGCGTGATAGCGCTTGCCGCCCGCGAAGATAGGAATCTGGAGGCTGAAGCCGACGTATGAATAAGGCGACCAGTTGTAGTTCTTGAAATCGAAGTCATTGGTCATCGCATTCAGGTTATATGCGTAAGCGACTGCGAGCGAAGGCAGCGAAGCATACTTTTGGAGCTTGATGGTGTTTGCGATCTGCTCTGCCTGGATAGCGAGCTGGCGCATGGTGCTGTTGTCATCCAGAACAATCTCGTCGTGGGCGTAGACGTCATGGATCATGTTGCCCGCATGGTCTGCAAGACAGCCTGCCACGTCGATATTCTCGTCAAGGCCTATACCCATGACCGCCTTGAGCTGCCAGAGAGCGAGGTTGATAGAGCTCTCAGAGTCGTAGACGTTAGGAATTGCATTCTGGACAGCTGACTTTGAACGGACATACTCGAGCTCGGAAGCTTTGCCGACGTTGTAACGCTGCTCGGTCTTCTCGAGGTTCGCCATGGCATTCTCGTATACCTTCTTGTAAACGTCGAACGCTTCTTTTGCAAGAAGAACGCTGTAATATGCCTGCTTTACCTGGGTAACGGTCTCGAGGCGTGATGAACGGGCCTTCTCGACTGCGAGCTCTACATCCTGGGCAGTAAGCTTGATGCTCTGCCACAGCTGTGCATTGATGAGCGGCATGCTGGCTGAGACGCCGGCCGAGAAGCTGTTCCAACGGCCGACCTCGATTCCACCGCCGTTGCCGCCTTTCGATCCAGCCTTGGTCTCGATGCCCTCAGGAATCTCGGTATCGCCACCCATGGCTCCACCTCCCATTCCGCCGCCGAGCGAGCTCATGTCAAAGTCCATGTACATGACCTGCTTCTTGATGGTGCGGGAGTATGATCCCGAACCGTCTATCTGTGGAAAGAGAGAAGCGTAGCTACCCTTGCGGGCATAACCTGTTCTCTCGATTTCCTTGTCGGCAACCTTGACCGAAATATTCTCACTGAGAGCAATCTCAAGAGCCTGCTCAAGCGTCAATACGGTCGGCTCCGAGCTTACTTCCTGGGCACACACAGGCATCGCTGCCATCGCCAGGACCGTAGCCATCAGGGAACTGATAATTGCTTTTGTCATTCTCATTATTCTTGGTTTGATATTTCTATTATGTACCTGCGCAACGCGCGCGGGAAAAAGACTGCAAATATAATGCTAAATGAGCCGACTGACAATTCGTAAAACGATTCACAATTAAATCTTTCCAACCATCGGGAGCATATTGACGTACAAAAAGGAAGCGGAGCCCGTCATCTGACAGGTTCCGCCCCTTTATCATTTCCTTAGACAGCCCTATTTCCTTGACAGTCTAGCCGGAAGTTTCTTCATATATGCGTATGCTATGAGTCCGATTCCTGCAAGGATGAACGGTATAGAGAGAATCTGGCCCATATTGATGGCCATACCCTGTTCGAAGCCGACCTGAGGTTCTTTGATGAACTCGATGAGGAAGCGCATTCCGAAGCAGCCCAGGAAGAACAGACCGATGAATGTTCCACGGTACATCTTATCGAGCTTGTTCTTGTAGAGCCACATGAGTATCAAGCCCAGGACAAGGTACGAGAGCGCCTCGTAGAGCTGGGTCGGATGCTTAGGCAAGGTCTCGCCCCTGAGCTGGAACACGAAGCCCCAAGGGAGGTTTGTGACATCGCCATAGATTTCGGAGTTGCAAAGGTTTCCAAGGCGGATCATGCATCCCGCGAACGCCACGGCGATACAGAGATGATCCATGATCCAGAGGAAATCGAAACCGTTCTTGCGGCCATAGTGACGGGCGAACCATATCATTGCAAGGATGAGGGCGATAGCTCCGCCATGGCTTGCAAGACCGCCCTTCCAAGGCATGAATATCTCCAGGAAGCCGTTCCAGCTTCCAAGATAGTAGTCAGGCTGATAGAATAGACAGTGTCCGAGACGGGCTCCTACGATGGTTCCCGCCAGCAATGTGTAGAGAAGCGGATCGAGGAGCTTGTCGCTCACTCCCTCTCTCTTGAAGAACCACTGGAAGATATACCATCCGAGAATGAAGCCGGAGACGAACAGCAGAGAATACCATCTGACCCCACCGTTCCCGAGATGGAGAAGGATGGGGTCAAGATGCCAGTTTACGAACAGCAATTCAAACATATGCTGTCGTTATTATTTACGCCTTGATAGCTGCAACACCAGGGAGCTCCTTGCCCTCGATAGCCTCGAGAAGAGCGCCGCCACCGGTAGAGATGTATGACACCTTGTCAGCGAGACCGAACTTGTTTACACAAGCTACAGAGTCGCCGCCACCGATAAGAGAGAATGCACCGTTTGCGGTAGCCTCGGCAACAGCATCGCCGATAGCGCGTGAACCAGCGGTGAACTCCTCAACCTCGAATACGCCTGCAGGACCGTTCCAAAGGATGGTCTTTGCGCCCTTGATAGCCTCAGCGAATGCCTTGCGGCTCTCTGGACCTGCGTCGAGACCCTCATAGTCAGCAGGGATTTCACCAGCAGGAACAACCTTTACGTCAGCGCCTGCCTTGAAGCTCATGGTATCCCAGTCGATAGCGTCCTTTGCAACGACAGCATCGGTAGCGAGAACGAGGTTCACGCCATTCTCCTTTGCCTTTGCAACAACGTCGAGAGCGACCTGGAGCTTGTCCTCCTCACAGATAGACTGGCCTACCTCGCCGCCGAATGCCTTTGCGAAGGTATAGGTCATACCGCCACAGAGGATGAGGTTGTCAACCTTGCCGAGAAGGTTCTCGATGATACCGATCTTTGATGAAACCTTTGAACCACCCATGATAGCGGTGAAAGGACGCTTGATGTCGCTGAGGACAGCGTCAACTGCCTTTACTTCCTTCTCCATGAGGTAACCGAGCATCTTTGAGTCCTTGTCGAAATACTCGTCGATGACAGCGGTAGAAGCGTGCTTGCGGTGTGCGGTACCGAATGCGTCCATCACATAGCAGTCAGCGTAAGAAGCGAGCTTCTTCGCGAACTCTTTCTGGGATGCCTTCATTGCCTTCTTGGCCTCGTCGTATGCAGGATCCTCCTTGTCGATGCCTACTGGCTTGCCTTCCTCCTCTGGATAGAAACGAAGGTTCTCGAGAAGGAGAGCCTCACCCATCTGGAGAGCTGCAGCCTCAGCTGAAGCGTTGCCGCAGTCGGCAGCGAACTTAACCTCCACACCGAGAGCCTCGCTCACTGCAGGAACGATCTGCTGGAGAGACTTCTTCATATCAACCTGTCCCTTAGGCTTGCCCATGTGAGACATCATGATGACAGCGCCGCCGTCATTGAGGATCTTCTTGAGAGTAGGGAGAGCACCCATGATACGGGTGTTGTCAGTCACCTTGCCTTCCTTTACAGGAACATTGAAGTCAACGCGAACGATGGCCTTCTTGCCGGCAAAATTGTAAGAATCGATAGTCATTTTGGTATAATTGATTGATTTATAGTTGTCGTATCCGCAAATTTAGCAAATTCCCACGAATTACAACATTTTCACCTATCTTTGCATAAGTTAAAAATGTTTTAATATGACCATCGAATACCCGGCACAGAGCTGGAAGGATTACGAGATTATAGATTCCGGACGCGGCGAGAAACTTGAGCGCTACGGACGCTACTGCATGATACGCCCTGAACCAAAGGCTCTATGGGAGCCGTCGATGAGCGCAGCGGAATGGGAGAAGATGGCTCATACACGTTTTTCACCCGGAGCCGGATTCGGCAAGGCGGGCAAGGAGGACAGCGGAACATGGGAAAGACGCAAGGCCATGGATGACCAGTGGCGCATACGATACAACAGCCCCCAGGGCTTCGGTTTCAACCTCAGACTCGGACTGACTTCATTCAAGCATGTCGGTGTCTTCCCTGAGCAGGCCTCCAACTGGGAATACATCTACCGCAACACCGCGGAACTGGTCGCAAAGGCAAAGGAAGAAGGAGCACCGGCTCCGAAGGTCCTCAACCTGTTCGCATACACAGGAGCAGCTTCGCTCGCAGCCAAGGCCGCCGGCGCGGACGTGACACACCTTGACTCGGTTCGTCAGGTCGTGACATGGGCACGCGAGAACATGGAAGGCAGCAATCTCGACAACATCCGCTGGATAGTCGAGGACGCAATGAAATTCGCAAAGCGCGAGGCTAAGAGAGGCAATGTCTATCAGGGAATCATTCTTGACCCTCCTGCATACGGTCATGGCCCGGACGGAGAGAAATGGAAACTAGACGAATGCCTGTTCGACATGCTCCGCAACGTGGCACGCATACTTGCACCCAAGGACAGCTTCATGGTGCTCAACCTCTACTCCAACGGCTACTCAGCCCTTCTCGGAGAGACAGTCGTCCGCCAGGCTCTCGGTCTCGCCCCAGGTTGCGCCGGGCTCGATTCCGGAGAGCTTGCACTACTTGACCGTTTCGGGAAGGCGCTCCCGCTCAGCATATTCGTCAGACTGAGAAGATAAGAAAAAGCCGAGGCGTGTGCCTCGGCTTTTTCTATCATATCGATAAATCTTCTTTATCCGCTGACCCACCGCCTGTGTATGCGTTGAGCAGGGAATCGAAATTGTCACCCATGCGCTTGGCAAGTTCAATGTCGCCGCCAGCCTGGACGGCCTCCTGGAGGAAATAGATGTAGTTGCCGCAGAGCTCGAAGTTGTCCTGCTGGTAATCGTAATACTCAAGACAGAAACGAGCGGTTGCAAGCAGGTCGTTGAACATGTCCACAACTATCTCGCGAGCCTTTTCGCCCTCTCCGAGACGATAGTAGAGCTCCGCCATGCTTATCACCATATAGTCGTTGCCTGAGAAGCCGTTGAGAATGGTCTCATATGGGAAGTTTGCCTTTGGCACATTCTCCATGCACATGTCAAGAGCCTCCTTTGCACGTTCCTTCTCATCTTCCTCAAGGAAAGCATTGGCGCAGCTTACGAAGAAGCCTCTCTGGCTGTTCACGCCAAGGAAGGTATACATGTTCTGGTAGTCCACGAACCAATCCGTGCGCTTGAGCTTGTCCCAGCTGTAGACCTCGGTCATGAGCTGATAAAGGCGGTCGGTATCGACGAGGCCCGGATCAGTCGTTCCAATCTTGTTCTTGAACGGAACGAACTTGCAGGTCATACCGTCATACATGAGGTAATCCTTGATTCCCATGCCGAGGTCTCCACCGTTGCTCATGAGATGGAGCGGTCTGTCCCAGTTGTAGTTTGACAGAAGGTCAAGCATGAAAAGATCCGGCTTGGAGAGATAATCCTTCTCCTTTGGTATCTCAAGAATGATTTCGTCAGGAATCATGTCGGCGAACTTCTCGGAAACGATGCCGTACTTGACCGCATTCACCTTGTTGACTGGAACCGAAATCTTATGTGACATGATGTAGTCGGCCTTCTTGCCGCCCTGGAGAGGCACCTTTGCCTCCGGGTGCTTGAATACTGTCATCACGTCCTTGATAGGAATGACCTCGTCACGGTTGTCGACTATGAGGACGATTTCGTTGGTTCCGTAAAGGTACTGTGACATGCCGACAGTGATATCAAGCGGTGCAGACTCGTTCACGGCATATTTCATCTGGTCGATATGCCAGTCTGTGCCAAGGAGCGAGGTATTGACGATACGGACATCTGTGCGTATGCCCTCAACCTCCTGGGCGTACCAGAGAGGGAATGTATCGTTGTCTCCATGTGTCACAAGGATACCGTTCTCGCCCACTCCGTTGAGATAGTTGGCGGCCATCTCGACAGCTGTATAGCGGTTGCTGCGGTCGTGGTCGTCCCAGTTTTCCTTCGCCATGATGGCAGGGACACAGAGAAGAGCCGCTGTGCTTACAGCAGCGACGGCAGCGCTCTGCCTGTTCTTCAGCAGACCGTTGATCCATGAATACACTGCCGCAACACCGAGTCCGATCCATATCGCAAATGCATAGAAGGATCCGGCATAAGCGTAGTCACGCTCGCGGACCTGCATAGGCTGCTGGTTCAGGTAGAGCACGATTGCGATACCTGTCATGAAGAAGGTGATGAACACCAGCCATGAGCCGCGCTTATCCTTGTCGAACTGGAAGAAAAGGCCCAGCAGGCCAAGGAGAAGAGGCAGCATGTAATAATGATTCTTTCCCTTGTTCTCGGACAGGATTGCAGGCGCTTCCGACTGGTCACCGACACGGAAGCTGTCGATAGGCTTGATACCGCTCTCCCAGTTGCCCGCGATGATGTCGCCCGGAATCGGGCTGTGGATTTCATTCTGGCGGCCGGCAAAATTCCACATGAAATAGCGCCAGTACATCCAGTTGAGCTGATAGTCGAAGAAGAAGCGCAGATTGGCGCCCATTGTAGGCTTCGGATAGTCGCGTCCGGGAACCCTTATTCCGTTCTTGCCGATATAGCTCATGTAGAACGACTCGTATGTGCCGCTTGGACTGGTCGCCCACATCCTCGGGAAGAGCATCTTGCCCGATGCATCGTAGCTTGCGTCAGCAGGAGCGTCGGCGCGCACGTACTTGCCGTTGAGCGGAGCCCAGTACTTGCCGTACTTGACCTCGTATGGAGAATCGAAATACTGGCCATAAACGAGAGGGGCCTTGCCGTACTGTTCACGCGAAAGGTAGCGGACAAGGGTGAACGCGTTGTCAGGCTGATACTCGTTGGTCGGAGTCTTAACGCAAGAGCGGACCACGTCGATGGTCACGAGCGAGAAGCCGACAAGGATGGTGGTGAAGCACAGCAGGACGGTGTTTGCAAGCACCTTGTCATGCTTCATCGTCCAGAACAGTCCCCAGAAGCTGAGCGCGAACAATGCAACCATGAAGAACAATGCTCCGGTGTTATATGGAAGGCCAAGGACGTTTACGAACAGGAGGTCGGTATACGCGGCGATCTTAGGAAGCATAGGAACGATTCCGAAGAGGATCACTGCGATTATCACGAACGACAGCGCGGTAATGCCTATGAGCTGCTTGAAGTTGAAGCTGCCATCCTCCTTGTGACGGTAGTAGTACATGAACACAAGGGCAGGGATGGCCAGAAGGTTCAGCAAGTGGATGCCGATGCTCAATCCCATAGCGAACGAGATGAGGACGATCCATCGGTTCGAATGAGGACGGTCAGCCTGTTCGTACCACTTCGTCATGGCCCAGATGACCAGGGCGGTGAAGAGTGATGACATGGCATACACCTCTCCCTCGACTGCCGAGAACCAGAAGGTGTCCGAGAAGCAGTATGCAAGCGCTCCGACCATTCCGCTTCCGATGACAGATATTGCGCTGCCGGTACTGTACAGACCGTTCTCGCCACGCTTGAAAAGCCTCTTGGCGAAGAACACTATCGTAAGATACAGAAGGAAGATGGTCAGTGCCGAACAGATTGCGCTCAGGGAATTGACGAGCACGGCAGCATGAGACGCATCGCCAAACATGGTAGCGACACGGGCAAACAGCTGGAACACAGGGTTTCCAGGTGGATGGCCCACCTCAAGCTTATACGATGACGCTATGAATTCGCCGCAGTCCCAGAACGACGCGGTCGGCTCTATCGTAGACAGATAGGTGAAAGCGGAAACCAGGGTGACCACAAGCGCGGCCAGACGGTTCCAGAGATTGAATTTCTTATCTTCCATATTCCGACAAATATACGAACATAATCCTTATCTTTGCACACAAACAGACAACAGATGGCTGACAACGATTGGAAAAAGCGCCTCGGTGTGGTCTACTCGACCAATCCCGACTTCAACTATACCGTAGAGGAGGAAAGCGAGCCGGAGACATTGGCTCCAGATAAGCAGAAGCTCATCGTGACCATTGACAGAAGCGGCCGTGCAGGCAAGCAGGTAACCCTGGTCAAAGGCTTCATCGGCACTTCCGAGGACCTTTCCGCCCTCGGAAAGGCACTGAAGGTCAAATGTGGCGTCGGCGGAACCGCCAAGGACGGGGAAATCACCATCCAGGGCGATCTTCGCGACAAGGTCACCACCCTTCTGACATCCATGGGATACAAGGCAAAGCGCGGCAACTAGGATGTTCCCTGCCATGCTCATACATCCATTGCAGACCGGAATCCCGCCGGTCTCGGATGCGTTGGCCAGAGGCGTGCTCGAGCTTGCGACCATGCCGACCGATATCCCTCCCGCTGTAGATCCTACATGGCGGAGCAACCCTCTCAACGCAGCGGCAGTACTTGCCTTCACCTTCTGGATGATGCTCAACATACGAGCGCTCATCCACATCATCCCACCCCTTGCCGACTGTCTTGCAAGATGGAAAGGCAGCGTAAACCTTGACAAGAGCATCAAGCTTTCCCGTGAAAGGAACACCGCCGCCCGCATCCTGTTCCTATGTGGAGGATTGCTGGCTTCCAGATACGGACTTCTTCGATCAGGACTGATCGACGACCTTCCGGAGACATGGCAGACCCCGGCCATTTTCGGAGTCCTCATTACATACGCCCTTCTGCGAAGGATAATCTTCGAAATCATGGTACGGCACGTCCGCAAGCGCGAACTGTTCACAGCCGGCCACACAGCATCGTACAACTTCGGCATCTGGATTGCGATCACGATGCTCCTGATGACCGGTATCGGTTCCATCCTGAAGCTCCAGGACAGCGAGATGAGAGGAATCATGACGGGTATCTGTGCCTTCTTCTACATCCTCTATCTTATACGCAAAATGCAAATCTTCAACTCAGGTTACCATAAATTATTGAGTTTTTTGTATCTTTGCGGCCTTGAATTGCTCCCCACTGCCGCGCTCGTTGCGGCTGCCGTGTTCTCCTGAGACAGGGACAGCATGGGGGAAAACGACTTAAGACATGACCAACAAGAAGATTCTTATTTCCCAACAGGCTCCAATCAACCTCACCCCATACAATGCCCTCAAAGAGAAATTCGGGGTCGAAATAGAGTTCCGCCAGTTTTTCAAGATAGAACCTCTCACGTCCCGCGAATTCAGGGGACAGAGACTGAATTTTCTGGACTACACCGCAGTTGTCTTTTCTTCAAGACATGCCATCGACGCATATTTCCACCTCAGCGAGGAGCTTAGGATAAAGATTCCGGAGACCATGAAGTACTTCTGTACCACAGAGGCCGTTGCCATGTATCTCCAGAAGCACATCGTATACCGCAAGCGCAAGATCTTCTTCGGAACCGGCACTCCCGAGTCCGTCGTATCCCTCATTTCTCCAAAGCACAAGGGCGAGAAATTCCTCATCACCACCGCCGAAGGATCAAGTGCGTCTTCAATGACCGCAGCGTTCGACGCAGCCGGACTCGAATACACCGTATCCGCTCTCATCAAGTCAGTCTCACAGGACATGAAGGACGTAGACCTGAACAGCTACGGCATGGTCGTGTTCTACAACCCATCAGATGTAAAGTCCCTGTTTGAGAACTTCCCTGAGTTCAAGCAGAACGACATAAAGTTCATCTCCTATGGCAAGAGCATCGTCGGCGCGATGAATGAGGCCGGACTCCAGACCTCTATCAACGCTCCTATGCCCGAGTGTCCTTCAGTAGCCAAGGCCATAGAGATCGTACTCAACCAGGAAAACTAGAATTAATGTCAGAAGCACCGGCTCCAAACAGCCTTCCGAAGGAAGAGCGAATCAGCTACAAGCCGGACATCTCCAGACTGATGGAAGATGGCCGCAGGGGGTCGTGCGGAGACATCCGCTTCCGATGGTTCATACGTGAGGAGGGAGGAAGCAACCGTATCATGGTTTCCGTTCCCAAGCGCATGTTCAAACGTGCAGTGAAACGCAATCTGCTCAAGCGCAGGATACGCGAGGCATATCGCGTACGCAAGTCAATGCTGGTTCCCGATTCCGGAATCGACATGATCTTCATCTATAACACAAAGGATATCCTCGGATATGAGGAAGTCTCGATGCTTGTCGAGACTGCACTCAGGCATATCGCCAAGAAGACGGCAAGGTCATGAGCCGTTTTCGCGACACTGTACGCAGGGTTCTCATCTTTATCCCGGTACTGCTCATCCGATTCTATCAGCGATGCATATCGCCGCTGACTCCACCGTCGTGCCGATTCACGCCGACCTGCTCACAGTATGCCCTTGAAGCCTTGCGAAAGCATGGGCTGATAAAGGGGGCGTGGCTTGCATTCAAAAGAATAATCCGCTGTCACCCATGGGGCGGCAGCGGCTTTGATCCAGTTCCTTAATAAGGGGGCGCTTCGCGAGAGTCCTTAGGGGAACTCTTTCTAACTATCAAGCTTCAGGACGGCCATGAAGGCTGACTGCGGAACCTGAACGGTTCCGATCTGACGCATACGCTTCTTACCTTCCTTCTGCTTCTCGAGAAGCTTTCTCTTTCTTGTGATATCACCACCGTAGCACTTGGCGGTCACATCCTTGCGCACCTGCTTCACTGTCTCGCGGGCGATGATCTTCGCTCCGATGGCGGCCTGGACAGGGATGTCGAACTGCTGGCGAGGTATGAGTTCCTTCAGCTTCTCGCACATGCGGCGGCCGAAAGTATATGCATTGTCCTCGTGGATGAGGGTCGAAAGCGCATCGGCAGGTTCTCCGTTGAGCAGGATGTCCAGTCGGACAAGCTTTGCGGGACGATAGCCTGTGACATGATAGTCGAATGAAGCGTAACCCTTCGAAATGGTCTTCAATGTATCGTAGAATCCGAAAACGATCTCGGACAACGGCATATCATAGTTGAGCTCCACGCGGTCTGCGGTGATGAAGTGCTGGCTCACAAGAGTTCCTCTGCGGTCAAGGCAGAGCTTCATGATAGCACCGAAGAAATCCGACTTGGAGATAATCTGGGCGCGGATGAATGGCTCCTCGATGTGGTCGATGAGGGTCGGAGCGGGCATTCCGGAAGGATTATGTACATCCAGAACCTCATCCTGCGTGGTGTATACCTTGTACGAAACGTTAGGAACGGTCGTGATAACATCCATGTTGAACTCGCGGAACAGACGCTCCTGCACAATCTCCAGGTGAAGCAGGCCAAGGAAGCCGCAGCGGAATCCTGAACCGAGCGCAAGTGAAGACTCCGGCTCATACACAAATGAAGCGTCATTGAGCTGGAACTTCTCGAGCACTGCACGGAGTTCCTCGAACTTAGATGCATCCACAGGATACATACCCGCGAAAACCATAGGCTTCACTTCCTCGAATCCGGCAATCGCCGAATCGCATGCTCCCGAACCGAGATGGGTGATGGTATCGCCGACCTTTACTTCCGTAGCGCTCTTGATACCCGTGATGATGTATCCTACATCTCCACAGCCTATCTCCTGGGTAGGCACAAGCTTCATCTTGAGCACACCGACCTCTTCCGTCTCATAATCCATGCCCGTCGCGAAGAACTTGATAGGGTCGCCCTTCTTGATGGAGCCGTTCATGATCTTGAAGTATGCGATGACACCTCGGAAAGGATTGAACACGGAGTCGAAAATGAGGGCCTGGAGCGGAGCGTCAGGATCTCCCTGCGGAGCTGGAATGCGGTCCACGATGGCGTCGAGGATAGGCGCTACACCCTCTCCTGTCCTTGCTGAGACCTTGAAGATATCCTCAGGATCGCAGCCAAGGAGATCGCAGACCTGGTCTGAAACGACCTCGACCTGGGCCGAGTCCATGTCGATCTTGTTGAGCACAGGGATGATTTCGAGACCATGGTCGATAGCGAGATACAGGTTGGAAATGGTCTGGGCCTGAACGCCCTGGGTGGCATCCACGACGAGCAGCGCGCCCTCGCAGGATGCAATGGAACGTGAAACTTCATAGGAAAAGTCAACGTGTCCCGGAGTGTCGATGAGGTTCAGCCGGTAGGTCTCACCATCGCGGCTGTAGTTCATCTGGATCGCGTGGCTCTTGATTGTGATGCCCTTTTCCTTCTCGAGATCCATGTCATCGAGCACCTGGTTTTCCATGTCGCGTGCGCTGAGCGTGCTGGTAAGTTCCAGAAGACGGTCAGCCAAGGTACTCTTGCCGTGGTCGATATGCGCTATTATGCAGAAGTTTCTGATATGTTTCATATGGCAAAGATAAGCGAATTTAATTTGTGTTCCTACGAAATATTTTTCGTAAATTGCGAGACTTGGAAAATCATTTAAAAACTTATATCCAATGGCTAATTCAATCAGCGTGCTCAACCACGCAGCGGATAACATCCGCATCCTTGCTGCCTCTGCAGTAGAGAAGGCAAAGTCAGGCCACCCAGGCGGTGCAATGGGCGGAGCAGACTTCATCAACGTCCTCTATTCAGAGTACCTCAAGTATGACCCAAAGAACCCTGAGTGGGTTGGTCGCGACCGTTTCTTCCTCGATCCAGGTCACATGGCACCAATGCTCTACTCTCAGCTCTGCCTCGCCGGCAAGTTCACCCTCGACGAGCTCGCACAGCTCCGTCAGTGGGGTTCTCCAACCACCGGTCACCCAGAGTATGAAGTAGCTCGCGGTATCGAGAACACCTCAGGTCCTCTCGGCCAGGGTCACGCATACGCCATCGGTGCTGCCATCGCTGCAAAGTTCCTTGCTGCACACACCGGCAACCCTACCTTCGCAAAGGAGACCATCTATGCATACATTTCTGACGGTGGTATCCAGGAGGAGGTTTCACAGGGTGCTGCACGTATCGCCGGCAACCTCGGCCTCGACAACCTCATCATGTTCTACGACTGCAACGACATCCAGCTCTCAACCGAGACCAAGGAGGTCATGAACGAGGATACCGCTGCAAAGTATCGTGCACAGAACTGGGAGGTCATCGAGATCAACGGTAACGACGCTGCACAGATCCGTGAGGCTATCGAGAAGGCACAGGCTGTAAAGGGCAAGCCTACTCTCATCATCGGTAAGTGTATCATGGGTAAGGGTGCCCTCAAGGCTGACGGTACCTCTTACGAGGCTAACTGCAAGACCCACGGTGCTCCACTCGGTGGCGACGCATACGTGAACACCATCAAGAACCTCGGCGGCGATCCTGAGAATCCATTCCAGATCTTCGACGACGTCAAGGAGCTTTACGCAAACCGCGCAAAGGAGCTTGAGGCTATCTGCGCTGAGCGCTACGCAGAGGAGAAGGCTTGGGCTGAGGCTAACCCAGAGAAGGCTGCACAGCAGGCTGACTGGTTCAGCGGCAAGGCTCCGAAGATCGACTGGAACGCTTGCGTACAGAAGGACAACGACGCTACCCGCAACGCATCTGCAGCTTGTCTTTCAGTCCTCGCAGAGCAGGTTCCTAACATGATCTGTGCATCTGCAGACCTTTCAAACTCAGACAAGACCGACGGCTTCCTCAAGAAGACCAAGGCTCTCAAGGCTGACGACTTCAGCGGCGCATTCTTCCAGGCTGGTGTTGCTGAGTTCACAATGGCTTGCTGCTGCGTAGGTATGGCTCTCCACGGTGGTGTCATCCCTGCTTGCGGTACCTTCTTCGTATTCTCACAGTACATGCTCCCTGTTGTACGTATGGCAGCTCTCATGCAGCTCCCTGTCAAGTTCGTATGGACACACGACGCATTCCGCGTAGGTGAGGACGGTCCTACCCATGAGCCAGTAGAGCATGAGGCACAGATCCGCCTCATGGAGAAGCTCAAGCGCCACGATGGCAAGAACTCTTGCCTCGTTCTCCGTCCTGCTGACGCAAAGGAGACCACTACCGCATGGGCTATGGCAATGGAGAACATGGAGAGCCCAACCGCTCTCATCCTCTCTCGCCAGAACATCAACAACCTCCCGGAGGGCAACGATTACGAGCAGGCTCGCAAGGGTGGCTACATCGTAGCAGGCTCTGACGAGAATCCTGACGTCATCCTCGTTGCTACAGGTTCTGAGGTATCTACACTCGTTGCAGGTGCTGAGCTCCTCCGCAAGGATGGCAAGAAGGTACGTATCGTCAGCGTTCCTTCAGAGGGCGTATTCCGCTGCCAGAGCAAGGAGTACCAGCAGAGCGTTGTTCCTGCAGGTGCAAAGGTATTCGGTATGACCGCAGGTCTTCCTGTAAACCTCCAGGGCTTCCTTATCGGCGCAGCTCCAGAGTCAACCGTATGGGGTCTCGAGACCTTCGGCTACTCAGCTCCTTACAAGGTGCTCGACGAGAAGCTCGGCTACACCGCACAGAACGTTTACGAGCAGGTAAGCAAGATTCTTTAATTAAAGGAATCTTTAACTAAAGGACTATTTTATTAAAGATAGAAAACCATCAGTAAGAGAGAGGTATTCTTCGGAGTACCTCTCTTTTTCGTGTATTGTAAGAAGTTCCTCACGACAATCGACTCGTTCGCGGCCAAGTTCGACGATGATGCGCATCGGCGCCTTGCGCTCCACTGTACGGACACGCAGGATGCGTCTTGGGAAGAGCGAAAACATGCGTGCATGGCGCAGCATAGCCTGTTCACAGTCCGATGGGAGCACCATGGTGAGCCTGCCGGACGGTGTCAGCCTGTCTGCCGCGAAAGCTATAAGCTCGCGATAGGAAAGGCTCAGCGAATGGCGCGCAGTACTCTTGCGGGCGTCAGGATTCTTCAATGAATCGTCGAAATATGGAGGATTCGAAAAGATCATGTCAAAGCTGTCGCCACAGACGGCAGCGAATCCCTCCAGAGACAGATGTGAAGCCCGCAGCATACCCGGCCATGGAGACGCTGCGAAATTCTCAGACGCCTCTTCAGCGGACGCCTCGTCTATGTCTATAGCATTGATGAGACAGTCTGCACCCAGGTCAAAGAGACGCTGGGCGGCCATCAGCGCGATCGTTCCGGTTCCGGTTCCGACGTCCAGCAGGCGTCGGTCAGAGGCATCGAGGCCCATGGCGGCACCAAGCAGGACGCCGTCGGTATTGACCTTCATTGAGGAACGCTCATTTCGCACCTCGAATCGCTTGAAACGGAAGATTGAGCTCATGCTATCTGACGCTCAGATAGTCTTCGACGAACAGGCCGTCGCGCATATACATACATCTATCGCACATGCGCGCGAGCTCAGGGTCATGAGTGACGATGACTATGGTCTGGCCCAGCTGGTCGCGGAGCGTAAAGAAGAGGTTGTGGATTTCCTGCTTGGTGCGGGTATCCAGATTGCCGGACGGCTCGTCTGCGAAAAGTACGGCGGGACGATTGATCAGGGCACGCGCGATGGCGACACGCTGCTGTTCTCCTCCTGAAAGCTCGGAAGGCTTGTGAGTCATGCGGTCCTTCAAGCCAAGCATCTCAAGGAGCTCCGATGCCGCAGCCTTTGCCTCCTTGTCCTTGCGGCCGGCGATATACGCAGGTATCATCACATTCTCGAGAGAAGTGAACTCAGGGAGCAGATGATGGAACTGGAACACAAAACCGAGGCTCTGGTTGCGGAAACGGGCAATCTCCTTGCCCTTAAGTGCAAGAACGTCCTTGCCGTCGATGACCAGCGATCCGGAATCCGGAGTTGAAAGGGTTCCAAGAATCTGGAGAAGGGTCGACTTTCCGGCTCCGGACGAGCCCATGATGGATACGACCTCCCCTTTTTCCACTGAGAAGTCGATTCCCTTGAGAACCTTCAGCGTGCCGAAAGATTTCTCGATATTCTTTGCCTCGATTATCATATCGATGTCAAAGTTATAAAAATTTCGCGAAAAATTTTGGTTTTGTGAAAAACTGGCGTATATTTGCAATCCCAAAAGGAAACAATCGGGGTGTGGCGCAGTTGGCTAGCGCATCTGGTTTGGGACCAGAGGGTCCAGTGTTCGAGTCACTGTACCCCGACTTACAAAGGAGCGAGCAATCGCTCCTTTTTCCGTTTTACACCGCGACGGGACCCGGTTCCATCACGGGATTAAACAAAAAGAGACGCAAGGGATTGACTCCCTGCGTCTCTTTTTTAGCTTTATCTAGATATCGACTAGAGGTTAGGGTTCATGGTCTTCCAATCCTCAACTGCAGGGATGATGCCGAGAGAGATGATCTCCTCACGCATCTTGCAGAGGTGCTCGTATGAAGCCTGGAGAGCTGCCATTTCCTCTGCGGTACCCTGAGGTGCGCAGAAGTGAACGCCGGTAGCGTCGATAACTGAAGGCATAGCCATCATTACGTTCTTGTAGCCGCACTTGTCGCAGTTTACATAGCAACCAGCTGGCCAGTTGAACTCAGCGCCGCCCATAGAAGCCTCGATCATCTTCACAGCCTGGTAAGCAGGGCTCTGGAATGATGAACGGCCACGGAGCTTGATGATCTTTGAGCCGCCCTGGATGGTGTCGTGCTTGATAGCCTCCCACTTGTCAGCTGCGATGTTGTAGTCTGCGAGTGGCTTGCCGTCTACGGTGATCTTTGATGCGAACACTGCCATTGCCTCGCCATGTCCACCATAGGTACGTGCGTTCTCTACCTTGTACTGAGGAACGCCGAGCTCTGCTGCGATAGCCTCCTGGAGACGGGTTGAATCGAGTGCTGCAAGAGAGGTGAGCTGCTCTGGCTTGAGGCCCGAGTGGATGAGTGCGGTGAGAGCGGTAACGTCAGCTGGGTTGAAGATAACGACAACGTGCTTTACTGCTGGGCAGTACTTCTTGATGTAGTCACCGAACTCGGCAGCGATCTGGCAGTTGCCCTTGAGGAGGTCCTCACGGGTCATACCGTCCTTACGAGGTGCACCGCCTGAAGAGATGATGTATGCAGCATCGGTGAAAGCGACAGCTGGATCGGTTGTCCAGGTGATGTTTGCACCTTCGAAAGCGCAATGATACATTTCCTCAGCTACGCCGTGAACGCCTGGCTCGAAGATATCATAGAGACAGATGTTAGGGGTAAGACCGAGCATGAGTGCGGTCTGTGCCATGTTGGAACCGATGGCTCCGCCGGCACCTACGATGACGAGTTTCTCGTTTGTAAGGAAGTTCATGATATGTTTGTTTATAAGATTATCAGTCAAAATTTACCGATACAAATATAGTACAAAGATATCAAACTTTTTTGCTGATGATTCCAAAAAAGCATATCTTTGCATGCACAACAATTTATCGATTTTTATGGAACCTCCCAGTTCTATTCTGACAGACAAACAGTTTTCGACGGACGCCGCTTCTGACGATCCGTTGTCGGCAATGCATTCGATATACCAATGAACCGCGTTGAAGCGCAAGCTTCGATGTGGCTTTTCGTGTGTGCTCGCCGATGAGCTGGAAGGGGACTAAAGATATTTTATATGGCTTTATACTTTACAAAGGAACTTGAAAACCGCGCCAAGATCGGCGTATGGCATGTGACCGAGACCGAGGAGGAACTCCGCGAGCTCAGCTCCATCCCGACCGACGAAATGGAGGAGATCTCCTACATAAGGAGCGAATCGCTGCGCCGCCAGAGACTTGCGGTGCGCGCCCTGCTTGACAACATGTTCGAGGAAAAGGTCTACCTCGCACACCACGACAACGGCAAACCATACATCGAGAACAACTCGATCTGCATAAGCATTACCCACACCGAAAACTACGTCGCTGTAATCCTCGACGACAACAACGAGGTCGGCATCGACATCGAGTCTCTCGGACGTGATTTCTCTGCAGTTGAAAAGAAGGCCCTTTCCGAAGATGAGATCGACGATCTCGAAGACGACACAAGAAACCTCCAGCTCGCAATCTACTGGTGCGCGAAGGAGGCTGTCTTCAAGAAGATTTCAACCTATGATGTAGATTTCGCGGAGCAGATCGAGATCGAGCGCTTCAGGCCGAAGGAAGAAGGCGAGCTTGAGGCCACATTCGTGCACAAGGACGGCTACGAGGAGGAATTCGAGCTAGAATACATGACATTCGACAACCATGTCATGGTTTGGACCCGCGGCGAGGAATAATAGACTAATTTAGAATTATTCAAATTTTCACCTGCTGACTGTCAGCCAGATATCAATAATAAACATGTTTTTGTTGATATCTTTCCATTGTATTAGATAATACTTATTTTTATATTTGTGTCCCGGACTGTACCGGGACATTTTTTGTATCCGCACATAGCACGCAAAAACACCAATAACCACACTCGCCATGATCAAGCGCATTAAGAAGAGAGACGGACGCGTCGTAGATTTCAACAACCAGAAGATTGTTGCGGCCATCCTTAAGGCCATGAACGTTACTGAAGCCGGAGAGGACATCGTTCTCGCCGCCAAGATTGCCGACACCATCTCAAAGAGAGGTTCGGAGGAAATGAGTGTGGAGGAAATCCAGGACCAGGTCGAGATGGAGCTCATGAAGAGCCCGCGCAAGGAGGTTGCGAAAAAGTATATCGCATACCGCAATCAGCGCAGTCTGGCCCGCAACGCCAAGAGCAACGAGATCTTCCAGGAGATCATCGATGCCCAGGCGAATGACATCACCCGCGAGAATGCAAACATGAATGCCGACACCCCTGCCGGCATGATGATGAAGTTCGCATCGGAGTCGACCAAGTCTTATGTAGACACCTGCCTTCTCTCGGAAGACGTTCGCGAGGCTGTGGTAGGCGGATATATCCACATCCACGACAAGGACTACTACCCTACCAAGAGTTTGACCTGTATCCAGCATCCGCTTGACAAGATACTCGAGCATGGTCTGAGAGCCGGTCACGGCGAGTCCCGTCCTGCAAAGCGCATCGAGACAGCATCCGTACTCGCATGCATCTCCATGGAGACAGTCCAGAACGAGATGCACGGTGGCCAGGCCATCCCTGCATTCGACTTCTATCTTGCACCGTTCGTAAGAAAGACCTTCCAGGAGGAGCTCAAGAAGATCGGTGCATACGACAACACCGACTACAGCCACCTCAACGACGTTCATATCGACGACTACATCAAGAGCGACCTTACCGGCATGAAGGGCGATGCACGCATCATCCAGCACTGCATCAACCAGACCGTCGGCCGCGTACACCAGTCGATGGAGGCTTTCGTCCACAACATGAACACCATCCACTCACGTGGTGGAAACCAGGTTGTATTCAGTTCGATCAACTACGGTACCGATACTTCGGCTGAGGGACGCTGCATCATCCGCGAGATCCTCAACACCACATACGAAGGAGTAGGAAACGGTTCGACTGCAATCTTCCCTATCCAGATCTGGAAGAAGAAGAGAGGAGTCAGCTACCTTCCATCAGACCCTAACTACGATCTCTACAAGTTCGCCTGCAAGGTGACTGCAAGAAGATTCTTCCCTAACTTCCTCAACCTGGATGCATCATACAACGCGGATCCGGCATGGAAGGCAGACGACCCACGCCGCTTTGAGCATGAGGTTGCTACCATGGGATGCCGCACACGCGTTTACGGAAACAGCTTCGGTCCAAAGACCTCGATAGGCCGTGGAAACCTCAGCTTCACCACCATCAATATCGTGCGTATCGCCATCGAGGCTATGCAGGCAGAGGAAAACTACGAGAAGAGACTCGGCGCATTCTTCGAGAAGCTCGACTGGGCACTCGATATCTCCGCAAAGCAGCTCGTCGAGCGCTTCAACTTCCAGAAGACCGCACTCAAGAAGCAGTTCCCGCTGCTTATGAACGGCCTCTGGCTCGGAAGCGACGATCTCGACGAGAACGACACAATCGAGAAGGTGATCAAGCAGGGAACCCTCTCAATCGGATTCATCGGCCTTGCTGAGTGTCTTATCGCCCTTATCGGAAAGCACCATGGCGAAAGCGAGGAAGCACAGGAGCTCGGTCTCCGCATCATCTCGCACATGGCTGAGAGAGTGAACGGCTACACCGAGAAGTATCAGCTCAACTTCTCATTCTTCGCAACACCGGCAGAAGGTCTTTCAGGACGCTTCACAAGAATGGACAAGAAGAAGTTCGGCGTAATCCCAGGAATCACAGACAAGGAGTACTATACCAACTCAAGCCACGTACCGGTATATTATCACTGTACCCCTGAGCACAAGGCTAAGATCGAGGGACCATACCACAAGTACGAGAACGCCGGCCACATCTTCTATGTCGAGATTGACGGTGACGCAACCCACAACCCAGAGGCTATCATGTCTGTAGTAGACCTCATGGACAAGTACGACCTCGGCTATGGTTCAGTGAACCACAACAGAAACCGCTGCCTCGACTGCGGCTTCGAGGACTCTACCGAAGGTCTTACCGTATGCCCTCATTGCGGAAGCGACAACATCGACACCC
The DNA here is from genome assembly GCA_024398125.1 of Bacteroidales bacterium. Classification (GTDB taxonomy): domain Bacteria; phylum Bacteroidota; class Bacteroidia; order Bacteroidales; family UBA932; genus Cryptobacteroides. Next base: position 66,561 of record JAKSJO010000007.1, read on the forward strand.
TCCAGCGCATCACCGGTTACCTCGTAGGTACCACCAACCGTTGGAACAGAGCGAAGCTCGCAGAGCTCAGGGACCGCGTCGTTCACGAGTAATGGAAACATTTCCCGACAAGATCAGTGTACTGAAGATATTGGAGCAGACCATGGCCGACGGCCCTGGTCTGCGTATTTCTATCTACTGCGCAGGCTGCCTGCACGCATGCAAGGGCTGCCACAATCCCCAGTCGTGGGATATCGCGAACGGCAAGTGGATGACCATCGATGAGATAATGGACATTATCGTAAAGGATGAATTCAGCAACGTAAGCTTTTCGGGAGGCGACCCATTCTACCAGGTAGAGGCATTCACTGAACTGGCCCGCAGGATAAAGACTGAAACGAAAAAGACCATCTGGTGCTGGACAGGATTTCTCCTTGAGGAGATCCAGGCCGACGAAAGGCTGTCACAGCTGCTCCCCTACCTCGACGTGCTTGTCGACGGACCGTTCATCCTTGAGCAGCGCGACACCCACCTGCACTTCCGCGGAAGTCCGAACCAGCGCATCATCTATCTCACCCCGAAAGAGGACGATGTCATCCCCGGCACCGTAGAAATCATTCCTTATAGATAAAGGCCGTGGGGGTCACAGGGGGAGAGTCTCCCCCTTATCTAGGTCTAAGCCATGGCATCGGGTCGATCGGATTGGTCTTCCAGATCTGGAAATGGAGCTGCGACACTCCGCCAAGAGGTTCAATCGTTCCGAGAACCTGACCGGTCTTGACCTTGTCGCCTGCCTTGACCGACACATCTCCGAGCTTGCAATAGAATGTGAAATACTCACCGTGCTGCACAAGCACGCACTTATTGTAGCCCTGCATGACTATGACATTCTTGACAACTCCGTCGAAGACGCACTTCACCTGGGTTCCGTTATCTACCGAAATCGTGATGCCGTCATTTGGCGGAAGCTTGAGCTGGGTATATACAGGGTGATAATGGACACCGAAACGCTCAACAACCGGACCGTCAACCGGCCAAGGAAGCTTGCCCTTGTTCTCGCTGAACTTCTTGCTGAGGGTATAATCTACCTCAACCTTCTTCTTGCTGGCTGTGCTGCCCTTCTTGGTGGATGTTCCCATAGACTCAGCAATGAGCCTCTGAATCTCCTTATTAAGCTTCTCGACCTCCTTGCGCTTGTTCTCGATATCGCGCTGATATTTCTTCTTGTCGCGCTGAAGCCTGTCGACGAGGGACTTTGAACTCTTTTCCTCTTCGCGGAGCTTGTTCATCTCCTCCTGCTGCTGGGAACGGACAAGAGCGGCCTGGGCGCGCAGACCCTCAAGCTGGGTCTTCTTTGAATCCAGTTCAGCCTTTGACTCAAGTATCCTTTCCGCCTGGACATTCATCTGCTGCGACAGGCTGCGGAGGAAAGAGTATCGTCTCAGACCCTGTCCAAGGTTCTCCGCTGCGAGTATATGCATGTACCAGATGCGCGCATCGCGGTTCTTGTAGGCATTCTTGACCAGCCTTTCGTAGTAGAAGTTCATTGTGTCGAGCTTGACCTGAAGTCTGTCAATGCTCCTCTGGGTTGTCCTTATGTTTCTGTCTATGCCCGCCATCTCGCGATCGCTCTCCGCTATCAGTTCCTTTCGGGTATCGATCCTGCTGCGGACAAGGGTAAGCTCGTTCATCGCGTTTGAGCTCAGGGTTGCGTTCTCCTTTATCTGGCGGTCAAGCTGAGCAAGCTCCTTCTCAAGCTGGGCTTTGCGGCTCTGGCTCTTCTGGAGATTCTGGGCGTCAAGATTCTGTCCGGCGAACAGCAGCAGGCCGGAGATCATGACTGTGATGAAACGAATATGTCTCGACATTACTTAATTGCTTCTAGTCTTTTGGCGATTTTCTCTTCCAGATCAGGAATCTCGCCGTTGTTCTTCTGCTTTGCCTGGTTCCAGTAAACCTTTGCCAGGTCATATTCGCCAAGCACGTAAAGGACCTCTGCGTAATGATCCAGTATGGTCACGCTGTCCTTGCCGCCATAAAGCATGGCGTGCTTGAAGAAAGGTTTTGCTTCAAGGGCCTGGCCACGCAGGTAAAGTATCCATCCGAAGGTATCCAGGTAGGTTGCGTTGTCCGGTTCGAGCTCGACCGTGATCTTGCTCATGTTGTAGGCCTTTTTCAGCTTTCTTCCCTCCATACTGAGGTAATATGCATAGTTGTTCAGGACAGGGGCATACTTCGGATCAATAGACAAGGCTTTCTCATAAGCCTTGAAAGCCTCCTTGCTGTTCCCCTTGATATGCATGACATCTCCGATGCCGGAATATGACTGGACAAGAACCTCTGCGTCCTTAGGAAATTGCTTCTGGATTGCACGGTATGCGGCTATCACATCATCATAGCGCTCAAGGTTGAACGCGGACATGGCCCTGTACTCAAAGAATGCAGGCTCATCCGGGAATGCTTCGATGAAGATTCCGGCGGCGTCATAGAGAGTCTGCCAATCCTCAGACAATCCCAGAACCTGGATATAGGTCGCCGCAGCACTTATCGACTCCTTGTTCAGTTCCCATGCCTTGCGGAAATAGTCCTTTGACTTTTCCTTGTTGCCGCTGCGGTAGAAGTACATGCCGGCAAGGCTGATAACGGCAGTGTCTGCGGGAGCCTTCTCGGCAAGACCGTCAAACAGAGAATCTATCTGAGCCGCATGCGTACTGAGGAACTGAGGATCGCTGTGGTTCATCAAGGTTTCCAGATACTGGCCCTTCGCAGCGACAAGAACATCGTCGTTGTTCATGAAGCGGCTGACATCCTTGAAGAACTCAGGATAGTTGCGTCGCATCCTGCTGACATCGGCACGGCCGAGGAGAGCAGGGGCAAAGTCTGGCTCGTATGCAAGCGCCTCATTGTAGTATTTAAGGGCAAGGCTGTCCTCGAAATCCTGGAGCTTCGCGTCTCCCATCATCGCCAGGATGTTCGCCGATGCGAATTCATCGTTGTATGACTCAAGGGCACGGAAAGCCTCGTCACGGCGGTCCATGTGCATGAGCACGTCATATCGCGTGGTGACAGTGGCCTCGCTGACGCCCTGGATGGTCTCGATGGCGTCAAGTGTCTCGAGCAGCTTCTCGGCACGGCCAAGCTTCGCATACAGGTTGACGAGGGAGTAATGGATATCCGTCTTCTTCGGAAAATCCTTCAGCAGGCTTTCATATATCTCCACGGTCTTCTCGTCCTCTCCCTTGATGGAATAGAGAACTGCAAGACGGTCCTTGTACCAGTAGTTGGAAGGGTCCAGGGAAACCGCCTCGCGGAGTTCAGCCTCAGCCGACTTCATGTCATTCATGTAGAAATCACATAGGCCGAGGTAGTAGAATGCCGCGTCGTTGAGCGGGTTCACGTCGGTCACGGCACCGAACAACGCATGAGCCTTGGCATAGTCACCAAGGTTGTACGCTGCGACGCCGTCAAGCATCATGTCTTCGAGTGTACGCTGGATATTACGGTTCTGGGCATACAGTCCGGAGAGCATTCCGAACGAGACCAGAACAACGCTTATGAATCTCTTTAAAGCTTTCATTTCAAGTATTTGCCATCATCGTCCATGGCGGACAAGAAGCTATCTACAAAAATAGTACAATTTCATTTTTTTCGCTATTTTCGTCAGCGTGAAAGGTCTTGTTTCACGACGGTTTTGCAACTTTTTTAACATCCATGCAACATTTACCGATCGGGGAGCATCTTAATCTACGTACAAAAAACCTTGACCAAACCCGAATGGAGGAACTTCTAAGCCTTTGCAAGAAAGGCGACAGACGTGCGCAGAAGAGCCTGTATGATTCTCTTGCGCCGAAGATGTTCGCACTCTGCATCCGATATATGGGTGACAGAGAAGCGGCGGCTGACGTACTCCAGGACGGATTTGTCACATTGTTTTCAAAGCTGGACACCTTCTCGGGAGATGGTTCTTTCGAGGGTTGGGCCCGCAGGATCTTTGTCAATACTGCACTCATGAGCTTGAGAAGAAACGACATCCTCAAGAACACCAAGGACCTTGAAGATGCCGCACCGGTCATCAGCGAAGCATCCTCCGCTCTTGACGACATCGGATACAAGGAGCTCATGGCAATGGTAGCCTCGCTGCCGACGGGATTCAGGACCGTATTCAACATGTACGTGATTGAAGGATTCTCCCACAAGGACATCGCCGATGCCCTTGGCATATCGGAAGCCACATCCAGATCCCAGCTACTGAGGGGCAGGACCATGTTGCAGGAAATGATAAGGAAAAGAAGGTAATTAAGATGCAGAAGAATGAAATGACAGATTTCGACCTTCGGATGAAGGCGATGCTCGAGGACGCACGGGAGGAGGTTCCCGCCGGCGTCTGGGAGGCCGTGGAGGCCCGCGTCGCAGCTCCGAAGCGCGTCATTCTGACATGGAGAAGAGCAGCGGCGGGATTTGCGGCAGCGGCAGCGATTGCCGCGGCATTCCTTGTGCCATCGCATCTGGGCGACGTCAAGGTCGGTACAGTCACCGCTGACAGCAAGGCCGGGAAGGTCGTTGAGAATAACGATATCCCAGACATCACCGAACAGATTCAGGAAAGTGGACTTCTATTTGCGGACATTCCGTCGGCAAGCATGAGAAAGACCTCGGCCAAAGCCGTTTCCGTTCCATCGGAGGTCAGCGCTCCGGAGATTCTCGAAAGCATAGCTGAATCCGAGGAAGCCGTTCCTACAGAGCAGCAGCCCGAGACAAGACAGGCGGAGAAGAAGGCTGGAAACGAGACCTGGTACGACCCATTCGAAGGCCTCGAAGACGAGCCGGCAAGAATGACCGCCGCAGAAAGATTCTCGTTCTCACTCCAGGGGAATCTTGCCGACAATGACAAGACAAACAATCCGAATTCCATCAACAGGGCGCCAGGCAGCAACGCCATCGTCCATACCGGTGTCATAGACAAGAGCCAGTCGACATACGGTGTACCCGTGTCATTCGGCATCGGCGCAAAGTACCGCCTCAACGACAAGTTCGCACTTGGCACCGGAATAAACTACTCCCTGCTCAGCAGAAGCTTCACGGGACAGTATAATGAAGTGGACGGTATGGGTATCGTCACCAAGTCGATCAACACCGAGATCTACAACGAGATCCACTACATAGGCATTCCTCTCAACCTCTATTATGACGTTGTCCAGAGCGGAAACATCGATTTCTATGTCTACGGTGGCGGAAGCGTGGAAAAGGGTCTTGGCAACAACTACCGCATAAAGTGCGAGCCTGCGAGCTTCTGGTACAAGGAAAGTGTACCTGGCCTCCAGTGGTCAGTCGCTGCCGGCCTTGGCCTTGAGTTCGGCCTTTACAGACATCTGTCACTCTACCTTGATCCAAGTGTCCGTTACTACTTCGACTGTGGCCAGCCGACCAGCGTGAGAACCAGCCGTCCATACATGTTCAACTTCGACATCGGTCTCAGGTTCGACCTTGGAAGGTAAGAAAAGGAAAAATAGGTTTTTTACACATATCTATCTCATCGATGTTCCATTTTCTCATAACAGGAAGATGGAACATTTCGTTTATTTGCCATTGCGTTCCGACTAGACGGGACACGATGGAGCATGAGGAGAAAGATCTTGGAGGCGCTTGCAATGCTGTCGATGGCATCCTGCAGCACAATAGACATGTTTGAACCTGTCGGTACTCTGGGCACAGGTCTGTCCAGAAACACTGTGCTTGTTTCGAAAAACGGCAGGAAGGAGCATGGCGATCCCGGCGGAGGAAACGGGGCCGGTTTTCGAAAGGACACCGCCCTTTACATTTCAGTCTTGGAATTCCCTAAGTCATACGACTGGCGCAAGGACAGCGCGTATCTCCGTTCCGGGGCCGAGGTAGTACTGTACAGGAATGGAGAAAGGGTGCTGAAGCTTCCGACCGGACCGGCGGATGACATTGGGACAGGTGCGGACATGCACCATATCGTGGAAGGACATCTGGTCACGGAGTATTTTGGCAGCCATGGAACGGTCGTCAAGCTTGATGGAAAGGAAGTTTTCAGATCTTCGCAGCCCGAAGTCCTTAGAGGCTTGATGATGGATGGAGAAGAGCTCGTCAGCCTGACCCAGAAAAGGGACGGAAAGGGTTTCGTCTACAGGAAAGGCAAGACTGTTTTGATGGAGCGCAGCAATGGAGAGCTCATCGGATCTCTGGGAGATGATACATATTTCGCCAGCGGAGCCCTGGCAATGGACAACAGGAGCATCTGCTTTGCATACAGATTGCCCGACGGGGCAGTCTTTGTCGAAGACGGTAACGAAAAAGCTGTCGCATGCAATGGAGACCTGATCGACATTCGCAGGATTGAAGGTAATCATTGTATCCTCGAAAGAGAGGGAGACCATCTAAGATTCAGTGTCGGAGACCGGTCCAGAGCCATAGGCAGCAGCTACAACATGATCAGAAACGGATGCCATATCAGCGTCATCGGAGATGAGCCGGCTGCGCTGTGTCTATTGGACAACAGATACGGTTCATCAACCACTGAAGTGCAAATGGTCGACAGGGCTGTCAGGATTCTTATGGGAATCCATACAATTGTTCCATGCGATGGCGGATTTGGGTACGTAAGCCACGACCCGTCAAGCCGGATTGAAATCACGGGAAATAAAGGGAATGCCAGCAGAAATGAAGGAGCCTATCTATGGATGGGCGCGAAAGCCTGCTGCAGCATCGGCGGGCAGATCATCGTCGGTGCGACACCGTACTCGACAGGAGGATTTCCCGAGGTGATCAGGGATGGCAAGAAGGAAAGCCTGGAAGTGAATGGATTCGTAACCGGCGTCAGCTGCGTCATCAATCATCCCAGCTGAGCACGCGGGATCCATCCTCACGCACATTGATGCTCACCCTCAGAGTTTCCTCCGGAAGCAGCTCCTCGATGTTTTCCGGCCATTCCATGAGGCAGAGGCATCCGCTGTCCAGATAGTCGTACAAGCCGATATCCAGAGCCTCCTCCAGCTTTGCGATGCGGTAGAAATCGAAATGGAACACGGGGTCGCCCGAGGCAGCACGGTATTCGTTCACAATGGCGAAGGTCGGCGAGCTGACAGCATCATCCTCCACTCCGAGCACACGGCATACCGCTGTGCTGAAAGTGGTCTTGCCAGCGCCCATGGACGCGTAGAATGCGACAAGGCGGCTGTCCCCTATTTCCCTGAGAAACTCTGCCGCAGCCTCATCGATGCGCGCCAGGCTCTCTATTACGATTTCATGTTTCATCTGCGTGATATTGACTGGCACAAAGATAGTGAAAAACTGTCAGCACCCAATGTCCTGGAGCTTGCCCCCTCTTTTTGAGAACTGCCGGTTTTTATGCATATTTGCACCTGACAGTTATGGAAATTCACCAGATATTAAGCGCATCAGATGCCGCGTCTCTCGTAGAGAAAGAAAAGGCCTTTGTGGATTCTCACCCCGACTATACCGTATCGATGAGACGGTACATCCTTTCAGCACGTTCACAGAAGGATGAACTGCTATGCAACAGTTCCTTTAACGAAGGATTGTCAGCAGTATCATTCGTCATCCAGCCTATTCTGGGCAGGGACAGCATCGCCGTATGGATCTATCTTGTCAAAGACTGCGCTGTAGAGTTTCTCTGGAGCACCAATCTTTGCAGCCATGCCCCTGGCTCGGAAAACCAGACCCGCGAGATTCTTCAGGCCTATGAGAATGACCTGGCTGAAAAGAATCTCACCATTTCCGACAACTGTGTCCGCACATGGTTCTTCGTCGATGACATAGACCGCAACTACAGCGGCGTTGTCGTCGGCCGCAGAGAGAATTTCGAGGAGCAGGGAATGACGAAAGACACCCACTATCTGGCCAGCACGGGCATCTGCGGCGGAGCAGTGGTGCAAGATACCATCGTGCAGATGGATGCTCTTGCCATCAAGGGCGAATTCTCCCAGCATTACCTCTATGCTCCAGCAAACTTCAACCCGACTCATGAGTATGGCGTCACTTTCGAACGTGGAGTCGTAGTGAAATTCGGAGGTGAATCACATATACTCATCTCCGGGACAGCATCGATCAACAACAAAGGGGAAATTGTTCATCCGGGCGACACCTCAGCTCAGACACTGCGAATGTGGGATAATGTCGAGGCTCTTTTACATGAGGCGTCCAGCTCATGGAAGGATGTCCGCATGATGATTGTATATCTGAGGAACGCCGAAGATCATGATGTGGTTTCAGCGCTTTTCTCCGAACGCTTCGGTTCCGACATTCCTTATGTCATTACTCTCGCACCAGTATGCCGTCCCGGATGGCTGATCGAGATGGAGTGCATCGCTATACGCTGATCTTGTCCAGGAACCTGAAGGACGCAGCCTCCATGAGATGCTCCGGCAATATATCCCTGCAGCCGGCAAGATCAGCGATTGTCCGTGCAAGCTTGAGTATGCGGTGAAAGGCCCTCATTGACATGTTCATCCGCTGAAGTATCTTTTCCATAGCCTCACGGCCTTGCGGGGACAGCTGACAGTATCTTTCTATCTGTCGCGGGGTCATCTCCGCGTTCGAATGGATATCATCGTCCCTGAAACGTTCTTCCTGAATATCGCGAGCCCGCATGACCCTTTCCGCGATCACGCTGCTGCGCTCCCCTTTCTCATGGCCCATCATCATTGCCGAAGACACCGGTTGCATCCATACATGCAGATCGATCCTGTCCAGGATGGGGCCCGACAGGCGACCGAGATAGGCCATTCGGCGCGACGGAGTGCAGGTACAGCGGTCCCCTTCCCCGTAATATCCGCAAGGACATGGGTTCGAGGCCGCCACAAGCATGAACGAAGCGGGATATTCGACCTTGGAGCGCAGACGGGAAATCATGACCTTTCGATCCTCCAGCGGGCCACGAAGCGCCTCGACCACGCTTTTCGGCATCTGTCCGAACTCATCCATGAACAAGACTCCGTTCTGGGACAGGGTCACCTCCCCGGGCAGGATGGAGTCTCCCCCTCCACCGCCTATGATTGCCGCAAGGGATGCGCTGTAGTGAGGGGCTCGGAACGGCCGGGACCGTATCAGACCGAAGCCTCCACGGCTTATTCCGGCGATTGAATAAATCTTGCTGGTCTCTATGGACTCTTCCATGGTCATTGGGGGCAGGATTCCCGCGATCGCCTTAGCCAGCGAACTCTTTCCCGATCCAGGCGGACCGACCAGAATCATGTTGTGATTGCCGGCACACGCAATCTCCGCACCTCTCTTTGCCCCTTCCTGACCGACTATGTCGGCAAAATCCGGAATGTCGAGATTTGTCGCAGAAGACTTGGGATGCTCGGCATCCCGACATTCCCGACTGTTCCAAATAAGGAGTTCGGAACTATCCTTCCCGCCGCCAAGTATATCCAGGACTTCCGTCAGGCTGTGTACTCCATAGACATCGATATCGCGGTACTCAACCGCCTCGAAAGCGGACTCGCGCGGGAGGATGCAGCCGTCAAAGCCCGCCTTTCCTGCATAGTCGGCCACGGGGAGTGCTCCAGGTACAGATCTGATCGACCCGTCCAGGCCGAGTTCGCCCATAACGACATATCTTTCAAGGAGGGGCAGGCTGCGCTGGCCGGATGCGGCTATTATGCCCAGAGCTATTGGCAGGTCATAACCGCTGCCGTTCTTGTGAAGGTCGGCGGGGGCCAGGTTGATTACTATCTTCTTTCCTGGAATATGGAATTCCAGGGATTGCAACGCGGTGATTGTACGAAGAAGGCTTTCCTTCACGGCAGTGTCCGCAAGACCGACCAGATGGATTCCTATTCCGGAGACGATATCGACCTCGACGGTCACGCGGACGGCGTCGATGCCTATGCATTTCGCACCATTGACATATACTAGCATTTCGGGCAGGTTTTCTTGCAAAACTTGCCGATGAAAAGATAAAAAAACGTCAAAAAGATAAAAACAGGGCGGAATTCCCGTATTTGTGGCGGAATCAGAAACTCTTCAGCAGCAGAACCGCACCGAAAATACAGATTGCCACACCTGCGATACGGTTGATCCACAGAAGGACACGCATGTTGAAACGCGCTCCGACATGAGCAATCAGTCTTGTGATGAAATACCAGTAGGTAGCAGATCCCGCCGCAACGCCAAGGACCGTAAGGACATGGATCAGAGCGTTCTGGTCCGAGAGGTCCATATTGAACCCTGCAAACAAGGCAAGCATCACGGCCGGGCAGGCTGGATTGCCAAGGCCCATTGCGACAGCCTTTATGAAATTGTACGGATCATAGCTGTGCGAGCGGCGTGCCTCCTTGTTTTCCTTGATTTTGGAAAGGATCATCATGATACCCAGAAAGATGATCAGGATGCCTCCGACCAGGCTGATAAGATGCGCGTTCCTGTCGATGAGATCACCAAGAGATGATATGGCGAATACAGCTATGGTGGCGCAGATGGTATCGACGAAGGTACCGCCAAGGCCGCATGAAAGGCCCGGCTTACGCCCGTCGCTTATGCTCTTCTGGACAGCCATAACAGCGACAGGACCTACCGGAATAGCCGCGATAAGTCCAATCAAAGGCGCCTTGAGAACGAAGAAAAAATCCATCATGGCACAAAGATAGCCCTTTTTTGAAAAGTTTTCAGGAAAAAGTTTGGTAATTCAATAAATAGTCCCTACATTTGCAATCCAAACAAAACGGGGGTATAGCTCAGTTGGTAGAGCACCTGCTTTGCAAGCAGGGGGTCAAGAGTTCGAATCTCTTTATCTCCACCACAAAGGACAATCGAAAGGTTGTCCTTTTTTCTTTTTTACCGCATTCACTCTTTGCGACACTCGGTTTTTTCGGTTATCTTTGCACATTCTAAAAATTCGAAAACCGCTATGTCATTCATCGATGAAAGAGTTGTATGGGAAGGCCTGACCTTTGACGATGTCCTTCTCGTCCCAGCTTACTCGGATGTACACCCTCGTGAAGTCAGCCTCAAGAGCCGATTCTCAAGGAACATCACCCTCAACGTACCTATCGTATCCGCTGCAATGGATACTGTAACCGAAGCCAAGATGGCCATTGCTCTTGCCCGCGAAGGCGGCATCGGAGTCATTCACAAGAACATGAGCATCGAGCAGCAGGCTGCCGAGGTAAGGAAGGTGAAGAGATCCGAGAACGGCATGATTTCCGACCCTATCACAATTACCAAGGACCAGACCGTAAGGGACGCCTTCGACCTCATGAAGGAGAACCACATCGGCGGTATCCCTGTAGTTGACGAGAACAAGTTCCTCGTAGGTATCGTGACAAACCGCGACCTCCGTTTCCAGGAGGATCTTGACGCAAAGATCGCGGATGTCATGACTTCAAAGAACCTTATTACAATAACAGACACCGATCGCGAGAACGTCAAGAAGACTCTTCTTGAGAACAGAATCGAGAAGCTTCCTGTAGTTGACGCAGAAGGCCACCTCATCGGCCTCGTAACCTATCGCGACATCCAGAAGGAGACAGAGTATCCTATGGCTTGCAAGGACAGTCAGGGACGACTCAGAGTCGCAGCCGGCATCGGCATCAAGGTTGACGCAATGGACAGAGTTGCAGCTCTCGTTGCCGAGGGTGTGGATGCAGTCGTTCTTGACTGTGCCCATGGCCACAGCAGCCGCGTTATCGACCTTCTCAAGGAAATCAAGGCAAAATACCCTAACCTCGACGTAGTCGTAGGAAACATCGCTACCGGCGAGGCTGCCAAGATGCTTATCGAGAACGGCGCAGACGGCGTCAAGGTCGGCATCGGTCCTGGTTCAATCTGTACCACCCGTATCGTTGCAGGCGTAGGTGTTCCTCAGCTCACCGCAATCTATGAGGTTTCAAAGGCTGTGGAGGGAACAGGCGCCACACTCATCGCAGACGGCGGTCTCCGTTACTCAGGCGACGTAGTGAAGGCTCTTGCAGCCGGCGGTGACTGCGTTATGTGCGGCTCAATGTTCGCAGGCACCGAGGAGTCTCCAGGCGAGACCATCATCTACAACGGACGTAAGTTCAAGACATATCGCGGAATGGGATCCATCGATGCAATGAAGGCCGGCTCAAGCGACCGCTACTTCCAGGAGGGAGACAGCAAGCTCGTTCCGGAAGGTATCGTAGGCCGCGTCCCTTACAAGGGCACCCTCAGCGAGACCGTATTCCAGCTTATCGGAGGTCTTCGCAGCGGTATGGGTTATTGCGGCGCACGCACTCTCACCGACCTCAAGAAGGCTCGTTTCGTACGCGTGACCAGCAACGGCGTCATCGAGAACCATCCTCATGACATCACCATCACCAAGGAAACCCCTAACTACAGCCGTAACGATTCATAGCAATATATGGACAAGATTATCATTCTGGACTTCGGCTCACAGGTAACCCAGCTCATCGGACGCAGGGTTCGCGAACTGAATGTCTATTGCGAGATCCACCCTTTCAACAAGGTCCCTGCTTTTGACGAGACCGTGAAAGGAGTGATCCTTTCAGGCAGCCCTGCCTCTGTCCGCCAGGAAAACGCTCCTATCGTTGACCTGAGCGGCATCAAGGGCAAGTACCCTTTGCTCGGCATCTGCTATGGAGCTCAGTACCTCGCACATCATTTCGGCGGCAAGGTAGAGGCTTCAGGCTCTCGCGAGTACGGACGCGCAATGTTCAATGTAACCGACGCAGCATGCCCTCTTTTCCAGGGCGTCAGCGCTTCAAGCCAGGTATGGATGTCACATGGAGACACCATCACCGCGCTTCCTGAGGGAGCCGAGGTGATCGGTTCGACAAGCGACGTAGTAAACGCAGCATACCACATCAAGGGCGAGGACACATACGCAGTACAGTTCCATCCAGAGGTTTTCCACTCGAAGGAAGGTCCCAAGATGCTCGAGAACTTCGTAAAGGGTGTATGTGGCTGCAAGGGCGACTGGACAGCGGATTCATTCATCAGCACCGCCATCGAGGAAATCCGTGCAAAGGTCGGCAACGACAAGGTCATCCTCGGACTCAGCGGCGGCGTCGACTCTACTGTGGCAGCAGTGCTCCTCAACAGGGCTATCGGCCAGAACCTCACCTGTATCTTCGTAGACAACGGTCTTCTCCGCAAGAACGAGTTCGAAGATGTACTTGAGTCATACAAGGACATGGGCCTCAACGTGATCGGAGCAAGAGCCGGAAAGCTTTTCCTCGACGCACTTGCAGGAATCAGCGACCCTGAAGGCAAGAGAAAGGCCATCGGAAAGACCTTCATCGACGTATTCAATACTGAAGCAATGAAGATTGAGAATGCAAGATGGCTTGCACAGGGAACCATCTACCCTGATGTTATCGAGTCATGCTCAGTCAACGGTCCTTCAGCTAAGATCAAGAGTCACCACAACGTTGGCGGTCTTCCTGAGAAGATGAACCTCAAGCTCGTGGAGCCTCTCAGAAGCCTCTTCAAGGATGAGGTCCGTCGCGTAGGACGTGCTCTCGGCATCAAGGAAGAGCTGGTATCACGTCATCCGTTCCCAGGACCATCTCTTGGTATCCGTATCCTCGGAGAGATCACTGAGGACAAGCTCGAGATTCTCCGCAACGCCGACGACATTTTCATCAAGAGCCTCAGGAGCTGGCCTTGCGAGCTTCCTGCAGCAGCAGAGCCTCTGCGCACTGCAACCAACCTCTATGATGCAATCTGGCAGGCAGGAGTCATGCTCCTTCCAGTCCGCAGCGTAGGCGTCATGGGTGACGAGAGAACATACGAGTATACAGTTGCACTCCGTGCAGTAACCTCTACCGACGGAATGACCGCAGACTGGTTCCCATTCCCATACGACTTCATGGCGAAGGTGTCAAACGACATCATCAACAAGGTCAAGGGAGTCAACAGAGTATGCTATGACATCTCTTCAAAACCACCTGCAACAATCGAGTGGGAATAGTTGCGGTCCAGGAATGACATCCATTGACAACCAACTATAACGTGAAAGGGTGACCTGCATCGGTCACCCTTTCTTTCGTTTTGTATGGATCAAGAAACCGATTCAGGCTTCGAGGTTCTGGAAGAGGGTATCGATGGCCTGGTCAGGATTGCCTGTTTCGTCAAGAAGCTGGACGAAGCGGCTTCCGATGATTGCGCCGGAGGCATTGTCCTGGGCACTTGTCAGGGTCTGCTTGTTGCTGATGCCGAAGCCGATCATGCGGGGATTCCTGAGGCCCATCGCATTGATTCGCCTGAAGTACTCCTGCTTTGCCTCGTTGAACTCCTTCTGGGCTCCTGTGATGGCTGCCGAACTGACCATATAGATGAAGCCGTCGGTGTTGGAATCGATGAAACGGATACGCTCCTCCGAGGTCTCCGGAGTGATGAGCATGATGATTCTTACATCGTGCCTGTCGGCAATAGGCTTGAAGTCCCTGAGGTAATCCGCGAACGGGAGGTCCGGGATGATCACACCGTCGATGCCGGCCTCGTTGCAGGACTGGCAGAAGTTCTCGAAGCCATACTGGATGATCGGGTTGAGATATCCCATCATGACGAGAGGAAGGCTGGCCTTGCTTCTAATGTCCGCGAGGTCAGCGAACAGCTTCTTGAGGCTCATTCCGTTCTTCAGCGCCTTCGTAGCGGCATCCTGGATTACAGGGCCGTCAGCCATAGGGTCGCTGAAAGGGATGCCTACCTCGATCATGTCGACGCCATGCTTCTCCAGCGATACGATGACATCCGAAGGAGACACACCTGCGGGATGACCGGCGGTAAAGTATATTGAAAGCAGATTTCTGCCTTTTTCCTTGAATAGCTTGTTAATTCTGTTCATGTTATATTTCTTTTTCGGAAGCCGTACAAGCTTCGTTTCTGTATTCTTTGATGAATCTCTCGAGCAACTCCACATCCTTGTTGGCCGGCGATATCTCGAATCTTGAGTTAAGATCCACACCACAGCATTTCGGATGGTGGAACGACCTCAGCCCGGCAACGCTTGAAGGGCCGATCCCTCCACTGAGCAGGAACTGCGTCCCGCCATTGTAGGCGTCAAGTATGGTCCAGTCAAAGCTCGCACCGCTGCCTCCATACTGATCGCATCTGGTATCGAAAAGGAACAGGTCCGCATGGCCCTCATAGGCCGCACAAAGCTTCAGGTCATCGCTTGAAGCGACACTGAACACCTTGATCACAGAGACACCAGCAGCACGCAGACTGTCGCAAAGCTCAGTGCTCTCGCTGCCATGAAGCTGGACAAAGTCAAGCCCGAACACCCCGACACGGGACAGGATCTCCTCTTCATCAGCATTCACGAACACACCGACCTTCTTGAGAGAAGCTGGCAGATAGTCTGGCCTTGAAGCGACATACCTTGATGATTTCGGATAAAAGATGAAACCCATCATGTCGATGCCGAGACTCTCTACCGCGCGTATGTTCGCCGGATCGCGCATGCCGCAGACCTTGATCATCATATCTTAGAGATGAATTCAGCCAGGGCCTTTCCAGGATCAGCCTGCTTCATGAACTGCTCTCCCATGAGGAAGCCGCGGAAGCCAGCCTCACGGAGTTCACGGACAGTAGCCGGGTCGCTGAGACCGCTCTCGCTCACGAGGACGCGGTCGCCGGGCAGCTTGGACGCGATGTCGAAGGAGTTGCGCACGTCGGTCACGAACGTGCCGAGGTTTCTGTTGTTGACGCCTATCATCGATGCGTCGAAGTCACAGTAGTCAAGTTCCTTTTCTCCATGAATCTCCAGCAGGGTCTCCATCCCAAGCTCATGTGCAAGATTGTTCAGGCTGGCACATTCCTCCTTCGAGAGACAGGCTGCGATCAGCAGCACGGCATCTGCTCCGGCCTTGCGCGCCTCGAAAAGCTGGTAGGGGTCGATTATGAACTCCTTGCGCATGATCGGTGTTTCCACCATCGGGCGCACTCTCTCGATGAACTCGAGACAACCGCCGAAATAGTCCATATCGGTAAGGATGGACAAGGCGGATGCTCCGCTTGCGGCGTAAGTTGGAACGACGTCCTCGGGACGGGCATCCTCATGTATCCACCCCTTGGAAGGAGAACGGCGTTTAAACTCCGCTATGATGCCCGAAGACGACGAGACGAGCAATTCCTTCATCGAACGCTTCGGAGCGCAAGGAAGCGATGCTACGGCCTTTTCCAGCACATCTATATGCACGAGTTCCTTTGTCCTCGCGACCTCGATGCGCTTTGCTGCGACTATCTCCTGGAGAATATCCTTAGGCATGTCCTAGCTGTTAAGTGCAACGTACTCCTTCATGACCTTGAGGGCAGCACCGCTCTCGATCGACTCGCGCGCCATAGCAACGCAGTCCATGACTGAAATCTCAGGACGTACAAGGTTGATGGCGAAGGCTGAGTTTGCGATAACGACGTCCTTCTGGGCCTGGGTCGAGGTACCGTCAAGCACGCTGAGGAAAATCTTGAATGCCTCTTCCCTGCTCGCTCCACCTGTGATGTCGGCCTGGGTGTATACAGGAAGGCCGAGGTCGCTTGGGGAGAAGATTTCCTCGCGACGGCGGGTCTTGATCTTGAAGTCGCCGGTGAGCGAAATCTCGTCGTAGCCGTCGATGCTTGAGATGATGCCGTAGGTTGTGCCTACCTTCTCGTTCACGCTGCCATAGAAACGCATCTGCTCAAGGTTTGCGGTGCCAAGGAGCTGATACTTCGGACGGCATGGATTGATGAGCGGTCCAAGGAGATTGAAGAGGGTCGGAATCTCCATGGCCCTGCGGACCGGAGCGACATTCTTCATTCCCTTAGCGAACAGTGGGGCATGGAGGTATGTAAAGCCGCACTTTTCGAGGTTGCGCTGATGCTGCTCGGCATCAGTGTTGAGCTTTACGCCGAGGCCTTCGATACAGTTGCTGGCGCCGCTGACGCAGGTAGCTGCGTATGCTCCGTGCTTTGCGACCTTGATACCTGCACCTGCCACTACGAAACATGAGGTAGTAGAGATATTGAATGTATTTTTTCCGTCGCCGCCGGTTCCTACGATGTCAAGTGGCTCGTACGCAGAAAGGTCTACCGGAATACCGGTCTCGAGAAGTCCGTCACGCATTCCGAGAAGCTCGTCCACGGTAACGCCACGGAGCTGCATGGCTGCAAGGAAGGCTGTGATCTGGATGTCGGAGCATTCGCCGTTGGCGATGCGGAGCATCACCTGGTGTGTCGTTTCGCGCTCAAGGGTCTGACCGCTGACAAGTGAAGTAAGGATCTGTTTCATATCTATCTGTCTATTTGTTTTCGTTTAGCCAGTTCGCAATCATGGTGCGGCCCTCCGGAGTCAGTACGCTCTCGGGGTGGAACTGAATGCCGCGGATATCGTATTCCTTATGACGCATCGCCATAATCTGGCCATCATCGCTGAGCGCAGTGACCTCAAGGCAGTCAGGAAGGCCTGCGTGGTCGACCACCCATGAATGATAGCGGCCTACCTGAAAATCGCCGTCCAGGCCGTTGAAGAGCAGCTCGTCGCAGGTCTTGCGGCAAGGGGTCTGGATGCCATGGACCACATGATCCAGGTTGGTCAGGCTGGCACCGAAGGCCTCGCCTATCGCCTGGTGGCCGAGACATACTCCCAGCATTGGCTTTCTGCCCTTGTAATAAGCGATGGCGTCCATGAGCTTGCCGGCCTCCGAAGGGATGCCTGGGCCTGGAGAAAGGACAATCCTGTCATATTTTTCGAGATCTTCAAGCTCGAATCTGTCATTTCTCACTGTGTCAACCTCTGCCCCGAGTTCCTTGAAAAGATGGCTGAGATTGAAGGTGAATGAATCGTAATTGTCTATGATAACGAGTTTCATGTCCATTCAGTTTTAGAGGGTTTCAGCCAGGGTGATCGCCTTGCGGAGCGCACCGAGCTTGTTGTTTACTTCCTGGAGCTCATACTCCTCGTTGCTTGCAGCCACGATGCCGCCGCCAGCCTGGAACCACAGCTCGCCGCTGCGGCTTACGAATGTACGGATGGTGATGGCCTGGTTCAGAGACCCATCCATGCCTATGAATCCGATACATCCGCCATATGCACCTCTGTTATGAGGCTCATAGTCGCCGATAAGCTGCATTGCACGGATCTTCGGCGCTCCGCTCAGGGTGCCGGCAGGGAAGGTGTCGATGAAAGCCTTTAAAGGGTCCGCGTCGTTGTCCAGTTCTCCGCTGACACGGCTGACCAGATGGATGACATGGCTGTAATACTGCATGTCCTTGTAGAAATCCACATGAACGCCATGACAGTTGCGGCTCAGGTCGTTGCGGGCCAGGTCGACAAGCATCACATGCTCTGCATTCTCCTTAGGGTCGTTGCGAAGGTACTCGGCATTGCGCGCATCCTGTTCGGCGTTTCCGGTGCGGCGGGTGGTGCCTGCAATCGGATCGATATACGCATGACGTCCCTGGATGCGGCAGTGAGTCTCCGGGCTTGAACCGAAGATGCGCACGCCACCCATGTCGAAATAGAACAGGTATGGAGATGGATTGATGCTTCGGAGTGCACGGTATACCTGGAAGTCATCGCCCTCGAAGCTCTGGATGAAGCGGCGCGAAAGAACTATCTGGAATACGTCTCCACGCTTGCAGTGCTCGATGCCGCGACGTATGTTGGCCTTGTGTTCCTCGTCGGTAAGCGTGCTGGTGAAATCTCCGCATGCACGGAACTCATAGAATGAAGAACGTCCCTCATTGATGGTCCTCTCAAGCTGCGCAAGATGATTCTGCTCTCCTTCCTTGAGAAGCTCGACAAGTGTCAGGCTGTTGTTGAAATGGTCGAACACGATGACATACTTGAAAAGCACATAGAGCATGTCCGGTGCGTCATGCTCGCTTGCGACGCTGTCCTTGACGCCCACTGTAGGCTCGAAGTAGCGCACTGCGTTGAAGGTAGTATAGCCATAGAGACCGCAGTACTCAGAGCCCTCTCCGCTGATTTCAAAACGGTCCAGGAAAGCATGCATAGCCTCGTATACCGGAGTGCCTTCAAGAGCATCGATATGCCCGCGCTCGGTCTCATTGGCCGCGTAGCGTGAGAGATAGTCTCCATGGGTAAGCTCGAAGGATGCCAGCGGGTCGACCGCGATGAATGAGCGGCTGTTCTCGCATCCATGATAGTCCGAGCTTTCCATGAGGATGCTGCGGGTGTACTTGTCCCTGAGACGGAGATATGCGCTGACCGGAGTGAGCATGTCGCCCATGATCTTCCGGCAGGCTGTATGATATGCAATCTTGCTCATTACTTTTCTGTTTTTTTCTCGTTTCTGACTCTGAGGTAAGTCGAAAGATCCTTGTCGCCACGGCCGCTGACGGTAAGCACGACAACATCGTCAGGGTTGAATTTCATCTTCGGCAGCAGGCCAAGGGCGTGTGCGCTCTCGAGGGCAGGGATGATTCCTTCCAGTCTGGTCAGTTCGAATGCCGCCTCGACAGCCTCGTCATCGTTGACAGCCATGACGGTCGCGCGATGCTGCTGTGCCAGGTTGGCATGCATTGGGCCGATTCCCGGATAGTCAAGGCCTGCGCTGATCGAGTATGGCTCGACGATCTGGCCGTCTTCAGTCTGCATGACGAGAGTGCGGGAGCCATGGATGATGCCCAGTGTGCCGCGCTGGATGGTAGCCGCGGTCATTCCGCTGTCGATACCCAGTCCTCCGGCTTCGCCAAGGACGATCTTGACACGCTCGTCGTCGATGTAATGATAGATGGTTCCTGCAGCATTCGAGCCTCCGCCGACACAGGCCATGAGGTAGTCCGGATAGTCGCGTCCTTCCTTCTCCTGGATCTGCCACTTGATTTCCTCGCTGATAACGCTCTGGAGCCTTGCAACCATGTCTGGATATGGATGTGGACCAACGGTCGAACCGATGATATAGAATGTGTCGCGTGGATGCTGGCACCAGTCGCGGATAGCTTCGTTGGTCGCATCCTTGAGGGTCTTGTTGCCTGAGTGTACGGGGAATACCTCAGCTCCAAGCATCTTCATGCGCTCCACATTGACACTCTGGCGTTCTACATCGGTAGCGCCCATATAGATTCGACATGGCATATTCATGAGAGCACATACTGTAGCAGTCGCCACTCCATGCTGACCGGCTCCTGTCTCGGCAATGATACGGGTCTTGCCCATCTTCTTTGCGAGAAGGATCTGACCGATCGCGTTGTTGATCTTGTGGGCTCCGGTATGGTTCAGATCCTCACGTTTGAGATACAGCTTGCAGCCGTACTTCTCACTCATGCGGGAAGCGTAGTAGAGTGGAGATGGCCTGCCAACATAGTCGCGAAGAAGCTGATGATACTCTTTCTTGAAGGATTCCGACGAGATGATTTCGTCGTATGACTCTTCGAGTTTCTTTACGGTTGCATAAAGTATTTCGGGGATATATGCTCCACCGAACTCACCATAGAAGCCGTCAGGATTTACGTTATAGGAATTCATGCTATCTGTTAAGTATTATATTCTTTAAAGTGTCTAAAACTAAAAAAAGGCCCGTCGTGATTCCGACAGGCCTCGAAGTATCTTTCTCGCTTTACTTCTCCGGACACAGCGTACTACTCACGACCTGTTGATCTTGAGCTGCACCACCACCAGAAGAAGCTGTTATTGCGATTGTTCATTCTAATTATTGATTTAACAATGTAAAGGTAGCGTTTCTAAAGTAAAATGCAATAGAATAGACTAAAAAAGTCAGGTACAGATACGAAAAAAGCCCTAGGAAAAATCCTAAGGCTTTTCAAGTAGACCCGCGCGGAGTTGAACCGCGGACCTCTACATTATCAGTGTAGCGCTCTAACCAACTGAGCTACGAGTCTATATAAATAATGAGAGACAAGCACAAGGTTCCGATTTCAAATTGAACGAACCCTGTAAGA
>JAKSJO010000008.1 GCA_024398125.1 Bacteroidales bacterium
AATTTCAAGAAAAGCCCCATGACGAGGGCTGTTTATGACAGCGAGTACGCCCGCTTCCGTGACAACTACGAGTGGGCAACCGAGTTGACCTGCCTCTTCCAGATCAGCGAACATATCAGCATTCAGCCCGCATTGCACATGTTCCTTCAGAAAGACCTCAAGGCAGCAGTGGTTTTTTGCAGAGTATCTATCTCTATCTGACGAGAAATGACTATTTTTGTTTTTATCAGTCAGACTATTTTAGCAATCGCTTTTGTATTGATTGTTACGGGACTGATTCGGATGACCAGATATGATCCAAGAACAAAGGAAGGTAACCCTGTAATTATAACATAATCTGTTTCCGCTATGAATGCAAACGAAGAAATCAAAAGTCAGAAGCGACATGCAATACGTGCGATTTTATTATGGGCACTGATTGCTTGGATGAATCTTAGTGATATTCTTGAGCTGGGCATCCATAAAGTGGGTGTAAGACATTGGATATTCCTTGGGCTCGGAATCCTTGTGGTTATCTTTGAGATCGTGAATCTCCTCAGGATTCGTAAGCAGCAGAAGGAGCTTTAGAGCGATACAAGAGCTCAAGGAGTCCATATTTTAGTCGGGCAGTGTTTCATTTGGCATGTTCAAGTGAATGTGGTAAAATGTATATTTGACGTTGACAGATACTGACGCATATGAAAATGAATGAAGATCAGAAAAACATTGCCAAGAACTACGCAATCTACGCCATTGGCTATTGGAGCAAGGAATCCAAAGGACAAATAGTCTTCTCGGCTGACTATAATAATTGACTATCTTTGTGACATGGAATTCACGTTGCAGTCATATGAGATCTTGATCATCGGTCTGATGGTGATGGGTCTTTTTCTGGCAATCATACCGGTCAAGCCTGTAGACACCCGTCTGAGGGGGTACAGAATCTCTCTGATCCTGATGGCCCTGTCGTTCATTTTCCTGGGGACATATTGTGTCTTCAAGGCACGCCTGCCAAGAGAACTGCTGTTCATTCCTTTCTTCGTCTCGTCGCACATACAGGTCTGTCTGCTTGGTCTGGCTCACCTGAATCTGCTGAACTTGAATATCGTACACAGGAAGCAGATTCTGCTCAATTTCTGTCCTATGCTTGTGTGCGCTGCGGTTTATCTGGCGGTACAGTTGTTCTGCCCCTTCGTGCGCCTGACGTCGTGGGAGACCTTCTTCCACTCTCTGTCGAATCCTGGCGTCGCGGTCCGCGTGATCTGGCTGTTTGTCTACATTGGCCAGATCGTCTACTATGCCGTCGTATTCTTCCGTCAGGAGAAAATCTACAGCCAGGAACTGGGCAACTTCCTCTCGGATGCGCCTGACTCCAGGTATCGTCTCGCGCTCTACAGCTTCATCGGGGCGCTTGTGGCAGGATTCGACTCGGTATGCATCTGTCTTACCCTCGACAAGTTCTGGGGCGGGCTTTTCAACTTGATCATGCTGGCGATCTATGCTGTCATGTGTGCCTTGTTCGTGCAGTATCCGTCGATCTTCTTCAAGATCTCCAGCATTGTTGCCGCAGCACCTGACAAGACTCCTTCAGTAGGCAGGACGGAAGACAGCTGGCCTATGCTGAAGGAGAGAATCTGTAAAGAGAAACTGTTCATTACTGAAAGTCTCACTCTGGAACAGTTGGCCTGTACCCTGCACATAAGCAAGGATTCTCTGTCAAAGATGATCAACACCAAGGAGGGTGTCAACTTCAATACATTCATCGGCGGGCTGCGGATAGCAGAGGCCCAGTCAAGAATGCAGGAGCATCCCGAGATGTCCTTTTCCGATCTTGCAGCATCTGTCGGATACAGCGAACAGAGTAATTTCTCGCGTCAGTTCAAGGCCATCACCGGATTCACTCCGGGAGAGTATCGCAAGCGCATCCGGATGGGCTGATTGTTTAAAATCGTCTAAAAATACCTGTTTTTATCAATTCGGAGGGCGTTTTCCCGGTAAATCGATAAAGAGTTTAGAGACGTGTGTACGTATTTTTGTATACACGTCTTTTTGCTGACTCATCAGTTTATGCGAGTTCTAATATCCTTCGTCATCACTATGGCGGTGCTGGCTTTGCCGGCAGATCTTCACGCGCAGGCACCATATGCCTGCGTCACCAAAGGGGCTACGCTCGAGTACGCCAACTATAACGAGTCCGACAAACTCCAGGGCTACACACGACGTGAAATAGTCGAAGTTAGCGATCTGTCAGGCGGCAACTATGATCTGCGCATCGAGAATTCAAGGGTCAAGAAGCCTGGCAAGAAGAAAGCTGGCAAGAACATGCAGCTCACCATCCATGAAATACGCCAGGGCTGTGCTCAGGCCTTTCCGATGGACACCGAGGGCTCTGTAAGCATCATAGAGGGCAAAGAGACATTCCTCCTTCCGAGCAGGTTAGCCGTGGGCTATCAGTTGCCTATCGGTGACGTGCGTCTCGACACAGGCGGCGTTCCATCCGTGGCCACGGTGACCGAGAATGAAGTAATAGGCCGTGAGGAAGTCACCACTCCGGCAGGAACTTTCAAGTGCTATGTGCTCAAGCAGACAATAACCTCATCCCTGATGGGTATGGCCGGAATGACCATGACCACCAAGAGCTGGTACTGCCGTAACGTAGGCGTCGTCAAGTCGGAGACCATGATGGGCAACCATCTCATGCACCGCGAGGAACTTGTAACATTTAAATCGAAAAAAAGATGAAAAAGATAATCTCCATACTCTTTGCAATCGTCCTGTTCTCTGCGCCTGCTCACGCCCAGAATCTGGAAGATCTCGGCAATGCCCTTGGCAGCTTGCTCGGCAATATGCTCCTCAACTCCATAACCAACAAAGTGGAGCAGAAAGCTTCGGAAATCGGTAACAACACCATAGTGCAGACCCTCGCTGCCCAGGCGGATTCCACCGGAACAGGCCAGGATGCAGAAGGACTGGGAGGTCTGGGAAGGGCTCTCTCCGGTCTGAGTGCCCTGGTAGAGAACAGCAAGACAGCCGGCATGGCGCCGCTCCGCGACTTCAGAGAGCAGAATGCCGCGCGCAAGGAACAGAATCTCACACTCGTCTACGACGACTGGGATTGATAGGATAGTAATCAGCTTGCCCAGCAATAGCCATGAGAAAAATAATCTTACTTACATTTGCGGCACTACTCGTGTCGTCGTATGCGTCAGCACAGAGCTTTCTTTCACAGCTCCAGGAGGGCCTTGGTTCCTTAAACGGTCTTAGTTCCATGGCGGGAGTCGGAGCGGCTCAGGCGGAGCCCGCAGATCCACTTGCCATGAACCTTCTCGGCGGTCTTCGTGGAACGACGATGTCGGGCATCGTCATCGGGGTGAATTTCGGAGGTGAGGCCGAGGAGGGAAAGACAGGAAGCGCCCTTGAAAGGTTCAACGTGGGATTTGCGACAAGGATCGGTCTTCCGCTCGGATTCGCGTTCCAGCCGTCCATCATGTACACTACCAAGAAGCTCAGCGTCAAGGGTATGGTAGACAAGTTGTCGCTTCTGAACTCGGTGGGCTTCATCGAGGTTCCTGCCCAGATTCAGTGGGGTGTGACAATCAAAAAGAGCTTCAGACCATTCATCTTTGCCGAGCCGTTCATCGGCTACGCCATCACACAGAATAACAAACTCTTCGGCGATTTCAGCCTTGAAGGTATCCTTTCAGGCTCCTTGGACGCGGGAGATGGCGGGGAGCCTGAGCTCCCTGAGCTCCCTGACATGAATGATATCAAGGATGAGATAGTCAACAAGCTGGAGTACGGTATCGGTGGTGGCTTCGGTGTTTCATACGGCCCGGCCCAGCTTTACCTGAAGTATTATAGGAACCTGGGTAATCTCTACATCGACGAGACCAATATCGGCACGATAGGGGATGCCTTCATGAGCGCGATGAAGGAGAATAGCTACATCAGCGGCGTCACCCTGTCGCTCGGTCTGGTGTTCTAGCGTCAAAGCTCGCGCATATGTCTTGCCGTAATATGGATTCGAAACAAGCTTGTCTTTATTATCATTGACCGGGACAACTGCCGCGGCACTGAGTGAAAGTCAAAAGCGCACCCGGATGGATGCGCTTTCATATCGAGAGTGGATGCACTTTACTGGATGGTGTACTCGTAGAGAATCACGCTATTCGCAGGAACTGTGATGTTCGCGCTGTACTTCTCTGTGCGGGTCTGTACGCGGATTACGTCAGGGTTGTCTACGGTGTTCGCGTCGGCCATCTTTGATGGAGCAAGAGCGTATACGGTGACATTCTTTGCAGGCTTTCCTCCGTCAAAGTTCAGTGCGAAGCTCTGGGCCTCCTCGGTAGGGTTGGCTACGGAAACGATGACCTTGCCGGTCTTGCTGTCCTTTGTGGCCATGATGTCCAGAGGATAGGTAGGGCTGCCGGATGGCTCCATAGGAATGTCCACGAACTGCGTTCCAGGAAGAGCGGGCTGCGGAACATTTCCACTCAGACCGAGAGGAAGGTCGCCCTGGCGCTCTATGAAGAGCTTGAAAAGAAGACCTGTCGCGCTGATGGTCGCCTTGACGTCATTTGAAGCATACAGGCTTGCGAAGCTGGTAAGTCCGCCCATCATCACATAGCGGCTGCTGCGGTACATCTCGTGAAGTGCGACTGCGGCTCCGATCGTGTTTGCGAAACCGGCACCACGGCCAGGGACCCACTCGTCGATCCAGTATGGAACAGGTTTTTCCTTGAGGCCTGGGATGAGCTCCTCGTACTTCTTCATGGTCTCAACCGAGTTCTTGACTCTGTTGGTTGAAAGGCGGATGGCCTGGAGGAAATCGAACTTGTAAGGAATCCAGCTCTGTGATGCCTCGTCGAAGTATGCGCTGGAGTTAGGGTAGATGTGGTCAGACATGTAGTCCGTGGTCTCGAGACAGTTCAGGAGAAGCTGGCCGGTCCAGTCGAAATAGCCGAGGAACTCGACAGGGAGCTGGGTCTGGAAAGGCTTGTGGTAGTTGCGGTACTGGCTGCTCTGCTCAGGAACAGAGGCTCCGGAGCCGATAAGCTTGATGGTAGGATCCTTCAGGAGCATCTCCTCTGCGAAATAGTTGTGCTTGAGCACATAGTGCTTGGCAGCCATATGTCCAAGCTGCCATTCGCCGTAGGCCTCGTTGCCGACACCCCAGTACTTGACGCCGTAAGGTGCAGGATGGCCGTTCTTTGCGCGAAGGAGACCCATAGGAGTGTCTACTGAACCGTTGACATACTCGACCCACTGGCCGGCAGAGTAAGCGTCGCCGAATCCGGTGTTCACGACGAGGTATGGCTCGCAGTCGATAAGCTTGCACCATGTCATGTATTCATCAGTGCCCATGTCGTTTGACTCGACGGTATTCCATGCATAGTCATAGCGAGGTGGACGCTGGTCCATATCGCCGATGCCGTCACGCCATTCGTAGCCTGAGAGGAAGTTTCCTCCCGGCCAGCGGAAGATAGGCGAGCCGATTTCCTTAAGGATAGCGATCATGTCGGCACGGTAGCCCTCGACGTTGTCGGCAGGCATCAGTGAAACCGCTCCGATCTCGAAGCTTCCGTTTCCTTCGCCCACGATCTCTATGGCTGCGTCCTGGACGTCGGCACCTGCAGTGAAGGTGAAGTAGTATTTTGCGTAGTTCTTGGTCACGTCGTCAAAGACCACAGTCTGGCGATCGGATGCACCGTTGCCCCAGACGAGGCTCACGCTTACCTTTGCGCCGCTTTCAGACCTGAGTACCACGCGGCCTTCGTAGCTGCGGCCATTCTCGATCCACAGTCCGGCCTGACGGATACCGTTCTTGCCGGCGGCAAGGCTTACAAGCGGTGACTGCTTGCCCACGTATGGCCCCTCTTTGTCCATTGTTACACTGGACTCCGGTCCGATTGGACGCCAGCGGAGCTGGTGACGCTTGGAGTTGGTCGGAGTAAGGGTCTCGGAATTGTCGACGGCGTAGAAGAACTTGCGGTCAGAGAGCATTTCTGCCCAGATTCCGTTCTCGAACATGTTGCTCAGCAGCTCTGTGAACATGCCATGTACAAAAGGATGGATAGGGTCGCCTACCTGATCAAGATGTACGGTTGCCTCGATCTTTGGCTGAGGTGCAGCTTCCTTCGCGAATGATGCAGTTGGGAAACTGATCTGTACCGCCAGTGCGGCGAGACAGATGGTTAACAGACTTTTTTTCATGGTTATCAATGTAACGGTTAGTGACAATAAAGGTAGCAATTTAAACTGAAATGCTGTCTATCCTCAGCTTCAGTATTCCTGCCGGGGTATGGGCTTCAACGGTCTCTCCGACCTTGTGGCCCATCAGAGCCTCGCCGATAGGGGATTTCATTGAAATCTTGCCCTGTTCGAGATTCATCTCGTGCGGGCTGACGATTGTAAGGGTCATCTTTGTATCGGTCGCAAGGTTGGTGAACCCGACCTTGCTGAGCAGTCCGACCTTGTCCTTTGGCAGAACGTCGGTGTCGATGATCCTGGAATACCTGAGAACCTTCTCGAGGAAGTTTATCCTGCTGATCATCTTTGCCTGTGCCCTTCGGGCAGCACGATAGCCGCAGTTTTCGCTGAGGTCGCCCTGGGCACGCGCTTCGGCAAGGTCATCCTTGACCTTGGGATACTGTACCTCGATGAGGTCCTTGAGCTCGGCCGCGATTTCGTTATATCTTTCTTTTGAGAGGTATTCCATGATCTGGGTTGAAATGGGATGCTACAGCTTCTCAAGTACTTCAAGCATGTGCTCGGCCAGAGCAGATTTCTCTTCGATATGCTTGAGCACGACGCCGACAAAGGAATTGCTCTCGAAGTCACCTCTTACCTGCTCGAAGTCCTGTTCCTTCTGGTCGCGGTCACCATCGGCGCCAAAGCCAGTCATGCTGGAGAGGTTGAACTCCTTGCGTGCGTCTTCGTAGATCATTTTGTCGAGCCTCAGGACGGCATCTTTCCATCGGTTGACGATCTTGACGGCGTCTTCCGGTGTCATCCTTGACGGGTTGACTCCATAGATCTTCTGGTAGTGCTGGAATGCCCATGTCCATTCGTATGAAGAGAAGTTGTCGTTCATTGCCTTGAAGGCCTCCTCGATCTGGTCAACGGATGTGATTCTCTCTTCTTCCACATCATTCATAAGGGCCTCGACCTCGCTTTTTGGCACGATGAGGCCGGAAAGGTCGACCCATTCGCCTGAACCGATCGGGCTGTCAGGCTTAAGAAGCTGGCGCATGTCCTCTTCTGAACTGAAATCTCCCTTGTGAAGCCTTGCAACCATGCATTCGCCCATGAACTTGTCTATGGCCATGGTGTAGAAGTCGATGCCTTTGTGAAGGGCAGAATTCGTAATCTTGGTGCTGTGGAACGAGTAAATGTCGCTCAGCTCTCCGCTGGCTTCGAGCAGGCTCTTGAGAATCTCCAGTCCCTTGATCATCTTCTGAACTGTAAATGGAGTCAGCAGGTCGAAGTTGATCTGGTCAAGCTTTCGGCTGTCCTTGCGGCCGTCGCGTTTAGGCCATTTCTGGGCGTCGCGTATGGTTCCGACGCTGCGGAGGTTGACGCCTGGTGCCAGGTATGTATTGTTGCCCTTCTCGATCAGGTATGAGAATGGCAGGTTTGTAGTGTCTGAATGTGTCACATGCCTGCCCATCACGAGCGAAAATGCGCCTACCCTGGACGGCCAGAGAATGTACGAATCGGACGCGGTCTTGGCTCCGCGCTCCAGGGTTCCCTGGTGTATAGGTCCAAGCTTGTACATGTGGTTGGACTGGTTTGAACCGGATCCGGCGTTCATGAAAGAGAAGTTGCCGGCAATGAGCAGGGTGCTCTTGTGGTGTGTGACGGTATATGGTCCGGCAAACACGGCGCAGGCCTCTCCGTTTTCTCCCTGGCAGTTGCTGAAGAAGAGAGAGTCTGTCGCTGAATACGAATGACCGAAGATGCAGGCCTGGCCGACGAAGCAGCGTGTGAGCATCGTTCCGTCCTCGATCTGGCTTCCGCTGCAGATGATGAAGTCCTCGGCAACGACGTTGTGCCCGATGCGGACAGATGCAGGTTCGCAGCTGTTGATCGTTCCGTTGCAAAGGCGGCTGGCTCCGGAGATTCGGCAGTGGCTTCCAATCCTGACATTGGCGATTGTCACAGTGTTGACAATGGTCGCCTCATCACCAATCTCTCCCGTGCTGGAGCGCACGGACTCGGCGTAATCAAGCGCAATCCTGTCAAGTTTCCTGACGAAATCAGGACGGTGACGGTAAAGCGCCGACATGTATGCCTGGTGGGATGAGAGACGGTCGTAGATTGTCACTTCGCGTCCTCCTGTCTCATTGAGTACGCTTACACGGACTCCGTTGCCGAAAGTCGAATCATATTCGGTAACTATCTTGCCGACGTTCTCGATGAAAGCATTGTTGCCTATGCGGTAGTTTGCTATGTAGTTATGAACCTCGCTGACAAGGCAGTCATCTCCGATCTCGACATTATGCAGCTTGGCACAGAACAGTCCGGCGTGTTTCTTCATGCCTCCTGGGAGGTCGAAGATACCTTGATTCGCGCCGATGCGGATACGTCCGCTTAACTGGCAACCGCGTACGAATGACGGGTCGAATCCATTCTCGGCGACTTCGATGTCTGTGTCTGGAAGAATGATGTTGCCTTGTGCAATAAGGCTTTCAAGTTCGTTTGGGGAAAGTTTTCTGGTCATGTCGGTTTACTCTACGGTTACACTCTTTGCAAGGTTGCGAGGCATGTCAACATTCAGCCCCTTGGCAACGGCAATATGGTAGGCAAGTATCTGGAGAGGAATGACGGTCAGCAGCGGCGCAAGGCAGTTGAGGGTCTGAGGCACCTCGATGACTTCGTCAACCATCTTCTTTACCAGTTCATCGCCTTCCGTGACGATGGCAAGTATCTTTCCTTTCCTGGCAATAACTTCCTGCATGTTGCTCACCACCTTCTCATAGAGCTGGTGATGTGTGGCGATGAATACTACAGGCATGTCTTCGTCGACGAGGGCGATAGGTCCATGCTTCATTTCGGCTGCTGGATATCCTTCTGCGTGGATATAGCTGATTTCCTTGAGCTTGAGGGCACCTTCCAATGCTACAGGATAGTTGACGCCTCGGCCCAGATAAAGGAAATTCCTGCATTCAGCATATCTTGAGGCCAGAGTTTTAATCTTGTCGTTCTGCTCTAGAACCTTTTCTATTTTCTCTGGAATGAGCGCAAGCTCTGCGAGAACTTCTTGATAGCTGGCGGTGGAGATGCTCTTCTTTTCATGTGCGAGAGCCAGTGCCAGCATGATAAGTACTGTGACCTGGCCGGTAAATGCCTTGGTACTTGCCACTCCGATCTCAGGACCGACATGGATGTATGTGCCGGTATCGGTGTGACGCGCTATGCTGCTTCCAACTGCATTCACGATACCGAATATCATTGCACCTTTTGCCTTGGCAAGGTTTATCGCCGCAAGGGTGTCTGCCGTCTCGCCACTCTGTGATATAGCTATGACGATGTCGCCAGGGCCTACAACTGGATTTGCGTAGCGGAATTCGCTGGCATAGGCGACTTCTACAGGAATCTGACAGAAATCCTCTATGAGCTGCTTGCCGATAAGGCCTGCGTGCCATGATGTACCGCAGCTGACGACAATGAATCGCTTTGCGTTCAGGAGTTCCTCGCGATGCTCGGTCACTGCAGAGAGGATCACTCTCTGGTGCTCAGGCAACAGGCGGCCGCGAAGACAGTCTTTAAGAACGTTTGGCTGGTCGAAGATTTCCTTGAGCATGAAGTGTGGAAAGCCACCCTTGTCAAGCATGTTCAGGTCAAGATTCACCTTCTTGACCTTGGCCTCCACGCTGTCGTTTTCGAGGTTGAGGACCTTGAGCGGGCTTCCCTTTACGCATACTGCGACCTCTCCGTCATTGAGATAGACCATGCGGTTCGTGTATTCTGCGATAGGGGAAGCGTCGCTGGCGATGAAGAACTCGCTGTCATTCTCGCCTATTCCTATTACCATAGGGCTTGCATTGCGGGCTGCTACGAGGACGTCCGGGGTACGCTTGTCCATGACCACGATGGCGTAAGCACCGATGGCTTTTGTTAGCGCAAGGCGTACTGCATTGACGATGTCGGTCTCCTGGGTCGTACGGATGAACTCGATCAGTTGTACCAGCACTTCGGTGTCGGTCTGGCTTTTGAATGTGAAGCCTTTAGCCTTGAGCTGGTCGCGAAGGACTGCGTAGTTCTCGATGATACCGTTGTGGACAAGGGTTATGTCGCCACTCTGTGAAACATGAGGATGGGCGTTTGCGACATTTGGAGAACCATGGGTCGCCCAACGGGTATGGGCAATGCCCATGCTTCCGCTCCTGTCGTGACCTTCGGCCGCTTTCTCAAGGTCAGAGACCTTGCCGCTGGCTTTGAAGATGTTCAGGTTTCCGTAATTCTCACTGAACAAGGCCGTTCCGGCAGAGTCGTATCCACGATACTCCAGCCTATGGAGTCCCTTGATCAGTATCGGGTATGCTTCACGGCATCCCGTATATCCAACAATTCCGCACATGTTATGATAATAGGATTTAGTGTGTTTGATAAGGAAAAAGCAGCCTCGGATGACTGCTTTTCCATATCGGGATTATTTTCTGTTTTTCCAGAGAGCCGACATCTCCTCGAGAGTCTTGCCCTTGGTCTCAGGGACGAGCTTCCATACGAATACGGCAGCGATGACGCAGATCGCACAGTAGAGACCGTAGGTAGCCGATGGGCTCCATTCGTACATAGGAACGAAGGTAGAAGAGATGATGAAGTTGAAGATCCACTGGAATGCAACTGCGATAGCGGTAGCGGCACCACGGATGGTGTTAGGGAAGATCTCAGAGATGAGAACCCAGCAGATAGGGCCCCATGAGAACATGAATGATGCGCTGTAGATCATCACGCTGATGACGCCGATGAAGCCAGGGAGAGAAGCGATGCTGTCTGCGAGAGCTACACCGAGAGCACCTACTGCCATGCCGAGCGAGCCGATGATGAGGAGCGGCTTGCGGCCGAGCTTCTCGACAGAGAAGATGGCAACCATGGTGAATGAGATGTTCACGATTCCCATGAGTACGGCCTGGAACATAGGGTTGCCCATGCCCATTGATTCGAAGATACGTGGAGCGTAGTAGAGGACGGCGTTGATGCCGACAGCCTGCTGGAATACGCTGAGCATGATACCGATGAAAATTACGAGGAATCCATAAGCCATGAGCTTCTCGGTCTTCTCGGTAGTGGTTGACTTGATTTCTGCAAGGATTGCCTTGCCCTTTTCGTCGCCATTGATGCGGCTGAGTACGTGGAGGGCCTTGTCGTCCTTGCCGATCATCGCGAGGTAGCGAGGAGTCTCAGGAACAAGGAGGATGAGGATTGAGAAGAGAGCCGCAGGAACACACTCGCTGAGGAACATGAGTCTCCAGCCGGTGGTGATTGACCAGTTGCCGTCTGCTGCAAGGGCAGAAGCGTTGACGATCTGGTTGATACCCTCCGCCATAGCCTCCATCTTTGGAGCGATGTGGTCGCCGAGGATCACGAGATTGACGAAGTATACTACGAGCTGACCGAAGATGATCGCGAACTGGTTCCATGATACGAGGGTACCTCTCTTGTCGGCTGGAGCGATCTCTGCGATGTACATAGGGCAGAGGGCCGATGCCATACCTACACCGATACCGCCAAGTACACGGTAGAGGTTGAATACTACGAGAAGTGAAAGGCATGCGTCACCCTTGTGGAAGAAGAGGAACTCAGGATAGTAGGAACCTGCAGCAGAAAGGAAGAAGCAGATACCTGCGACGAAGAGGCTCTTCTTACGGCCGAACTTTCCTGCCATGAGGCCGGAGATTGCACTACCGATGATGCATCCGAGAAGTGCGCTTGATGAGGTGATACCGTGAAGGAAGTTGGTGTAGGTGAAGTCTTTCGCCTGCATGAAGAAGGCCTGGAGACCACGCTCGGCACCTGAGATGACAGCTGTGTCGTAACCGAAGAGAAGGCCACCGATCACAGCGACGAGGACGATAGTAAAGAGATAAGAACTAGATCCTCCGTTCTTTGTGTTGGACATAAGGTTGTGTGTATTTAGGGTTATAATTATCGGTCAAGCGTGTAAATGTACGGCATAATTTCGGAAAATCATAATCGGAATAACCCCATCCAACTCCTATTCCCAGTCCTTGGTCTTTATGAGCTCCTTGAGTTTGAATCTCTGGAGTTTCTCCATCCTGGTCCTAGGGAGTATGTCTCGGTGGATATAAAGGCGTGCCAGCTTCTTGTACTGGGCAACCGACTCGTTGAAAGGCTGTATGACCTCC
The DNA here is from genome assembly GCA_024398125.1 of Bacteroidales bacterium. Taxonomy (GTDB): domain Bacteria; phylum Bacteroidota; class Bacteroidia; order Bacteroidales; family UBA932; genus Cryptobacteroides. Next base: position 12,351 of record JAKSJO010000008.1, read on the forward strand.
TTCCTGAGGATTTCCTTGATTTTGCTGTCGTCGCTCTCGTTCGAGAGGTCGTCGGAAGGTACTATGATTGCAACCAGCTTGTCGTCCTCGAATGTCACGGCCGCCTCCTTGACATGGTCAACGTAGTGCTCGAGCTTTTCCTCGATTTCATTAGGGTTGACGTTTTTGCCGTTGGAGAGAACGATGATTTCCTTTCTTCTGCCTGTGATCGAGATTCTGCCCTTGCCGTCGATGGTACCGAGGTCGCCGGTGTGGAGGAATCCATCGCTGTCGATGACGTCTGCGGTTTCCTCAGGACGGCCGTAATAGCCCTTCATGATGTTGATTCCGCGAGCGCAGATTTCGCCGTCAATGATCTTTACCTCGCAGCCCTCGATGGCCTTGCCTACGCATCCTGGACGGAAATCTCCAGGACGTGTGAATGCAATCATAGGAGCGGCTTCTGTCATGCCGTAGCCTTCAAGCACGTCGAGTCCGAGTGTCTTCAGGCCTATGGCAGTCTCTTTGTCGAGAGCGGCACCTCCGCTGACCATGTAGGCAATCTTGCCGCCCATCTTCTTGCGTACAGAACTGAATACAAGCCGCGAAAGCGGACGGCACTGGAGTGCCGCGCAGATGTTGTAGAGCGCGCGTGTCACGCCGTTCGCGTCGATCTTGCCCTTGATGCTTCTGAAAAGGGTCTGCCAGAGACGTGGTACACCGATCATGATGCCGATCTCGCCTTTCTGCATCACCTCCATGATCTTTGGACCTGCCAGAGAAGGACAGATGGCTACGCCTCCGCCACAGGTGAACGGCATTACGGCTGTTCCTACAAGCGGGAGGACGTGATGGAGGGGAAGTAGAATCAGAGTGCGGCGATCTGCTGTGAAAATAGGTACATGCTTGGAAACAGCGTCGATATTGGCTCTGACATTCGCAAAGGTCAGCATTACTCCCTTTGGCGATCCGGTTGTTCCTGAGGTGTAGCAGATGATGCAGATATTCTCCGAAATCTCCGGGATGAGGGCTGGCTCAAGAAAATCCACGTCATTGTCTTCGTATTCATCGATGACACGGACTGGAATGCTGGCTCCGCAGATCTCGATGGCCTTCTTGGCCATATCCTTTTTCTTTGATGAGACCCACATCGAAGATGGCGCGCAATCCTTGATTATGTAGATGAGATCATCGATGGTGCATGCGGCGTCAACGGGTACGATGGTACTCTTGTTCGCCCAAATTCCGTACAGAGAATAAAGCCATCCTTCGCGATTCTCGCTGAAGACAAGGACCTTCTGCCCTTCGTCTGTCTTGTTAGCTGCGGCAAATTCCGAGGCATGCTGGAGCATCCTGCGGAAGGTTATTTTCTTGTCGCCGCTGATAATGGCAATCTTGTCTGTTGCAGCAATCATCTTTTGTATTCGGTTTTTGGTTTTGTGATACAAATTTACATCCCATGTGTCTTGGCGAGAAATAAATGGGATTTTGGGTATGAAAAATGGTATTAAAATGTCATTCGGCGGAGAATTTACTATATTTGTGGTATAAAAATATGATAATCCTTATTTAGTCCCATGAGCAGATACTTTGACATGAAGCCTGTTTCCGACTTCAGGTTCGTGCTTGGCCCCAATATTCTCACCCAGGTGACATATGTCATCGTGCTGCCGGTATTCTTTATAATCTACAGTGTCGTCTACAATCCCTTCGGCATCCAGCAGTATTATGAAGAGACTTCCATGGGCTTCGGTTTCAACATAATCATGGTCACCTGCATCATGCTTGCAACTCTTGCCGTGACCAGGACAGCCTTTGCGTTCGTCATACGCCGGTTTGAGCTATCCAGGGGACAGTATCTCAGCTGGTGCCTGTTTGAGGTCTTCGCCGTATCTGCCTTCATCGCTCTGTATACGTCGTTGATGAGGCACAGCCAGGATTCTTTCCTGACTGTACTGGAAACCTGCATGATCTTCTGCTACATGACGCTGATCCATCCATACCTGTACATCTATCTTGCCAGGACGGTAATGAGCAAGAATGCGGAGATTGCAGCAATGGAAGCTCCAAAGGATAACAGTCTCGTGCGTTTCTATGATGAGCATAAACGACTGAAGCTGACGATCGCGCCCTCTTCCATACTTTATGTCCGCAGTGAATTGAACTATGTAGTCGTCTACTATCTAGACGCGGGTAAGGTAAAGGATTACCAGATAAGATGCTCGATGAAAAGTATAGAGGACTCTGCCGACAAGCATTTCCTTTGCCGTTGCCAGCGTTCATACTTTGTCAATCCTGAGCATGTAACGGTTCTGAGGAAGGACAAGGAAGGCTTCATATTCGCCGAGCTCAACATCCCTGACCTGCCTCCGATCCCGGTCGGCAAGACGTATTTCAATACGCTTTCTGCGGTTCTTTAACCTGTAAGTCATGCCTGCAAGAGATCCCATACAGGAACTGAGCCGCCAGGCCATGCTGCTTCGCATGGAGTATGAAGCGGAGAAGGAGTCATTCCTCAAACAGACCCAGGATTCCGGAGTGCTGCGCAAGGTCAGGCGTGGAATGTGCTGGTATCCTGTCAAAGTCGGTCAGAGTTATTACAATTCCCTGAACCAACTGGTCGTAGAACTGTACCGTACCCAGGATAAGGATGTGGAACACTCTTTCGAGTACAGCAAACCTGTCGTATTCTTTACATGGAAGCGTTCAGAGACCGATGTAAGGTTCATGCCGTACGTAGCGACCGTCAGCTTTGTGGACGACGACAGGATGGTTGTTGCCCTTCCTCAGGGACGAGGCTATATGGAAATCGCCACTGCGGAGAATCTCGGTGTCCAGCTTTATTTTGACGAGACCTCCTACAGACTCATGTTCGAGGCCCTGAACAAGGTCATCAATGCGGGCAAGGGCCGTCTTATGGAGCTTCGAGACCTGATATACGGCAGTGCTCCGCTTGGCAAGCTGAATATGGCGCCAATGTCATTCCCCGGACTGAATCCAACCCAGGAACAGGCCGTCAATGAGGTCCTTCGGGCCAAGGAAGTCATGGTCGTGCATGGCCCACCCGGAACAGGAAAGACAACCACGCTGGTGGAAGCCATATACGAGACCCTGCGTCGCGAATGTCAGGTCATGGTCTGTGCCCAGAGCAACATGGCGGTCGACTGGATCAGCGAAAAGCTGGTCGACTCCGGACTCAGCGTGCTCCGCGTGGGCAATCCTACCCGTGTAAACGACAAGATGCTGTCCTTTACATATGAGCATCTTTTCTCTGATCATCCGGACTATCCCCAGCTATGGAGTATCCGCAAGGCCATCCGCGACCTGCAGAACCAGAAAGGCAAGGGCGAATGCACAAGAAAGAAGATCAATTCCCTCAGGGACAGGGCTACAGAACTGGAACAGCGCATCAAGGAACAGATATTCGCCCAAAGCCGCGTCATTGCGTGCACGCTTACGGGCAGTGCCAACAAGGTTTTGAGCGGCATGAAGTTCTCGACACTTTTCATCGATGAAGCTGCCCAGGCACTTGAAGCGGCCTGCTGGATCGCAATGCGCAAGGCGAACCGCGTCATATTTGCCGGAGATCATCAGCAGCTGCCTCCTACTATTAAATGCTATGAAGCTGCCCGGCAGGGACTGGATCGCACCTTGATGGAGAGGATTGTCTCATATCATCCCGAGAGTGTATCCCTTCTGCAGGTCCAGTATCGTATGAACGAAGCGATCATGCGTTTCTCCTCGGATTATTTCTATGAAGGAAAGGTCCAGAGCGCCCCTTCTGTGAAATCCCGTACCATTCTGGATTCGGATATGGACAATCCTGTCGTATGGGTCAACACCGAGGGCATGGACTGCAATGAGGAATTTGTCCAGGAATCATTCGGAAGAATCAACAAGCCGGAGGCGAATCTCAGCCTCCTGCAATTGAAAGATTATCTGATGAAAGTCGGCCGGAATCGAGTGCTGGAAGATCATGTCGATGTCGGCATCATAAGCCCGTACAAGGCACAGGTCCATTATCTGAGACAGAGAGTCAAATCGGATCCGTTCTTCAAACCGTTCCGTCATCTTATCACCGTAAATACCGTAGACGGCTTCCAAGGCCAGGAAAGAGACATCATCATCATATCGCTGGTGCGTGCCAATGAAAACGGAGAAATAGGATTCCTTAGGGATCTGAGAAGAATGAATGTGGCCATGACCCGTGCCCGCATGAAGCTCATCATCCTTGGAGATGCATCGACTCTGACAAGGCATCCGTTCTACAGGAAACTTTATGCATCCATAGTCGCAGGAGAATCATCGGGAGCATAGGTTGCAATTTCATCTTCACGGCATGACTTTGATTGGTTTTTTACTCAAGATTGTGTACCTTTATATGCTAATCAACACAACACGAGAAAACCATGAAAATCAAGATGATTACCGCCGCTCTGGCGCTTGCTTCGTCTTTCGTTCTGACCGCACAGAACAAACCATACATGCAGGATCTTCCATACTATGTGGAGAACCTGAATATGTATGGCGAAGGCCAGGAGGAAGGCCGTGCATTCCATATCCCTGCCCAGAACGTGTCGCTGAATGGAACCTGGAAGTTCCTTTACTGCGAATCTCCTTATGATGTCCCTCAGGACTTCTTCAAGCCAGGGTTCAATGACCGTAAGTGGTCCAATATCCAGGTACCTTCCAACTGGGAAATGCAGGGCTTCGGCCAGGCGGTATTCCGCAATGTCTCAGCTCCTTGGGCTACCATTACTCCTCAGGCAGCTAGAGAGGCCATGGCTAAGGCAAGAGGCGGCAGGATGTTCCCAGGCGGTGGACAGCAGGGTCCGGTGAATCCTTATGCTGTCACACCTCCAGAGGTTCCTATGGAATACAATCCAACCGGTGCCTACAGGACTTCCTTCAGCATCCCTGCCTCATGGAAGGGCGATCAGATATTCCTTCGTTTCGAAAAGGTGGCTTCAGCGTCTTTCGTGTGGGTTAACGGCCAGCAGGTCGGCTACAACGAGGGTGCGCAGGAACCTTCTGAGTACAATATCACAAAATACGTCAAGCCTGGCAAGAACACCCTCTCGGTACTCGTCCTGAAGTACAGCGACGGCTATTATCTCGAGGGCCAGGATTACTGGAGGCTTGCGGGAATATTCGATGACGTTACAGTATTCGCAAGCCCTGATACCAGAATCTGGGACTACCAGGTGATCACCGACTTTGACAGCAGTTTCAAGGATTCCAACGTGGATCTCACCATTGACGTGAGGTCGTTCACAAGCGCCGCTGAAGGATGCTCGCTCAGCGCAGAGATTTCCAAGGATGGCAAGGTAGTGGCAACCATGGACAAGAGCGGCATTTCAGTCGCAGCAGGCAGCACCAATTCGGTTCATCTCCGCGCAAAGGTCGCTTCTCCTCTCAAGTGGTCGGCTGAGACTCCTGAGCTCTATACTCTCACCATGACCCTCAAGGATGCTTCCGGCAAGACTGTGGACAGCATGACCAAGAGAATGGGATTCAAGAAGACCGAGATCAAGGACGGAGTCTTCTATCTCAACGGCCAGCCTATCAAGGTGAATGCACAGTGCTCCCACATGCAGCATCCGACCCTCGGCCATGCAGTTGACGAGGCAACCGTAAGGAAGGATATGGAAATCCTCAAGAAGTTCGGTTTCAACGGCGTCAGAACCTCGCACTATCCTCCAGTCAACGAATATCTTGACCTTGCAGACGAATATGGCCTGTACATCATAGACGAGGCCGGCGTCGAGGCGCATGCTACTGAATGGGTATCCTATCTCCCTGAATACATCCCTATGTATCAGGAAAGAGTTCGTCAGATGGTGCTCCGCGACCGCAACCATGCATGTGTGCTCTTCTGGAGTGCCGGAAATGAATCCGGTGAAGGCCCGAATATCGGCGAAGTGGTCAAGGAGGGAAGCAAGTACGATCCTACCCGCTACTGGATGTACGGCGGCAACGCGCCTAAGCACGCAGCGGAAGACATCGTCGGTCCAAGATATCCTATGCCTATCGAGCACGAGCTCTCTTACGGTGTCGACCTGACAGACAAGAGACCGTCATTCATGGATGAGTACCTTTCGGTTGCCGGCAACGGTGGCGGCGGATTCGATGACTTCTGGAGAGAGATATACGACCATCCATCGCTTCTCGGCGGTGCTGTATGGGACTTCGTGAGCCCAGGCCTTGAGGAGCCTGTAAGGACTCTCGAGGACAAGTCTCCATATTCGACCAAGGCCAACATCATGGGCAAGGCAAAGCTCGTCAAGGGCAAGACCGGTCTCGCTCTCGACCTTGGAATGCGTGACCAGTGGGTTGAGGTTTACCGTGGTGACAATCTTGAGATCAGCGGCAACAAGCTCACCCTTACCCTCGACATCCTTCCCCGCAAGAACAACAAGAGCGGTGGCTATATGATCACCAAGGGATACAATCAGTTCGGCCTCAGACAGATGGGAGCGGACAAGATTGAATTCTATATCGACAACGGTTCGAAGAACACCCTCTCCGGCGATCTTCCTTCGGATTGGGAGAACAAGTGGCACAACGTCACCGCCGTTTATGATTCCGAGAAGATGGCAATCTACATCGACGGCAAGGAGGTAGCGAGCCAGCCTCTCAACGGTTATATCAGGAACCTTCCTCTCCCTGTATGCATCGGACGCGACGCGGAGAAGAACGGCCAGGACACCAATGAATTCATCGCCGACGCCCTCATAGACAACGTCGGTATCTTTGCAGATGCAGTCACCCCTGACATGGGCTTTGACTCGTCAAAGTCTGCACTCTGGCTCGATTTCGAAAAGGAAACCAAGGAGGGAACCTTCTACACCTGGGGCCTCGGTGCACGTACATACGGAAGCATCTGGCCGGACAGAAGCATCCAGCCTGAGATGTACCAGATGAAGAAGAGCACCCAGCCATTCAGCTATACACTTCTTGACTCAAGGACCGGCTCGATCGAGATCTGGAACCACCTTGCCTTCGTGAATGCTTCTGCATACGTTACGACATGGACAATCACCGCAGATGACAAGGTCGTTGCATCAGGCAGCATGAACCTGGACATCGATCCTCTCCAGACCAAGGCATACAAGATTCCTTACACAAAGCCTTCGATCGAGGCAGGCAAGGAGTACAGACTCAATATCAGCACCTGCCTGGCAAAGGACGAGATCTGGGCAAAGAAGGGTCATGAGGTCGCATGGGAACAGTTTGAACTCTCAGACTGGAACATCCCTGCCGCAGTCGCTGCCAAGCCTTCAGGCCGCGTCACCATGGAGCAGTCGGACGGCAGAATCATCGCAAGGGGTGCAAACTTTACCTACACCTTCGACGCTGCAAGCGGCGAGCTCTGCGGCATGCAGGTAGATGGTCGCAATGTACTCACTGAGCCGCTCAAGCTCAACGTTTGGAGAGCTCCGCTCGCAAATGAACTCGACGGATGGAACAATCTGCCTTCACGCTCGGCTGTCCTCAACAACAAGCAGGGATTCGGAGCGATCGGACACAGCAGCACGGTAGCAACCATATTCTACTCGGCAGGTCTCGACAAGGTCGGATACAAGCCTATGTCTGTCAAGGCCCGCGAAGTTGACGGATCGGTATATGTCGATGTAAGAGAGTATGCTCTCTTCGGCGCAGCCGTCGAGAAACAGCTTGATGCCTACATCACCGGACGTACCAATGTCGGCATCGAAAGCTGCTACTCATACAAGATCGACGGTGACGGTACCATCACTGTACACCATCTCCTCAATCCTGAGGGTGACATGCCTGCATGGCTCCCTCGCGTGGGTGTGACAATGTCCATCAACAAGGAACTCGGCAACGTAGAGTGGTACGGAAGAGGCCCTCAGGCCTCATACCCTGACAGGAAGACAGGCTACCGCATGGGCATCTACAAGGATACTGTAGAGGATATGTACGAGCCATACCTCGTTCCTCAGGATTACGGCCTCAGAATGGACAACCGATGGGTACGCTTCACCGACGAGAGCGGAAAGGGACTTGAGTTCAGGATGAACGAGCCGTTTGCATTCAATGCCTATCCATTCACTACCGATAACCTTACAAAGAGTATGTACCAGTACCAGCTCCAGAAGAGCGGCGACATCACCGTAAACCTCGACTATGCGACAAGCGGCGTAGGTTGTACAGCCCGCTCGATCTTTGATGCGTACAGGGCATATCCTTCAGGCTACGAAAGAACAATCACAATCACTCCAATAAAGTAAACATGAAAAGATATATCATTCTTATGGCCATCGCCATGATAGCTCTTGCATCCTGCTCACCTAAGAAGGGCAGTGAATCAAAGAGTCTGGTTCTATACTATTCCCAGACAGAGACCACCAAGACTCTTGCTGAACTTATCCAGCAGAAGACAGGTGCGGATATCGCCTCTATCGAGGTTGTAACCCCATACGGCGACTATGGTGAGACCATCCAGAGAGGAAGCCAGGAAGTAGCATCGCACAATCTTCCTGAGCTCAAGCCTTTGACCGTGGACCTCGAGGACTATGATGTCATCTATCTGGGAACTCCAGTATGGTTCGGAACAGTTGCAAATCCTATCCTCTCGCTTCTCGAGACCGAGAAGTTCGAGGGAAAGACGATCGTTCCATTCGTCACCTTCGGAAGCGGTGGCCGCAACACTGTCGAGGACTATCTCAGATCAACCCTGACCAAGGCTGACATCCAGGCATGCTATGGTGTACGCCAGGCTCGCATCGACAAGGCCTCAAAGGAGCTTGACAGATTTCTCGTCGAGCAGGGTCTCATAGAGGGTGAAGTCGATGCTCTTCCTGGATACACCGAAATGCAGCCGCTCACCGAGGAAGAGACCGCAATCTTCGAGGCTGCCATCGCTACCTATCCTATGCTTGCCGGTACAGTTGCATCGACCTGTGGTGCACGCGTAACTCCTGACGGTACCGACTACATCTTCTCGGCAGGCACTCCTGACCGTCCGGGAAGCATGCAGATCGTGGTCACCGTTCCAGCAGGGGAGAATTCTGTCCCTGAGTTCGTGGAGGCCATAAGATAACCAGACCTACAAGCACAAACCAATAAATACCATTATCCGACATATGAGAAAACTATCCCTTGACGAAATCTCAATTCTTGAAAGCAATGGCTGTTTTTCCGACAGCTGGGACAGTATTTCTGTTGCAGACTCTTTTGACGTGCGATACTGCCGAGAGGTGAAATTCATCGATGATGTCACCATTGGCGAGAACGGTGGAACCGTCAAAGTATCCGACAGCTTTGAAAGACACTGCGGGCTTTTCAACTGTACATTGAGGAACGTCAGGATTGGCAATGACTGTCTCATCGAGAATGTCAGGGGATATATCAGCAACTACACCATTGGAAACGGCTGCTACATCTCTGACGTGTACTGTATCGAGACGACATCCAATCCATCCTTCGGCGAGGGAAAGGTGATTTCCGTTCTCAACGAAGTAGGTGACGGCAACGTCATGATCTTTGATGGACTGAACTCCCAGCTTGCCGCTCTCATGGTGAAGTACGAACAGGACAAGGAATTCACTTCCAAGGTAAGATCGATCGTCGAGGACTATATAGCAGAAAGAAGGAAGAAGGCGGTCAACGGTACCATCCATCACAATGTAAGGATAGTCAATACGGGAAGAATCATAAACTGCCATATCGGAAACGACTGCCGCATCGAGGGCGCTCAGTGTCTCAATGAGTGTACCCTCAGGAGTCTTCCATCTGCTCCTGTATGTATCGGAACAGGAGTCATACTTGAGAGCACGGTGGTTTATAACGGATCGACCATAGCAAACAACTCAAAGCTGGAGAACTGTTTCGTAGGTGAGGCCTGCAAGATCACGGACGGCTTCACGGCAGAAAGCTCCCTGTTCTTCGCGAACAACCATATGGCGAATGGCGAGGCTTGCGCGGCTTTCTGTGGACCGTTTTCGGCCAGCCATCACAAATGCAGCCTTCTCATCGGCTGTGAGCTCTCCTTCTACAACGCCGGATCGGCTACAAATTTCTCCAATCATGCCTACAAGATGGGTCCTATGCACTATGGCGTTCTGGAGAGAGGCACCAAGACGGCTTCAGGCTCCTACATCCTTCTGCCGGCACACATCGGAACCTTCTCGGTATGTTTCGGAAAGCTGATGCACCATCCGGACACAAGAAAGCTTCCGTTCTCATACCTTATTGCTTACGGCGAGGACATGTATCTCATCCCAGGTAGAAATCTGACGACGGTAGGTCTTTATCGAGACATCAGAAAGTGGCCAAAGAGAGACCACAGACCATCTGACGGCAAGAACTCCATTGTCAACTTCGACTGGCTGTCTCCATTCTCGGTAGGCGGTATCATGACGGCCAAGAGGACTCTCGAAGCTCTCAGAGAGGTCTCAGGAGATGTTGAGAACTACAACTTCCACGACTACATCATAAAGAATTCATCCCTCAAGAAGGGAATCAAGTACTACGACATAGCCCTCCGACTGTACATGGGAGCCCTTCTCAAGCGACACAAGCTCGAGAGACCTCTCAGCGACGTGGGAACGGGAAAATGGTCGGATCTCAGCGGAATGCTTCTCCCTGTATCGGAAGAGATGAGGGTTGTACAGTCCATCAAGGATGGAACCCTTGACAGCGTCCTCGCCATCAGGGAAGAACTAGTCAGGATTCATGAAAACTACAACGAGTACCGCTGGGCATGGTCATACAGACTCATCAGGGAGTATTACGGCATTGAAGGCGATGTGACCCCTGAGTACGCGGAAAAGATCGAGGAAGACTATATCACCGCGAGAAGAGCTTGGATAGCCGAGATACGAAAGGATGCTCAGAAGGAGTTTGAACTTGGCGACGTTGACCAGAATGTCCTTGATGACTTCCTTCAGTCACTCGATAAGGAAGTCCAGTTTGAAAAACTGAAGTACTACCTGTAGTACCATCCATCTTTCTTTCCCTGAGCATCTGGTAGTAATTCAGGATAGGAAGATCCAGAACCTCGTGCGGGTTTGCCAGCCCGTCGATACGCTTGAATCCGATAAGACGCTTGTAGTAATAGTAGTCGTCGGGGAAACGGTCTATGGTCACGCCTTTGGTCACTGCGGCATGGATGAACTTGAAAGTCAGTCCACCGTCCTGGACTTCCGTGATTATGCCGACATGGCCAACCTTCTTTGAAGAGGCGTTTCTGCCGGTAAAGAACACCAGGTCTCCGGGACGGATCTCCTCTCTTTCAACCTTGGTGCCCTGGGTGTACTGGGAAGCGGAGGACGAGTTCAGCTTGAGGCCGAACTGCCCGAAAACGTAGGAAGTGAATCCGGAACAGTCGAATCCTCCGGGCTTCTTTCCCGCTGAACGATATTTGGTGCCAATATATTTGTTTGCAAATTCAAGCAGTTCCGTGACGTTTACCTGCTTGTCAATATCTGGAATTTCAGCATACGGAACGGCCGCGAAGGAAATAATCTCCGCGACCAGTAATGCCATTATTCCAGATAAAAGTCTTTTCATCAGTGAAGAATGATTCCAAAGCTGAAGGTATTGGTATCAGGACCGACGCCCTCCTTGAAAACTGATGAAGGGATGTACTTGAAGGACAACCCCAGGTGCCTGCGCATTATCGCGGCTCCGATACCGTACTGGAAGTCATTGAGACCTCCTGGGTTGAAAGTCTTGTCCTTTGGACGTCTTACGATGTTTACTGACTTTCCGAGGACTCCTGCGAAGGCGTAAGCCTCGACACTCCACTTCCTGTCAAGTCTTACGTTGATACCGGCAGGGATGCTCCAATAGGTGGTTCTGAGCTCGGAATTCTTGTAGTTAGGCCATTTGTCCCTGGTCAGTTCAATAGGGTATACCTGACCATCGTATCCGAAGGTGTACCTGTTCCTGAAGTAATACTCGTAGCGGTCCATGCGCAGGCCTGTGAAGGCCTTTATGTTGTTTTCCACAGGAATTGTGAGGCGAAGCATCTCGACGCCGAAGTGATGTGTCTTCTTTGTCCAGGTATCCATGTATTGAGTCTGCTCTCCTATGGCATCAGGGTAGACTATCCCGAACAGAGGAGCCTTGCCATATTCTGTGCTGGTAAGCAGCTTGAGCCTGATTTCGTTGTCCTTCCTTGATCTCGCGTCGGCTGTGGTAGCGATTGCAAGCACTGCAAGTACCACGAAAAGCATTTTTTTCATATCCATATCAGTTTTATTCAGATATATGACGAACAATCTGCCTGTTTGTTAACAAAAAATCAGCGTATTCCCCAAGGATCGCCTTCCCAGCTGCTTTCCGCGACATCCTCGATATCATCGTCCATCGACGCGAAGAAGTCGTAGCCAGTCATCTTTTCCAGCTCGTCGACGCTCATCGCACAGTCGCGGAGGTAGTAGCGCTCATCATCGTTGCCCATGACGAATGCCACGGAGATATACTTCATTCCATCGTATGCCATTACAGCCTTGAAGAAGGCGTCTGGCACGGTCACCTCCGTACGTCGTCCGATTGTGCCGTAGCTGTTCTTTCCTATGATAGGTCCGGCAACTATCCAGACCTTGCCGTAGTCGCGTGCCCATGCCCTTACCCTGCGCTCCAGGAACTCCCAGTCGCCGGCGTTGAGCTTCTCGCTCTGCGGACAGATGTTGGTCAGGTAGAAGGTTTCATCCATGGCTTCGCTGTTCCAGCGGAAGTCCGCGGCAGGTGCGAGATGGCCTCTGGTCCATCCAGAACCGGTATAATCCTCGCGCATTGCCTGATCGCGGTCAAGCTCTGGATCCATGCTGAACATGCGGTCGCCGCGATCCTCATCACCTCGAGTTTCTTCGTCAGTCAGTTCGTATGCCACCCAGAACGGAATATGGTTGGCCTTGTCGTATGAAAGGGTGAATCCCTTGTGCTCGATTATTATCGCATTGTCATCGTACGCCGGGAGCTCCAGAAGCGCTTCGTCAACGGGCACCTGGAACGTACATGCAGCGAGAAGTGGTAATATAAACAGCAGTCGCTTCATTTCTTGATGGTTATCTTCAATATTCTTGCAGTGTTGCCATCTATCTTGATGGCTTCGTCAATCCTTCCTATTGCAGGAATCGCGTAAACGTGGCTTCCCGAAGCGATACAGACGGTCGAGGACCTTCGGCTGATGCCGATTCCATCGTCCTTCAACATGTCTGACAGCTTCTTCCTGCGACCTTTCATTCCCAGCGGGCTCATCCAGTCTCCTTCATTCCATGTTCGTACAGTGAATGGGAAAGGCAGTTTGCCGGCGTCGCAGATGACACCATCCTCGATGGACAGTCTTTCCGGCATCCCGTTTTCATGGCTTATGCAGACAGTCATCGTTCCCACCCGATACTGGCCTACGTCTGCAATCTCAACCGCACCATGATTTTCCGAGACTCTCTTGCTGATGACCAGCGACGTCCCGTCTATCACGCCATCGTAGGCGGGGGAGTGGAAGACTCTTCCTGACCTGATTACGCCATTGACGACCATTGCATGGATTCTGTCACAGCTATCCTGGCTGAAACCGTATCTTTCAAGGCATCTGAACAACAGGTATTGCCAGTTCTCATGGCTTGAAAGCGTCATCAGGTCCACTTCTGCCCCTGTGTCTGAAGTGACATAGAATCCGTCCTTGATACTCTCGTACCACGAGTCCAGGATGTCTCTGGCCTGTGCAAAGCGGCACATGTCTTCGTTCAGGGTCTGGAGGAAGGATGGATTGATTGTCTCGAACTCGGGGAATATCCTGTTCCTTATCCTGTTTCTCTTGTAGCCGATGTCCGTGTTGGTGCTGTCGTTGCGCCAGCTGACGTGCCTTATGGTCAAGAATCTTTCGATGTCGACCCTGGTGAAAGCCAGGAGAGGACGGACAAGGACAATGTCCCCATCGCTGCATGGCAGGGGAGACTTCGCTTCCATGCCGGCAAGGCCGCGGATTCCAGTGCCTCTGAGGAGGTTCAGGACCAGAGTCTCGGCATTGTCGTTGGCGTTATGGGCTGTCACCACTGCGTCGAGGTGATGCTCTGTACATATTTCGCCAAAACGGCGGTAACGCAGTTCGCGTGCCGCCATTTCTATGCTGACGCCGTTTTCTACAGCGTACTTTTCTGTATCAAAATGCTCTACAAACAGCCTTTTGCCATGAGTTTCGGCCCATTCGCGGACATACGCCTCGTCTGCGTCGCTTTCTTCGCCGCGCAGATGGAAGTTGCAATGGACAAGACTGAATTCAATGTCTCCGCAGGCGTCAAGGAGCTCGGCCAGACAAATGGAGTCCGCGCCTCCGCTGACAGCGGCAAGCAGACGTGCCCCTCTGGAAAACAGCTTCCGAATCTCGTCGTCGAATCGGGCCTGAAGTGGCATTAACGTCTGAAAGGCTTGAACTTGTAGGTGTAGTTGATCATGAGGTACTCCTTGAACTGAGTCTTAGGAGTTCCTTCGATAAGGATGTTCTCGTCGTAGATGAGATAGGTCTTGAAAGTGAGTGCAAAATGCTTTGCAATCTGCCAGTCGACCTGGTTGTCCCAGTTCACGCGGAGATTCTGTGGCTTATGCAGGTAGTTCGAGAAGAGAACAAGCTGAGTCTTGTAGCTGAACACATCGTTGATGGTGAACTTTGCATCGGCAGTGAACTTCGCACCGAACTCGAACTTCGCAGGCTTGTAGGTGACAGCGTCATCAAGAAGAGGCATGCTGTACTGCTTTCTAAGTGACTCGTCAAGCACGATGGTGTAACCGCCGGTCAAAGGAGCGAAGTTGATCACCAGCCACTTGTTAGGTACCCAGTCGATACCGAAACCGAGGTCGGTGTATGCAGGAGCGAGGAAACCTGACTTGAGGACTCTGCTGTTGAGCCAATCCTTTCTGTTTGGATCCTCAACGTTAGGTACAGGGTAGTTGAAGCTGTTGGTGAACTGTGAACGGAAGTTGTACTTCGCGGTATAGCTGAGATTATCGGTAGCCTTGTAACCCCACTTGCTCTCGAAATAGATTCGGTCATTGTTCTTCTGGGTAACTGGCTTGTCGGCGGAACGGATGAAACCGTAGTCGAGCTGGAGATGGTTGTTCCAGTACATCGGACCGTCGGTGTAATTGGCGTTGCCGTCAAGGGAAGCAAGGAGTGTAAGAGTGTTGTAACCTCCGGCTGCCCAGTTGGTGAGCTGGGTATTGGTAAAGCCTACTGAAGCAACAGCATCGTCCTTCCAAAGGCTCTCCTGGGCGTTCTCGTTGCCAGGCTTGGCGTCGGCGATGGCCTTTGCTGCATCCTGAGCAGGGTTCTGTGCGAAAACACTGGCGCTTGCGGACATGAGCACCGCAGCCAGCATGATGAATGACTTCTTCATAGTTATATGTTCTAGTAAGAGATTGCGAATACTACGCGACCCTTTGAAGGCTTGCCTGAATAGATGTCTACGCCTTCCTCCTCGCATACGAAGCTGTCGGCAGGGATGCATCGGATTGTCGCCTTTGTTTCGTCCTTGATCTTCTGCTCGGTCTCGGCTGTGCCGTCCCAGTGGCAGAGAAGGAATCCGCCTTCCTTGATCTTCTCCTTGAATTCCTCCCAGCTGTCGCACTTCTGGACGTGCTCGTCGCGGAACTTGAGGGCCTTGTTGTAGATGTTTGACTGGATATCGTCGAGGAGCTCGTGGATCTTCTCGGCAACGCCCTCTACAGGGAGGGTCTCCTTGGTAAGGGTGTCACGGCGTGCAACCTCGCAGGTGCCGTTGGCGAGGTCACGGCCTCCCATTGCGATACGGACAGGAACGCCCTTGAGCTCCCACTCGGCAAACTTGAAGCCAGGACGGAGTGTGTCGCGGTCGTCAACCTTGACGCTGTGTCCCATAGCCTCGAGAGCCTTCTTGATCTCGTACATGCGGTCGAGGATTGCCTGATGCTCCTCCTCGGTCTTGAAGATAGGAACCATCACAATCTGGATAGGGGCAAGCGCTGGAGGAAGCACAAGTCCGTTGTCATCACCGTGAGCCATGATGAGGGCGCCCATAAGACGGGTGGATACACCCCATGAGGTTGCCCATACATACTCCTGCTTGCCTTCCTTGTTGGTATACATTACATCGAATGACTTCGCGAAGTTCTGGCCGAGGAAGTGGGAGGTTCCTGCCTGGAGAGCCTTTCCGTCCTGCATCATCGCCTCGATGGTCATGGTGTCGAGAGCTCCTGCGAAGCGCTCGTTAGGGCTCTTGTGGCCGATGATTACCGGAAGCGCCATGGTCTCGCGTGCGAACTTTGCGTAAACGTTCACCATGGTCTCGGTCTCCTTCATCGCCTCGGCTGCGGTAGCGTGTGCAGTATGTCCTTCCTGCCAGAGGAACTCGGCGGTACGGAGGAACAGACGGGTGCGCATCTCCCAACGGACAACGTTTGCCCACTGGTTGCAGAGAATAGGAAGGTCACGCCATGATGTGATCCAGTTCTTGTATGTGCTCCAGATGATGGTCTCGGAGGTAGGACGTACGACGAGCTCCTCTTCGAGCTTCGCCTCAGGATCCACAACGACACCGTTGCCGTCAGGATCGTTCATGAGTCTATGATGGGTTACGACTGCGCACTCCTTGGCGAAGCCTGCTACATGCTCTGCTTCGCGGCTGAAGAAAGACTTTGGAATGAACAGAGGAAAATATGCATTCACGTGACCGGTCTCCTTGAACATCTTGTCCAGGACATCCTGCATCTTTTCCCAGATAGCATAGCCATAAGGCTTGATCACCATGCAGCCTCTGACTGGAGACTGCTCGGCGAGGTCTGCCTTTACTACCAGGTCATTGTACCATTGTGAGTAATTCTCGAATCTGCTGGTTACTTCCTTTGCCATAATATTTAACTTGTTTATTGACGAATTTTGACTAATATTGCATAAACTACCCTTGGTAGGGTATGGAAATTGCAATAAAGATTTGCAAATATAAGAATTTAAAATCATTTAGGAACCGACTATGAAAACGTACATTACAATTATCGCGGCTGCTCTTCTCACACTGAGTTCATGCAGTGTAACGGTAAACATGGCTTCCGACAGGAATCCATCCCGTCAGCAGTTCCAGGACGGCGTTTATGGCGCCGCCAACACCTCCCTCGCAGATCTTGCAACGTCAACCAAGGATGACGACCTGGTAGCCAGGACAAAAGATTCTAAAATCTATATCAAGCGCGGACAGGCTGATACCCTTATCATCCCTGAAAACAAGATAGCCCAGATTCAGTTCGACCGCAAGGACGACCTTGCGACTGTGTCGATCTTCGACAGCTGGGATTTCGGCTATCATTCATACATGTCTCCGTATTACTATCCATACAGCCATTACTATGGATTCCGTTACGATCCATGGTTCTATGACACCTGGTATCATCCATGGAACCCATACTATAGCTCATGGTATTCATGGAGCCCTTGGGACTGGCGCGGATACTACTATGATCCGTGGTATGGCGGCTGGTATGGCAGACCATATTACTCCAGCTGGTATGGATGGGGTTACGATCCATTCTGGTACGGTGGCCTGTACTATGGCGGTCCATACTGGGGCTATGATCCATTCTATTATGACTGGTACTACGACCACTATTATCATCCAGGACACATCCACGGTGGCTCCCATGGTATCGGAGCAGGCCATTCATGGGGCTCGCGTGAAAGGAATATTGCCAGCGGAACCGTAACAGGAGGCGCAAGCCGCCGCTCTCCGGGCACCACCCGTTCAGGCGTATCGACCCGTGCAGGCTCCGGCACCGCTTCAAGGACATCGGCCGGCGCCGTATCCCGCACATCTTCCGCTTCGGCATCACGCCAGTCGGCTTCTGTGGCAACCCGCGCGTCTGCTGCAAGCCGTGCATCAGTTGCGGATAGAAGCACATCAGCGTCAAATGGCACAGTATCCCGCAGCACAGCTGCACGTACGAGCGCTTCCACCAGTTCTTCAGCGAACTATAGAAGGAATTCGTCGACAGCAGTCAGCGGAAATGCCGGCTCATCGTCATCATCTGCTTCACGCAGCTCAAGCTCAAGCAGCCGTAACAGCAATGCATGGTATAACAACAGCAGCAGCAACAGTGGCAGCTCAAGCATGAGCAGATCGTCATCGAGCGGCTATTCAGGAGCCTCTCGCAGCACCGGCGGTTACTCAGGCGGCGGCAGCTCGTCCTCAGGCGGTGGTGCAAGCCGCAGCAGCGGCGGCAGCAGCGCAGGCCGTCGATAAGACTTCTATCAAATAACCGGACTTAAACAAAAAACAGAGAAATCATGAAGAAAACAATCATATCGGCACTGCTGATGTCGGCAGCCATCTGCGCGGGTGCGCAGAACATGAATGATGCTCTTACTTTCAGTGAGAATCATTATGAAGGTACAGCACGCTCCATGGCGCTTGGAAACGCCATGACTGCTCTCGGTGGAGATCTTGGTTCCATCGGCATCAATCCTGCCGGTTCTGCGGTATCAAGCTTCTCTCAGTTCACGATCACTCCGTCGATCTCGGTGAGCGCGTTGACTTCGTCATATTCTCCTGATGTGTTTACCGAGCATTACGGTGCTCTCGAATCATCCAGGAATCATCTCAATATGCCGAACATCGGCTTCAACTTTGTCTGGGATACATATCGCAAGCATGGCTTGAGGTCAATGGCTTTCGGCCTCATCTCGAATACCACGCGCAACTATTATGACAGGATGTCATCGTGGGGTGAGAATGCCAACTCGTCAATGTTCCAGTCTTATGCATACGACGCCTATGGCTATTCTCCAGACCTTCTGAACTCGTTCAGCAGCTCGGCTCCATGGGACTATGCAGTTGCATATCAGTCCGGCCTTATCAGCAGGGTGAACGGTACCGATGACTATGTTGGAGCTACAGAGGTGGTAAGTGGAAATCCTGACGGTTCTCTTGATTTCAGGGTGCCTGGCATACTTGAACAGAGCTATGACAGGGTTACATCCGGCATCAAGCGTGACATCGTGATGAATTTCGGTATGAACTTCGACGATCGTCTTTACCTTGGCTTCAACCTTGGCTTGCCTTCAATCGAATATGCTCTCGACGAGAAGTACAGCGAGACTCCGGTAAACCCTGGAGATTTCTCTTTCGATTATGATGACCTTGGTACAGTTTCCCTCAGCAAGGCGAGGAAGGACTACTCATACAGGGCTTCATCTACAGGTATCTACGCCAAGATCGGTCTTATCTGGATTCCTTTCCAGGGCCTCAGGATCGGTGCTGCATACCAGACCCCTACCGAGTTCGAGATTGAGGAGAAGTACCAGATATCCGGTTCGACGGAAATAATGCGTCAGGGATCCTATGATTATTATGATGCTCAGTCTCCTGTTGGCGAGTATGCATATTATCTCTATGCTCCGGCAAGATTCAATGTCGGTGCGGCATATACACTCGGCCGCAGTGCACTCGTAAGCGTTGACTACGAGCGTGCGAACTATGGCCGCATGAGATTCGAGGATCTTAGATACAATGATGACTATGTCGACAACAAGACATTTGTGGAGACCAATGACTATATGAGAAACAAGGGCGCTGCCCAGTCTATAATCCGTGCAGGTGTCGAGTACAAGCCTGTTCAGGCTTTCGCTATCCGTGGCGGATACACCCAGATGTCAAATTCTGTGGTAGATGTCAAGGCTGCGACCAGATCATATGCTTTCGGCGTCGGCTATTCATCACCTGGATCCTTCTTCATGGATTATGTAGTACGCATGACTAATCATCCTGCCGAATACTACAGTCCATACACAGACTGTCTCTCGGACACAGGCGACTACACACCTGAGATCCGTGCAACCAAGAACGTCTTTGACGTGGCTGTCACTTTTGGATTCAGATTCTGAAAAGGTAAGAGATGGAATCGGGGCCTTCGTTGAACAGAAGGTCCATGATTGAAAGATTTGAAATGAAGCCGTGCTTCTGGGCGAAGACCTGGAAGTATGGCTTTTTCAGTTCCAGGTCTTCGAGAATGGTGTTGCTCCTTTTGGGGTGGATGGCCTCCCTGAGGTCCTTGCCATATATGCCGGAGTCCCTTGGGGTGAACTTGTCGGTCAGCCTTATCTCTGCGGCTATGCCTATCTTTCTAAGGAAAAAGTCCAGGATGGCCATGTTGAGACCGAATAAGGTTTCGGGTCTGCTCTCCAGAATCTCAAAGAGCTCGTCCTTGTAGTACTCGAAATATGCCGAGGAATCGTATGCCGAGGAAATGGCTCTTTCAGTCTGGATAAGCCATGGCGTTGACCAGTCCACCTTTATCGTGGAGATGGGGAGTGTATGAGTGCCTCCTTCGTGGATAATAGGTACGCGTAGATCCTGGACGCCGTTCTCGGCGTAAAAACGGCAGCGGTTGCGATAGGATTGTTTCTGGTAGTTCTCGCATGCCTCGATGTATACAACTGAAGGCATGACGCTGTCTTCCGACAGGCGCATGCCTTCCGCTATGGCCGCAAAGTATTCTATCGGCGGGAAATATGCTGTCGAAAGCAGCATGTCCTAGATGTCGATGGAACCCTTGTCGCGAGGATCGTTCGCTCTTACGATGCCTCTCTTTGAATTCTTGATGAAGTTGAGGATGGTGTCCTTCTCGACAGACTGAGGGAAGCCTGCAGCAACCCTGTCACATGCATCGGAGAAGTTGTATCCCTGGAAATAGATGACGTCGTAGATGTCCTTGATGGTTCTGATGGTGTCTGACTCGAAGCCTCTTCTGCGGAGACCTACGAGATTCACACCGGCGAAGCTGATAGGGTCGCGTCCGCAGAGTGAATATGGTGGAATGTCCTTGTTGACCTTGCATGCGCCACCTACCATTGCGTGGGTGCCGATGTGGCTGAACTGATGAACCTTGGTACCGCCGCCGATGATTGCCCAGTCGTCTACATCGGTCTCGCCGGCAAGTCCTACGTAGCTTACGAGGATACAGTGGTTTCCGACCTTGCAGTCATGTGCAACGTGAACGTATGACATCACGAGGGTGTCGCTGCCGATGCGGGTAATGCCCTTGCCGCTCGCCTTGGTTCCGCGGTTGATGGTGGCGCACTCGCGGATGGTGACACGGTCGCCGATCTCCACGTAAGTGATCTCTCCATCAAACTTGAGATCCTGTGGCACTGCGCCTACAACGGCTCCAGGGAACACCTCGCAATCCTTGCCGATCTTGACGTATGAGTAGATGACGGCATGAGGATGAATCTTGCATCCATCGCCGATTTCAACATTTGCGTCGATGTATGCGTATGGTCCGATCTCAATATTGTCTCCGAGCTTGGCATTTGGACTTACCACTGCCATTGGGTGTATTCTGTTCATATGATCTTATTTTCTTACTGATTCGATAATTGCCTTGGCGGCTCTTGTATTGAGGCTGTGGCCAGGCTTGAAAGCGCTTACCTTTGCCTTGAGGAAGCCGCAAAGCCTGAGGTCTCCCATGAGGTCGAGAAGCTTGTGCCTTCCGCATTCGTCGCTGAAATGGAGCTCGAGGTTGTTGAGGTATCCATTTTCGTTGACCTTGAGCTTCGGCTTGTTGAGCAGCGAACAGATACTGTCCAGCTGGGCATCGCTTACGGGATGCTCAACGATGACTATCGCATTGTCCACGTCTCCGCCCTTGATGAGATTGTTGCTGAAAAGGAACTCAAGCTCGTGGAAGAAAACGAAGGTGCGGCATGGAGCAATCTCCGATGCGTATTCCTTTGTCCCATCCCACTTGATGGCCTGCTCGCCAAGAACCTTTGAATTGAAATCGAGCACGATGTCGTATGACAGTTCGTCGGCAGGCTCGATCCTGATCCATGAGCCGCTTTTCTCGTCCTTGATCTCTATGGCTTCTTCGATGGTGGTATAGACACGCTCAGCGTCCTGCTCAATGATTCCAGCCTTGGTGAACGCCTCTACATACGGCTTGGCGGAACCGTCGAGAATAGGGATCTCCGGTCCGTCGATTTCTATGATTGCATTGTCGATGCCCAATCCGGTAAGGGCAGACATGATGTGCTCGATAGTGACGGCAGATGCACTGCCATCGGAAATGGTGGTGCTGCGGGCGGTATTGCTAACGTTCGATGCCGAAGCCTTGATGATGGCGTCGGGACCGAGGTCCGTCCTATGAAAGCTGATCCCGTTGCCCACGGGGGCAGGATTGACCGTCATATTGGCAAAACCGCCGGTATGAAGGCCCTTGCCTTCGAATCGGCAGCTTGTCTTTATAGTCTTCTGTTTCATTATAAATTAATAGCCTGCAAAGATAGTCATAATAATGATTATAACCAACCTTGAGGCTGTCTGTAAAAAATGTGTTCAAAAGAGACTACTTGTTCTCGCCGGCTCTTTTGAACATCGCGTAGCTGCGCATGAAGGTCCTGTGGTCGATGGCCGGCATTCCCATGAGGGTTCTGCCCGGTTCCTTTATGGTTCCGATCACGCCGCTCTGGGCTGCGATCGTGGTGTTGTCTGCGACTGACAGATGTCCGACGATGCCGACCTGGCCGGCGATGATGCAGTTCTTTCCAACCTTTGCGGATCCGGCGATGCCGGTCTGTGCAGCCATCACGGTGTTGTCGCCGATGACTACATTGTGCGCGATCTGGCAGAGGTTGTCGATCTTGACTCCGTTGCCGATGATGGTTGACTCCATTTCGGCTCTGTCGACTGTTGTGTTGGCACCGATTTCGACGTTGTTTCCGATGATCACGTTGCCGAGATGTTCGATCTTCTCCCATGTGCCGTCAGGCTGTGGCGCATTTCCAAATCCGTCTGAACCTATGACGCAGTTGGCATGGAGAATCACATTGTCTCCGATGACCATTCCGGGATAGATGCGTACGCCGGGGTAGAAGATGCAGTTCTTTCCGATTACGGTTCCTTCGCCGATGCTTACATGGTCCGCGATATGGCAGCCATCGCCGATGCTGCACTTCGCACCGATTCTGGTGTAGTCTCCGACATACACCTTCTTGCCCAGCTTGGCGCTGAACGCGATGTGCGTGTAGCAGCCGCGGTATCTGCGGTGAGTCTTCTTCTGGTCGGAAACGTACTTGAGCAATGTCGCTATTGCGTTGTACGCATCAGCCACGCGTATCATTGTCGGAGCCACGGGCTGCTTGGGCTCGAAGCTTTCATTGACAAGCAGGATGCTTGCCTTGCTGGTGTAGACGTACTGTTCGTATTTAGGGTTTGCGAAGAAGCAGAGCTGGCCTGCCTTGCCATGTTCGATCTTTGCGAATGTGCTGACCTTGGCATTCTCGTCTCCATCAACGCGTCCGTTGAGGACATGGGCCAGCTGTTTTGCTGTAAATTCCATTGTCTGAGTTTAGTGGGTGTTGTTCGGAACACCTTGTTATACTGCAAATTTACGATATTTTTTGTAATTCATCATTATTTGGGTATCTTTGCATGTGCGAAGGATAGGGGACAGCAGTTCTCTATCTTTTTTTAATGTTTTTGCTCATGGATAGAAAGCTTTTGAACGAGACTGTGGAGAAGGTTCTCGCGGTGCGAGACTGTTTCCTGGTCGATATTTCAGTCAGTTCGGACAATGATGTCACTGTCACGATAGAGAAAGAGTCCGGCTCGATAGATATGGATGACTGCATCGCGGTGAATGACGCCGTCCTGGATGCGTTCGACCGTGATGTCGAGGACTTCGCCCTGACCGTGACCTCGGCGGGTCTGGATCTTCCATTCAAGGTTCAGCGTCAGTTCAACAAGGCCCTCGGCAGCGCTGTGGAGGTCCTCGTAAAGGGTGGACGCAAGCTCATCGCGACGCTTGTCGCTGCTGATGCGGAGTCGATCACTGTCAAGTACAGCGCAAAAGAGGCTGTAGAGGGCAGCAAGAAGAAGCAGATGGTAGAGCACGAGGAGGTGCTTCAGCTCAGCGATGTCAACGCTGTCCGCTATCACATTGAATTCTCAGATAAGAAATAAAAATAAACTATATCGCTATGGAAAAAGAAAATGTAATGACTCTTGTCGATGCATTCAAGATGTTCAAGGACGAAAAGAACATCGACAGACCAGTCATGATGGGTGTGCTCAAGGATGTATTCCTCACCCAGCTTGCCAAGACCTACGGAACAGCAGACAACTTCGATGTCATCGTGAACGTTGACAAGGGAACCTGCGAGATCTACCAGAACTTTGAGATCGTAGAGGAGGTTGAGGATGAAAACTGCCAGATGACCGTAGAGGAGGTCGCCGAGGAAACCGGCGATACCGACTACGAGATCGGCGATACATATACAAGACCATACGCACTCAAGGACTTCGGCCGTCGCGGAATTCTCAATATCCGCCAGAACCTCCAGGGTCGTATCATGGATATCGAAAAGGCCAATGTCTTCAAGAAGTACTCTGAGAAGGAAGGCGAACTCTTCACCGGCGAGGTATATCAGACCTGGTCCAAGGAGGTTCTCATCCTCGATGATGCAGGCAACGAACTCCATATCCCTAAGGAGGAGCAGATCCCTGGCGAGCGCTTCAAGAAGGGCGACAGCGTAAGGGCGGTCATCAAGAAGGTTGAGATGCGCAACAATACCACTCCATACATCGTGCTCTCACGTACCTCAAGCGAGTTCCTCGAGCGTCTCTTCGAGGCCGAGGTCCCTGAGATCATGGATGGTCTCATCACCATCAAGAAGGTGGTACGTGTACCAGGCGAGCGCGCAAAGGTAGCTGTTGAGTCATACGACGAGCGTATCGATCCTATCGGAGCTTGTATCGGTGTGAAGGGTGGCCGTATCATCGGTATCGTACGTGAGCTCAGAAATGAGAACATCGACGTGCTCCAGTGGACCAGCAATCCTCAGCTCCTCATCCAGAGAGCTCTCGCTCCTGCAAGAGTATCCTCAATCGACATGGGCAACGGCACTGACAACAAGGTCAAGGTGTTCATGGACCAGGAGGAGGTCAAGAAGGGTATCGGCCGCGGCGGTATCAATGTACAGCTCGCCGGCATGCTCATCGACCGTGAGATTGAAGTATACCGTCTTTCACAGGATGCAGCCGAGGAAGAGGAGGACGTTCTCCTCAGCGACTTCAGCGATGAGATCGATGGATGGGTTATCGAGAAGCTCCAGTCGATCGGTTGCGATACCGCCAGGGGCGTTCTCGCACTTGATCCTGAGGACATCGCAAAGCGTGCAGATCTCGAGGACGAGACTGTCGAGGAGGTAATCAGCATCCTCAAGAAGGAATTTGAAGACTAACATTAAAGGAACGATATGGCAGAAATCCGAATAAATAAACTCTTAAAGAAATACAACGTCGGCTTGAACGAGCTGGTGGATTTCCTTCAGAAGCAGGGCGCCCAGGTTGAAAACAACCCTAACGCAAAGGTTTCAGAAGATTTCGTTCCCGCTCTCGACCGCCATTTCAGCAAGGACCTCGAAATGAAGGAGAAGGCTGAGAAGGTGGACATCAAACTGGCGGAGATCCTCGAAAAGTCCGGACGCAAGCAGGAAAAGCCTGAGGCGGAGGACTTCGAGCCTTTCCAGGAAACAATAATCAAGAGCAGCATGCTCACAGATATCAACCGCAAGTCTGCCCAGGCTGAAACCGAACCTGTGGCTGAGCCTGAACCTGTTCAGGCTCCTGAGGTCAAGCCGGTCGAGCCGGTTGCAGAGCCTGCGCCTAAGGTGGAGCCTGTGGTCGAGTCAAAGCCTGAACCGGCTCCTGTGCCTGAGGTTAAGCCTGCCGAGCCTGTGGCTGCTCCTAAGGTGGAGCCTGTGGTTGAATCAAAGCCAGAGCCAGCTCCTGTGCCTGAGGTAAAGCCAGCTGAGTCTGTCGCAGAGCCTGAACCGACACCTGTACCTGAGGTAAAGCCAGTCGAGCCTGTGACTGCGCCTGCCCCTAAGGTGGAGCCTGTGAAGGTTGTCGCTCCTGCCGCTACGGTTGTGGCTGCTGCAGCTCCTTCCCAGCAGGGAGGTCTTCAGGTTGTCGGCAAGATCGACCTTTCACAGTTCGACAAGAAGAAGTCGAAGCGTGAGAGGATTGCAAAGGGCAGCCAGAAGGTGGATGTTACCAAGGCCGGTGCATCACAGCCTGCCCAGAAGCAGAAGAATGGAAACAATAACAACAACGGCAAGAACAATAATAACGGCAATGCCAACGGCGGACGCAATGGAAACAATAACGGCAACAATGCGCGTCACGACCAGCAGGGCAAGGGCGGAAAGGGCAAGAAGGGACAGGATCGCTTCACCAAGCCTGCGATGACCGAAGCTGAACAGGAAGAACAGCAGAGGCAGATCCAGAAGCAGGTCAAGGAGACCTACGCCAAGATGAATGACAACAAGAAGAACAACTTCGGAGCCAAGTACAGAAAGGAGAAGCGCGAGCTTGCATCCCAGAAGGCGATGGAGGAAATGGAGCAGGTTGCAGCGGAGAAGAAGGTGCTCAAGGTAACAGAGTTCGTTACCGTGAACGACCTCGCCACCCTCATGAACAATACTCCTGTTGTCAAGGTCATCGGTGCCTGCATGAGCCTCGGTCTCATGGTGTCGATCAACCAGCGTCTTGACGCTGAAACCCTCGTTCTCGTTGCCGAGGAGTTCGGTTACAAGGTTGAGTTCGTAACCGCTGAGATCTCTGAGGAGATCGGTGGAAACGAGGTTGACCGCGAGGAGGATCTTGTACCTCGTCCACCGGTGATTACAGTCATGGGTCACGTAGACCACGGTAAGACCTCGCTCCTTGACTATATCCGCAAGTCGAATGTAATCGCAGGTGAGGCCGGCGGTATCACACAGCATATCGGTGCATACAGCGTGAAGCTTGAGGACGGCCGTCATATCACCTTCCTCGATACCCCTGGTCATGAGGCCTTCACCGCAATGCGTGCCCGTGGAGCGCAGATGACTGACCTTGCGATCATCATCGTGGCTGCTGATGATGCCGTCATGCCACAGACAATCGAGGCTATCAACCATGCTCAGGCTGCAGGTGTGCCGATGGTATTTGCGATCAACAAGATCGACAAGCCGGGCGCATTCCCTGATACCATCCGCCGTCAGCTCTCCGAGATGAACATTCTCGTCGAGGACTGGGGCGGCAAGTTCCAGTGCCAGGAAATCTCAGCCAAGAAGGGTCTCAATGTAGATCTCCTTCTTGAGAAGGTCCTCCTCGAGACAGACCTTCTTGAGCTCAAGGCTAATCCGGACAGACTTGCATCGGGAGCTGTCATAGAGTCCTCTCTCGACAAGGGCCGCGGCTATCTCGCAACCATCCTTGTCCAGAACGGAACGCTCCATGTCGGTGATGTCATCCTTTCCGGAAGCAACTATGGCCGTGTGAAGTCCATGTTCAACGAGCGTGGCCAGAAGGTCACCGAGGCAGGTCCTTCAACTCCGGTCTCAGTGCTCGGTCTCAACGGCGCTCCTGCAGCAGGTGAGAAGTTCAACGTCATGGCTGACGAGCGCGAGGCAAAGAACATCGCCAACAAGCGTGAGCAGCTTATCCGCATCCAGGGTATCAAGACCCAGAAGCATACAACCCTCGAAGATATCGGCCGTCGAATCGCGATCGGCAACTTCAAGGAACTCAATATCATCGTCAAGGGTGACGTGGATGGATCAGTTGAGGCACTTTCAGACTCGCTGATCAAGCTCTCTACCGAGGAGGTACAGGTCAATGTCATCCACAAGGCTGTCGGCGGCATCTCCGAGTCAGATGTATTGCTCGCGGAGGCATCGGATGCCGTAATCGTCGGCTTCCAGGTTCGTCCTACAGTCGAGGCCCGCAAGGCTGCAGACCGTGAAGGCGTGGAAATCCGCCTCTACTCTGTCATCTATGACTGTATAAATGAGGTCAAGGATGGTATCGAGGGTATGCTCGAGCCGGAGAAGAAGGAGGAAATCACAGCTACCGCTGAGGTTAAGCAGACCTTCAAGATCAGCAAGGTTGGAACAATCGCCGGCTGTCTTGTACGCGATGGCAAGATGACCAAGGGTCCAGTCAGACTCATCCGTGACGGTATCGTTATCTACACCGGTGAGCTCAGCTCACTCAAGCGTGGCAAGGACGATGCCAAGGAAGTCGGCGCAGGTATGGAGTGCGGTCTCGGTATCGAGAGATTCAACGACCTCAAGGAAGGCGATATCATCGAGGCATTCCACGTAGTTGAGATCAAGAGAACTCTCTAATCCGTTTTTTTGATTATCTTTGCAGCCCCGCATTCGTGCGGGGCTTGTATATAGCAGTTTGACTGCTTGGTACTGAGGTATGGTGTAATGGCAGCACATGGGATTTTGGTTCCCCCAGTCAGCGTTCGAGTCGCTGTACCTCAACTTCCTATACGGGGGACATGTCCCCCGAACCCCCAGCGCCGCTTAAGTGCCTTTCCATATTTTCTCGCGCAGCTCGAAAATACACGGCACCGCGGCGGTCCGCTGATGCGGACCTCGCTTCGCTCAAAGAAGATCCCGATGCGGACTTTTGATGCGGATTTTTGCAATCGGGGGCTAAGATTGAACCGGATTGATAGAAGCTATGGGGTCATGCCCGTTCGGGCTTGACCTGTTTTTTTGTGTGCGGATTCCTTGGCTGTTTCCGGGACCAACTTAAACAATGTAACAGGAATCCAATATTTGTGAACAAAAATGACATTTTTCACGGCTCGAATGGCGTTTGGGCACAATGTTTGTGCGCTTTTTGACTCGTGTTTATAAAACTGTAAGTCGTGTTACACATGAAGAAATTACTAATCATGCTTACCAGCGTGTTGCTGGTTCTGGCATTCTCAGACAAAGCCTTCGCGCAGAGGGCCAAGACTGATGCAACCATTACCATTACCTTGACGGATTCAATGACTGACGAACCTGTTGGCTTTGCTACTGTTCAGCTCCTCGTCCCTGGCGAGGACAAGGCGTACAAGTATGCTCTCAGTGACGGCGATGGTGTTGCAAAATTTGAAAAACTGAAGGCAGGTACCTACAATGTCAAAGCTGAGATGATGGGCTACATGGCCTATACAAAGGAGATAACTCTCGAGGCTTCCCAGAATCTTGATCTCGGAAAGGTCAAGATGGAACCTGACCAGAGAGTCCTCGATGCAGCAAAGGTTTCAGCTGTCGGAAACACCGTCATTGTAAAGAAAGATACGATCGAGTATAACGCAACCGCATTCAAGACTACCGAGAATGATGTTCTTGAGGACCTCCTCAAAAAGCTTCCGGGAGTTGTTGTCGGCGATGACGGTTCAATCACCGTTAACGGCCAGACCATCACCCAGGTATATATCGACGGCAAGACCTTCTTCCTCAATGACCCTAACCTGGCTACCAAGAACATTCCTGCGAAGATTGTCGAGAAGGTTAAGGTTGTCCAGAAGAAGTCAGACCAGGCTGAATTCACCGGTATCGACGATGGCCAGGAGACAACAGTCCTCGACCTTACCGTACAGCAGGGCATGATGAACGGCCTTATCGGTAACGCACAGCTTGGAGGTGGACACGATCTCCCGGCAAAGGCTTCCGCATATGATGACTACCGTTTCCAGAGCAATGTATTCCTCGGAAACTTCAAGTCTGATACCCAGCTCAGCATCATCGCAAATGCAAATAATGCGAACAACCAGCGCTTCGGCGGTGGCGGCGGCATGGGCGGCGGTATGATGGGCGGCATGGGCGGCTTCGGCGGCGGCATGGGCGGCGGTGGTGGAATCACCACATCCGGCATGCTCGGTCTCAATGCTGGCGGCAACTTCTTCGATGACCGCATGGAGGTGTCAGGTAACGGACAGCTCAACGGTTCACGTACCGATTCTCGTTCAGATGTCAACAAGCTGACCTCTCGCCAGGGTGATTACGATATCTTTGATGAAACCCACAGCATAGGCAACTCGAACAACTATGGCGAGAGCTTCGGAATGCGTCTCACCCATGAGTTCTCAAAGAACACTTCTATTGTGTTCCAGCCTCAGATCAGCTTCAACAACAGTCATAGCGACCGCATCCAGGATCAGACTTCGTTCAATCAGCTCAAGTCAAACGGCGACAGAACCAAGTCCAGCGACAGCTTCAGCAACAATGTCAGCGATGGCCAGAGCACCACAATCGGCGGTTCTCTCATGCTTCGCCAGCGTCTCGGTCTTCCTGGTCGTACCTTGACTGCCACCATCCGTCCAAATTTCACCAATTCCGATACAGACGGATACACCCAGTCTATCATGAATACCTACATCGGCGACAAGTCGATCTCGGCAATCACCAACCAGCGTACCTTCCAGAACAGCAAGTCATATTCAATGAATGCCAATGCGACTTACACTGAGCCACTCGGAAACCATTTCTACGCAGAGGCGAACTACGCATTCAACTGGAGCAAGACTGTATCGGAGAAGAAGGCGTGGGACAATCTCGACAATACAGGATTCAGCAAGGACAATCTGTTCTATAATACCGCCGGAGAGGTGTTCAATGGTGTATATTCAAACAATATCATCAATGAAACCACTCGCCAGACCATGGGACTCAACATGCTCTACCAGAGCGATCAGCTTCGTGCCCAGGTCGGTGTGAGCCTCATCCCTACCAAGATGCGCAACGATACCGAGAGGGCAAATTACCAGCTTGACACCACCATCAACGTAGTGAACTGGTCTCCACAGGCTCAGGTACGTTGGGAGCCGAACGACAACAACAATGTCCGTCTCAACTATCGTGGTAACTCAAGCCAGCCTTCGATCAACCAGCTCATGCCGGTTCCTGACAACTCGAACCCTATGAGCCAGACCCTCGGTAACCCATCGCTTGCTCCTTACTTCAGCCACAACTTCGGTGGTGAATACCGTTACAACAACAGAAGGACCTTTTCATCATTCAATGTCAGACTGAACGGAGGCTTCACTCAGGATCCTATCACCAACGCGACCCTATACGGTGCAGGCAACACCAGATATTCAATCCCATTCAATGGAAAGAATACCTATAACTACAGCGGCAATACCATGGTGAACCTTCCTATCGCGAAGTCCAACTTCTCGATTTCGAACGACCTCGGTTTCAATTCATCAACCTCTTCATCATACGAAGGCAGCAAGGATCTTGATGTAACCAAGTATTACAACAAGGGCGAATTCGACTACAACGGCTTCTTCCGTGACTATCCAGACTTCACCAGGTCAAAGGACTTTACCGTCAACGACATGGTTTCAAGAAGCTTCAACGAGAGATTCCGCTTGACATACCGTGCTGATGCAATCGAGGCACAGGTCGGCATTTCAACCAGGTACTCGAATACCACCAACTCTATCGATACCAAGACCAACATCTCGAACTGGAACAATACCGCTACCGGATCCCTCACCTGGAACTGGTCACTTACCGGAATGTCAGTGCAGTCTGATGTGAATTATCGCTGGTATGCAGGTTATACTACTCCACTTGATCCAGAGTGCATCTGGAATGCTGAGATCACCAAGCTTATCCTCAAGAACAGGGTAACAATGGCTCTCCGTGCAGTCGATATCCTCGGCCAGTCAAAGACCTTCACTGTTAGCGACAGCAGCAGTGCGCACACTGAGACCCTCAGCAATACCCTCGGACGTTACATCATCCTTTCATTCACCTGGCGTTTCGGCAGCTTCGGCCGTGGCGGTATGGGCGGCGGCATGATGGGCGGCGGCGCAAGAGGTGGCCGTGGCGGCATGGGCGGCGGTCGTGGAATGGGCGGTCCAGGCATGGGCGGCTTCGGCGGCGGCAGATTCTAATAACAAGGGGGAGACGGCTCCATAAAATGGGGAGAAACTCCCCCTGATCCTCATAAAATTAATAAGAACGACTCAGGCAAAACACCTTGGGTCGTTCTTTTTATTTATCTAAATCTCGCGAAGCGAATTTGCATCAGCAAATCGGCCGTGCCGTGTATTTGTGAGTTTACGAACAAATACGGAAAGGTGGAAAGGCCGTGGGGGTTACAGGGTAGTCGCTTTTTCTCGCGAAGCGAATTTGCATCAGCAAATCGGCCGTGCCGTGTATTTGTGAGTTTACGAACAAATACGGAAAGGTGGAAAGGCCGTAGGGGTTACAGGGGGAGTGTCTCCCCCTTATTATTGTCAAAAGCCTTTACGATCTTTGATACCAGAGGGTGGCGGACGATGTCTTCATTGCTGAACTCGATGACGCTTACCCCCTTGATGTCCTTGACCAGAGAGATGCCCCGAAGCAGTCCTGAGTCATTGCGGTTGGGAAGGTCGACCTGGCTGGCATCACCGGTCACTATGAACTTGGCGTTGCAGCCCATGCGGGTCAGGAACATCTTCAGCTGACCGAGATTGGTGTTCTGGGCCTCGTCGAGTATGACGCAGGCACGGTCGAGAGTGCGTCCACGCATGTACGCGAGAGGGGCGATCTGGATGGTGCCTTCCTGGATGAACTCCTGGAGCCTGCGCGAAGGAATCATGTCGCCTAGGGCGTCATATAGTGGCTGGAGATATGGGTCGAGCTTGTCCTTGAGGTCTCCCGGAAGGAATCCGAGACGTTCGCCGGCCTCTACGGCAGGACGGGTGAGGATGATTCTCTTTATCTCCCTGTTCTTGAGAGCGCGGACGGCGAGGGCTATCGCGATATAGGTCTTTCCTGTTCCGGCAGGGCCGAGAGCGAAAACCAGGTCGTTGTCGAAATAAGCCTTGACCATGTCCTGCTGTGTACGGTTTCTGGCCTTGATAGGCTTGCCCTCTGTGTTGTAGACAATGGTGGCATCGCCGTCCAGCTTGAACTTGTCCGCAGAGGTCTCGCCATCGAAGATGTCCTCGACATCATACAGCGTAAGCTTGGTCTTGTGCTGACGTCTCTCGACGAGCTGAGCGAACTTGGTCTCGAAGTCCTCGATCTGCTCGGGCTTGCCGTCCAGAATGATGTCGGTTCCGCGCGCCACGACCTTCATGTCGGGATAGTAGCGGCAGAATTCCTCAAGTATCTTGTTGCCTGCTCCGT
Organism: Bacteroidales bacterium; assembly: GCA_024398125.1. Classification (GTDB taxonomy): domain Bacteria; phylum Bacteroidota; class Bacteroidia; order Bacteroidales; family UBA932; genus Cryptobacteroides. The sequence goes on from JAKSJO010000008.1 coordinate 45,292, forward strand.
AAATCTCAACGGGGTCGATGGCTTCCAGTCGGATAGTTTTCTTCATGACACAAAGATAAGAGATATTCAAGGAATTATCATTAAATTTGCAGATTGTGAATAAGACCGAGATGAAGTTTCGCATATCGACAATCAGCGCACTTCTGCTGCTCATGTTCAGCCTTACCGGCTGTGATTTCTTCCGTACTCTCGCAGGACGTCCCACCTCTGCGGACATAGCTGCGCGTGCCGAGAGAATCGCGCAGTATGAAGATAAGCTCATGAAGGAACAGGCGGTCCAGGATTCGCTGGCGGCTGTCCGGAAGGCTCAGGAGGCAAGGACAGCGGCAGCTGAGGCAATCGCGAACCTCGGCTATATTGTCCAGCCTTCAAATCAGGTAAAGTCACTCAATGGCATAAGACTTGAGCATGACTACAGTCTGATGATAGGAACATACCACAATGTCGACAATGCAGTAAAGCTTGCCGAAAGCATCAGGGAACAAGGCTTTCCGACTGATGTCATCAGATTCTTCTCCGGAGCCGTCGCCATCGCCACATGCGCAACCGACGATCCTGTGGAGTTTATCCAATTCATGGAAAAGGTCAAGGGACAGAGCTTCTGCCGTCCCGATGCATGGATTCTCAAGAAGGTAGCTGAATGATGAAGAGGTTCCTGACAGCATTCATCCTCATCTTCGCCTGGATTTCCGCTTCGGCACAGTTCAGGACTCCGGCTTATTCTGAGCTCCAGGACGGAGAGACCATTTCGTCACTCCGCAATCATATTGGTTATATCGCATCCATGGCTCTCGAAGGCAGGGTTGCCGGCTCGGAAGGAGAAAAAGATGCCGCCGCGTATGTCGGCGAGACCCTCACCAGCTATGGAATCGACCTTCTCAGTCCTGTGGATGGAGACATCTTCGGCATGAAAAGACCGGCAGGGGATACCCTTGTCTCACGTAATGTAATCGGATATATCCAGGGCTACGATCCGGCTCTCCGCGATAGATACATAGTCATCGGAGCCCGTCTCGACAACATAGGAACACGCGACGTCACCATCAATGGCGAGGTCAGGACACGAGTGTACAATGGAGCGAATGGAAATGCCTCGGGACTTGCGATGATGCTCGAACTTGCAAAACGTCTCCAGCTCAACTCCACCATGCTGAAGCGTTCCGTACTATTCGTGGCTTTCGGCTCATCTCTCGAGTCGTTTGCAGGCTCATGGTACTTTCTGAACCGCTCATTCAAGGACACGGACAAAATTGACGCGATGATCAACCTCGACATCCTCGGAACTGGAAACTCCGGCTTCTATGCCTACACCTCCGCGAACGAGGATATGTCCGTAATCGTGCGCAAGCTTAAGGGAACTCTCCAGCCGATCCATCCTGAGCTGACCCTTTCGGAACCATTTCCTTCTGACCACAGGGCATTCTACGACAAGGAAATCCCGTCAATACTCTTCTCCACAGGCTCTTACCCTGAGTACGGCAGCGACCGTGATGTCGAAAGCATCATCGAGTACGATATGATGGAGAGGGAACTCGAATATATCTACAACTACTCGGTAGAACTGGTAAACGGCCAGCGTCCCGTCTTCAATCCCAACAAGGAACAGAGAAACCGCATGGGCAGCCAGGGATCCGGGGTCGTGCCATACTATGACTGTGACTATCGTCCGACTTTCCTTGGCAGCAACAATCCCGAGACCTTCCTCAAGAAGTGGGTTTACGCCTATCTCAGGTATCCTGATGCTGCCGTGGCTCAAGGTATCCAGGGCCGCGTTCTCGTTGACTTCGTCATCGATGAGAAAGGCAAGGTGACCAATGTCCAGGTGCTTCGCGGTGTGCATGAACTGCTTGATGCCGAAGCCGTGAGAGTGATCAGTGCATCGCCGGACTGGAAACCGGGCCGACTGGGAGGAAAGAAGGTAAAGTCCGAGATCTCGGTATGGGTGGACTTCAGACTGAAAAAGAAAAAATAAACCATATATGGAATACGATTTCAAATCAATTGAGACCAAATGGCAGGCCTGGTGGGCTGCCAACAAGACATTCAAGTCGGCGGAGGATAACTCCAAGCCTAAGTATTATGTGCTCGACATGTTTCCTTATCCATCGGGAGCGGGCCTTCATGTCGGACACCCACTCGGATACATCGCCAGTGATATCTTCTCACGCTACAAGCGTCTGAAGGGATTCAACGTGCTTCACCCAATGGGATATGATGCATTCGGCCTTCCTGCAGAGCAGTATGCTATCCAGACCGGTCAGCATCCGGAGGTCACCACCACCAATAACGTCAATCGCTACCGCCAGCAGCTCGACCGCATCGGTTTCTCATACGACTGGGACCGCGAGCTCCGCACCTGCGATCCTGAGTACTACAAGTGGACTCAGTGGGCATTCCTCAAGATGTTCGACAGCTGGTATTGCAATGACTGCAACCAGGCACGCCCTATCTCCGAGCTCGTGGCACGCCTCGAGACCAAGGGAACAGAAGGACTCAACGCTGCGTGCACCCGCGAGATCGAGCTCACTGCCGATCAGTGGAACGCAATGAGCGAGAAGGAGAAGTCATCCACCCTCATGAATTGGAGAATCGCATATCAGGGAGAAACTTCCGTCAACTGGTGTGAAGGTCTTGGAACCGTACTTGCGAACGACGAGGTCAAGGATGGCCTTTCAGTACGTGGCGGCTTCCCTGTAGAGCAGAAGAAGATGACTCAGTGGCAGCTCCGCGTATCTGCATACGCAGGACGCCTCCTCGACTCTCTCGAGAACCTTCAGTGGACTGATTCCCTCAAGGAGATGCAGCGTAACTGGATCGGCAAGTCATCAGGAACCGAAGTCGTATTCAATACTGTTAACGGCGACAAGGAGTATCCGATCACAATCTTCACCACACGTGTGGACACCATCTTCGGCGTAACCTTCATGGTTCTCGCTCCTGAAAGCGAGCTTGTCGACATCCTCACCTCCGAGGATCAGAAAGAAGCCGTTGCTGCATACGTAAGCGAGGTACGCAAGAAGACCGAGCGCGAGAGAATCGCCGAGACCAAGAGCGTCACCGGCGTATTCTCAGGCTCATACGGAATCAACCCGCTCACAGGCGAGAAGGTTCCGATCTGGATTTCGGAGTATGTCCTCGCAGGCTATGGTACCGGAGCCATCATGGCCGTACCTGCACATGACAGCCGCGATTATGCATTCGCAAAGAAGTTCAACCTTCCTATCGTCCCTATCATCGAGGGCTGCGACGTGAGTGAGGAGAGTTACGATGCAAAGGAGGGTAAGATGTGCAACTCAGGCTTCCTCAACGGCATGGACGTAAAGGAGGCTATCGAGGCTGCCAAGGACTATGCAGAGGCCAACGGTCTTGGCCGCCGCAAGACCAACTACCGTCTCCGCGATGCCATCTTCTCACGCCAGAGATACTGGGGTGAGCCATTCCCTATCTACTACAAGGACGGCATCCCAACTCCTGTTCCGATGGAGGACCTTCCACTCGTACTCCCTGAGATCGAGTCGTTCAAGCCATCTCCTGACGGACAGCCACCTCTTGCGCGTGCAAAGGACTGGACCTACAAGGGATATCCACTCGAGACCAGCACAATGCCTGGTTTCGCAGGCTCGAGCGCATACTATCTCCGTTACATGGATCCTCACAACAATGAGGCTCTCGTGGACAAGAAGGTCGATGAGTACTGGAAGAATGTGGACCTTTATATCGGAGGTACAGAGCATGCCACCGGTCACCTTATCTATTCTCGTTTCTGGAACAAGTTCCTCTATGACCTCGGATATGTATGCGAGCAGGAGCCATTCCAGAAGCTCATCAACCAGGGTATGATCCAGGGCCGCTCCAACTTCGTATATCGCGTGGTCGGCACCAACACCTTCGTATCTCTCGGCCTCAAGGATCAGTACGAGACCACAGAGATCCATGTCGACGTGAATATCGTCCGCAACGACAAGCTCGACCTCGAGGCATTCAAGGCATGGCGTCCTGAGTTCAACGACGCCGAGTTCATCCTTGAGAACGGCGAGTATGTATGCGGCTGGGCTATCGAGAAGATGAGCAAGTCGATGTACAACGTTGTCAACCCAGACCTTATCTGTGATACCTACGGCGCTGATACACTCCGTCTCTACGAAATGTTCCTCGGACCGGTTGAGCAGTCAAAGCCATGGGATACCAAGGGTATCGACGGTGTGAACCGTTTCCTCAAGAAGTTCTGGAGACTGTTCCATGACCGCGACAACTGGATCGTCACTGACGAGAAGGCTACAGCGGAGGAGCTCAAGGCACTCCACAAGCTTATCGGCAAGGAAGAGTCTGACATCCTGTCATTCTCATACAATACCACGATCAGTGCATTCATGATCGCACTCAACGAGCTTACTGCACTCGATTGCCATAAGAGGGAGATTCTCGAACCGCTCGTAATCCTTCTCTCTCCATTTGCACCTCATATCTGTGAGGAACTTTGGGAACAGCTTGGACATGAGGCCGGCACTATCAGTTATGCTTCTTTCCCTGAGTACAAGGAAGAGCTTACCGTCGAGAACAATTGTACCTATGCTGTCTCATTCAATGGAAAGACCCGCTTTACCGTTGAACTTCCTAAGGCAATGTCAAAGGAAGAAGTCGAGGCAAAGGTCCGTGAGATGGACCAGACTGCAAAGTATGTGGCAGACAAGACCATCGTCAAGATGATCGTCGTTCCAGGAAAGATTGTAAATATCGTCATTAAATAATGGCACAGAAGCGTAGCTTCAACATACTGACCGTGATGAAGGAATATTCCCTCATCACGGTCGGTTGCATGATGTATGTGGTTGGATGGCTGATTTTCCTTGTTCCATGCAACCTTATCGGCGGTGGAGTGACAGGTATGTCATCCATCATCCAGTATGCGACCAACGGAGCGATCCCTATGGGTTACTCCTATTTTGTGATCAACGTTTTCCTTCTTTTGCTGTCAATGGTGGTATTGGGCAAGGGCTTCGGCTTCAAGACCATATATGCCATCATCCTGTCATCAGTCATGCTGAATGTCGGGCAGGGGCTGATACCGGAGTCCATCATCGAGTCGCTGGCATTTGAGAACGGCCATCTGATCTGTGTAATAATGGGAGGCATCATGTCTGGTATCGGAGTCGGAATCTCGATGGACCAGGGAGGCAGTACGGGAGGAACCGACATCATTGCGCTGATAATAAACAAGTACAGGAACATGCCTCCGGGCAAGGTAATCCTCATGCTTGATGTCGTCATCGTGTCATCGTCGCTTCTCTTCCCATCCTATACCGCCGGCGGGGAACTGGTTCCTCTGATGACCAAGATCACGAACGTGATGTACGGTATGGTGCTTACGTTTGTCCTGGGAAACGTGGTCGATCTGTATATCTCCGGATCCCGCCAGTCAACCCAGGTTTTCATCATCTCCAAGAAATACGAGGAGATCGCCGACTGCATAGTCAATGTTCTTGACAGGGGAGTGACCGCGCTTGACGGACAGGGATGGTATACGAAGGCTGACTCAAAGATCCTTCTTGTCATTGTCCGCAGATCCGACCTGAAGATGATTCTCCGTGCGGTTAAGTCCATAGATCCGGATGCATTTCTTTCGGTCTCTTCGGCTTCAGCCGTATACGGACTGGGATTCGACACGATCAAAGGCTCAAAACCTAAGGGAAAGCGATAAAAAGGTAAAAAACCTATAAATCTTTTTTTAAACCCCCTCTCAGACCCATCTGGGAGGGGATTTTATATACATATTCGCATGGCTGCGATTTCGCAGAAATAAAAAACCGTACTAAAGATTTTATAAACCTATGCGACTGTTTCTTACCTTTTCATTGTTTTCTTTCATGATTGTGGCAATCGTCATGATAATCCGCGAAGCTCGCACGGCCGGATTCGCGCTTCGATACTATGACTGCCGTATGCACCTGAGCTCCGCTGTTGTACCGATTGCCTTCGCTATTGCAGATATGATTGCAGGATGTGGAAAAGCCTATCCGGCAATCGTCGCCTCGGACCTGACGCTTGGCCCGATGATTCTCCTGCTGTGCCCGGCCAGACATGAAAAGGCAGCCATGTCGTACCAATATGCCTTCGCGCTTTTCTGTCTTCAGCTTGTGCTGTCGCTGACGGGTTTGTTCATCGGTGAGGCATTGGCATGGTGGAAGATGCCGTTATCGCTGATTTCCAGCCAGGTCTTGCTGCTGTGGTATCTGATACGCCGTACGCTGCTGCGCTATGAAAACGTTCGCAAGCTGTTCAGCAACCTTGCGGTATGGCATGGGACCTGTGATGTGTCGCGTTTTGTCTACGCCCTGGCATTGTTCCTTGTGATGAGTATGGTGATGCAGGGAGGACTGGCCTGTTCGATGACAGCCTCGCTGCTGACATGTGCACTGTATGCAGCATGCTATATAAGAGTGACGGATGATACCGGGCTTCTGGTAGGCAAGGATGTCGAAGTGTGCATCAGGGATGCCATCAAGGGGCGTCTGTACGAACGGGCTGGTGCGACTCCGGACGATGACCGACGCATGATGCGCATGTTTGAACGCATCAAGGCCATCATGGATAAGGATAAACCGTACAGGGACGAATTGTTCTCGCTTACGGACTTTGCGTCCATGCTGCTTACGAACAAAGTCTACCTGTCCAGAACCATAAACATGATGGCCGGTTGTAATTTCAGAAACTTTGTCAACTGGTACAGGATCGAGGATGCCAAGACCATTATCAGGAATCATCCTGAGATGAAGCTGGCCGACATCATGGTGGAATGTGGATACCGGAACCACCAGACATTCGAGGCAGCCTTCCTGCGCCAGTGCGGGGAAAACCCGAAAGATTTTCAGGAGCGGGCCAGGATAGAGAACCTGAGGCCCCGTAACGGCTAAAGACCTTCGAACTGCTTGCGGAACTCCTCCATCTGCTTCTGCATCTCGACAGCGTTCTGGCGTGCCTCTTCTGCTTTCTTCTGCTGGATTTCCTCGTTATAGAGTTCCCACTGCTTGAACTGGTCAGGAGTAAGGATCTTTACCATCTTCTTTGCACGGGCCTCGTTCTTCTTTGCCTCGCGCTGCATGGTCGCGTCGAATGCGCTGTTCGCCATGTTGGCAGGGTTGAAGTTGCCTCCGCCCATCGGGCCTCCCATAGGCATGCCGCCACCGAAACCGCCGCCGCCCATAGGTGGCATACCGCCTCCCATAGGCATTCCACCGCCGAATCCGCCGCCCATAGAGCTGCGGTTGGCCTCCGCTGTATATTCGTTCTTCAGCATGGTGAAGATCTTCTTGTACTGCTTTGCATCAAGTCCAAGCCTGTCCTTGAGGGCATCGACCTCCTGGGTTGCGCGATCCTTCGGAGAAAGCTCTTCTTCCGATGAATTGCCCATGTTGAACATAGGAGGCATTCCGCCTCCGAAACCGCCTGGCTGTGCAATAGCGGTCAGTCCGGCTGCCATCAAGGTAGCGATGACTGTAATGATTCTCTTTTTCATTATGGTATTTATTAATGTGTTTCCGAGGGCATTCCCAAATCAATTATCAAGCCATTACGCGCGTACGTGAGCACTAAATGTCAAAAAAAGTGTAATTTTGCCGTATGGAATACAGAATACTCGGAAAAGAAGAATACCTGGATCTGGAAAGCCGCATCCTGTACGAAGACAATCACATCCTCATAATCAACAAGAGGGTGGGCGAGATCGTGCAGGGCGACAAGACCGGTGACGAGTGCCTCGCCGACACGCTCAAGGCCTTCATCGCTCAGCGCGACTCAAAGCCAGGCAAGGTTTTCATGGGCATACCTCATCGTCTGGACCGGCCTGTGAGCGGCATAACCATGTTTGCCAAGACCAGCAAGGCGCTCGAGAGGCTTTCCGAGATGTTCCGAACTTCCGATGTCCACAAGACCTACTGGGCGCTCTGCTGTGCCCGCCCGGATGGCGAGTCGGGTCATCTGGAGAACTGGATGCAGAGGAATGAGAAGATGAACAAGTCTTTCATCGTAAAAGGCCCCAAGCCCGGCAGCGAGACCAAGCTCGCGAAGCTGAACTGGCGCTACCTTCGCAGCACCGACCGATACCATCTGCTGGAAGTTGAGCTGCTGACCGGACGCCACCACCAGATACGCTGCCAGCTTGCCGGCATGGGCTGCGTCATAAAGGGCGACCTCAAGTACGGTGCTCCGCGCTCCAATCCGGACGGCGGCATCAGCCTGCATTCCCGAAATGTACGCTTCATACACCCGGTCAAGAAGACCGAAATTGACATAACTGCGCCGGTTCCGTCAGCATGGAAAGGCGTTGAATGATTCTTTTCTGCCATTTTGTCAGTGATGACCGAATGGCAAATCTTTTGATATTTCTCATGTGCCCCGGTCAAGGAAACCGGGATAACAGGAAAAGAAACAAAAACAGTATAAAATCATGGGAAAGATCATTGGAATCGATTTGGGTACTACCAATTCATGTGTATCCGTAATGGAAGGCAACCAGCCTACCGTCATCATCAACAATGAAGGTCAGAGAACCACTCCTTCAGTCGTTGCTTTCGCAGAAGGCGGCGAGCGCAAGGTAGGAAGCCCTGCAAAGCGTCAGTCAATCACCAACCCTCACAACACCATCTACTCTATCAAGCGTTTCATGGGTGAGAGCTTCGATCAGGTACAGGCCGAGATCGCACGCGTTCCTTACAAGGTAGTGAAGGGTGACAACAATACTCCACGAGTAGACATCGACGGCCGTCTCTACACTCCACAGGAGATCTCCGCAATCATTCTACAGAAGATGAAGAAGATCGCCGAGGACTATCTCCGCCAGGATGTTACCGAGGCTGTCATCACCGTACCTGCATACTTCAGCGACAGCCAGCGCCAGGCTACCAAGGAGGCCGGCCGCATCGCAGGTCTCGACGTAAAGCGTATCATCAACGAACCTACCGCAGCCGCTCTCGCATACGGTCTCGACAAGAAGGACCAGAACTGCAAGGTTGCAGTATTCGACCTCGGTGGCGGTACCTTCGATATCTCTATCCTCGAGCTTGGTGACGGCGTATTCGAGGTTCGCTCAACCAATGGTGACACCCACCTCGGTGGTGATGACTTCGACCAGGCAATCATCGACTGGCTTGCACGCGAGTTCGCAATGGAGAACGGCGGAATCGACCTCAAGAAGGACCCAATGGCACTCCAGCGCCTCAAGGAGGCTGCCGAGAAGGCGAAGATCGAACTCTCAAGCCAGAGCTCTGCGGAGATCAACCTCCCTTACATCATGCCTGTTGACGGCGTTCCAAAGCACCTTGTAAAGACCCTTACCCGCGCAAAGTTCGAGATGCTCTGCGACGACCTCTTCCAGAGATGCATCGAGCCATGCCGCAAGGCCCTCTCAGACGCGCGCCTCAGCTCATCTGACATCGACGAGGTCCTCCTCGTAGGCGGTTCTACCCGTATCCCTAAGGTACAGGAGATCGTAAAGCAGTTCTTCGGCAAGGAGCCTAACCGCAGCGTAAACCCAGACGAGGTTGTTGCAATCGGCGCTTCTATCCAGGGCGGTGTCCTCGCAGGCGACGTGAAGGATGTCCTCCTCCTCGATGTGACTCCGCTTTCACTCGGTATCGAGACCCTCGGCGGCGTTATGACCAAGCTCATCGACTCAAACACCACCATCCCTGCAAAGAAGTCACAGGTATTCTCTACCGCAGCTGACAACCAGCCATCTGTACAGGTACGCGTCCTCCAGGGCGAGCGCCCTATGGCAAAGGACAACAAGCTCATCGGAGAGTTCAACCTCGACGGCATCGCACCTGCACCACGCGGAATACCTCAGATTGAAGTAACCTTCAACATCGACGCAAACGGTATCCTCAACGTGTCAGCAACAGACAAGGCTACCGGCAAGGCACAGAACATCCGCATCGAGGCTTCATCAGGTCTCAGCGACGATGAGATCCAGAGAATGCGTGACGAGGCAAAGGCCAACGAGGCTGCCGACAAGGAGGCAAAGGAGCGCGTAGAGAAGATCAACAACGCTGACGCCATGGTATTCCAGACAGAGAAGAATCTCAAGGAGTACGGTGACAAGATTCCAGCAGAGAAGAAGTCGGCTATCGAGGCTGCAAACCAGAACCTCAAGAAGGCTGTTGACGAGAAGAATCTCGCAGACATCGACAAGTACAACGCCGAGCTCGAGGCTGCATGGCATGCTGCATCCGAGGACATGGCAAAGGCTGCACAGGCTGGTCAGGCAGGTCCTCAGGGTCCATTCCAGGGCGGCCCACAGGGACCATCAAACGGTCCTGAGGCACCAGACGAGCAGTAAGATCAACATATGTAGACGAAAGAGGGAGCGCTTTGGCGCTCCCTCTTTCGTTATTTTTTACATCAGCCAGTCGGACATGTCGCGGCCCTCGGCCAGACCGTCACGGATTTCCGTGGACGATATTGTGACAAGCGGGGCTTCCACTGTCCTGATACGGTAGTTTGGGTTCTCCTCCTTAAGCTTGCCTATGTAGAAGTCCATGTCGAAGCCTTCGCGAGGGAAGACAGCGACCCCGTATTCCAGAAGTATCCTGTCGTGGTCTTTCCAGTTCCCGAACCTGACAAGATTGTCGGCGCCTATTATGAGGGTGAAATCGCACTCCGGTTCTCTTTCGCGCAGTGCATCGAGAGTGCGGATCGTGTAGTGCGGCGGTTCCATGCCCAGCTCGATGTCGTCAACCCAAACACGCAGCTCCGGGTGGCGGCATACGGCCTTCACCGCGGCTTCGTATCTGTCACGTGCGGTGAGGTTGTTCTCGGCGGACTTGAACGGATTCTGGGGCGAGACTATGAGATATACCCAGTCGAAGCCGCCCTCGCCTGTGAGTCTTTCCATTATGGCCTGGTGGCCTATGTGAAGAGGATTGAAGGAACCGGAGTAGACTGCGATTCTCTTCTTTGGCCTTCAGTTGTCTGTGAGGAATCCGTCCACTACCTTCTCGATCTCTGCGAAGGCGGTGGCCAGGTCGTCGTTGATGAGGACGTAGTCGAACTTGTCGGCATAGGTCATCTCTTCCGAAGCCTTGGCGACTCTCTTCTCAATCTCTTCCATGCTGTCGGTACCGCGGCCGATGAGCCTTTCGCGGAGCACCTCTACGGAAGGAGCCTGGATGAAGACTGAAAGAGCCTTGTCTCCGAAATACTTTTTGAGGTTGACGCCGCCCTTGACGTCAACGTCGAAGATGATCACATGGTCTCTTTCCCAGATTCTCTCGACTTCGGACTTGAGAGTGCCGTAAAAGCGTCCGGGATAAACCTCTTCATACTCGACAAAACTGTCCTTCTCGATGAGTTCGCGGAACTCTTCAGTGCTGAAGAAGTGATATTCCACGCCGTTCTTCTCTTCGCCGCGAGGTGCTCGGGAGGTCGCGGAAATGGAGAATTCGACCTCTGGATGCAGCGAGAGTATGTGATTGACTACGGTGCTTTTTCCGGAGCCGGAAGGAGCGGAGAATATGAGAGTTTTGTTGGCCATGTTTGCTGAATTTTCCACAAAAATAGTTAAATTTGCCAAGATTATAACGAACACAAAATCTTAAACGAATAAACAATTATGGTTTCTTACAAAGAACTCGGCCTCGTGAACACCAGAGATATGTTCGCAAAGGCAGTGAAGGGTGGCTATGCAATCCCTGCATTCAACTTCAACAACATGGAGCAGCTCCAGGCTATCGTAATGGCTGCAGCTGAGACCAAGTCCCCAGTTATCCTCCAGGTATCAAAGGGCGCACGCAAGTACGCTAACGCTACTCTTCTCCGCTACATGGCAGAGGGTGCAGTTGCATACGCCAAGGAGCTCGGTTGGGAGAACCCACAGATCGTTCTTCACCTCGACCACGGTGACAGCTTCGAGACCTGCAAGGACTGTGTAGACACCGGTTTCTCTTCAGTAATGATCGACGCTTCTCACCTTCCATACGAGGAGAACATTGCTCTCACCAAGAAGGTAGTTGAGTACGCTCACCAGTTCGACGTTACCGTTGAGGCTGAGCTCGGCGTTCTCGCAGGTGTTGAGGATGAGGTTTCAGCAGCTGAGTCACACTATACCAAGCCAGAAGAGGTTATCGACTTCGCTACCCGTACCGGCTGCGACTCGCTCGCTATCTCAATCGGTACCTCACACGGTGCTTACAAGTTCACTCCAGAGCAGTGCACCCGTGACCCTAAGACCGGCAAGCTCGTACCTCCACCACTCGCATTCGACGTTCTCCACGAGATCGAGGCTAAGCTTCCTGGATTCCCAATCGTTCTCCACGGTTCATCATCAGTTCCACAGGACGAGGTTGACACCATCAACGCTTTCGGTGGCAAGCTTCCTGATGCAGTAGGTATTCCTGAGGAGCAGCTCCGCGAGGCTTCAAAGAGCGCTGTCTGCAAGATCAACATCGACTCTGACTCACGTCTTGCAATGACCGCTGCAGTTCGCAAGCACCTTGCTGAGAACCCATCACACTTCGATCCACGTCAGTACCTCACCCCTGCACGTGACAACATGAAGAAGATGTACATCCACAAGATCGTGGAGGTTCTCGGTTCTAACGACCAGGCATAATACATTTCCGGAATGGATAAGCTCAGTTACGCATTGGGCATGAGCATCGCCCAGAACCTGCTTCAGTCGGGAGTCAGCAATCTCAATTGCGACGACTTCGCTGCTGCAGTCAAGGATGGACTTGAGGGAAAGCAGCCTGCCATCTCTTTCGAGGAGGCAAACGAGGTTCTCACAAAGTTCTTCCAGGAGACAGAGGCTGCCGAGGCTGCCGCACAGGCTGAAATGGCTGGTGCCATGAAGGCTGAAGGTGAGGCTTTCCTCGCAGAGAATGCCAAGAAGGACGGCGTGGTAGTGCTCGAGAGCGGTCTGCAGTATAAGGTTCTCAAGGAGGGCAACGGCAAGAAGCCGGGACGTACATCAAAGGTACGCTGCCACTACGAGGGTACTTTCACCAACGGTCAGATCTTCGACAGCTCTATCAAGCGTGGAGAACCGGCAGTCTTCGGTGTAAACCAGGTGATTGCAGGATGGACCGAGGCTCTTCAGCTCATGGCTGAGGGCTCAGAGTGGGAGCTCTACATCCCTTACCAGCTCGCTTACGGCGAGACTGGAGCTCACGGCAGCATTCCTCCATGTGCAGCACTGGTATTCAAGGTTGAACTCCTCGAGGTTCTTTAATTGAATATTAACCTGACTGAATAAGGAATTATGAAAAAGTTATTGGCAATCCTGGTAGCTATGGTGGCATTCACCTTTGCTGCCAAGGCAGCTTCTTACGAGATCAACGATGCAAGCATCGACGCTCTCGTCGCAGAGGCGGAAATGGTTGCACCGGCATCGGCAGACGCTGCCGCAACCGCAGGCCTTTCAAGCGCGTCTGCGGACAGCAAGACCATCGTGGCTTTCGTCCTCGATACCGTCGGTCTCGGCGCTTTCGGTATCCATCGTCTCATCCTTGGTACCAGAGCAATCAATGTACTGCTTTATATCATCACCTTTGGTGGTATTTTCGGTATCATTCCTCTCGTTGACTGGATCATGCTGCTTCTCGACATTGTCGAGGGTACTGCATCATACATCGGCAATCCTTCATTCATAATGTGGCTCTAGCCGATGGTTGACAATTCAAACAGGGCGGCCCTAAGCGGTCGCCCTTTATTTTTACTTGCTGTCCTGTGCATGCTCCAGCTCAGTGCCGGAGTCTGCAGTGCACAGCGTCTGGTCCGTGCCGACGTCCAGACCACTCAGGTCACTGCCGGCAAGAAGACTGTCGTCAACAAGAACGTCTTCTGTCGCAATGACGGCACCTTCGTATCGCATTACAAGTCCAGCGGTGGCGAATTCTACATCGTAAGCAGCCGTCTGGGCGTGACCAAGGTCTATGCGCCTGCGACCAACGAGGCCATGACCGATACCCAGGGTCTGTTCTCTCCGAAAGATGAGCTTCTTTATATCTTTACCACGGGAGGAAGCCAGGATCTGGGACTGTCCGAGTACGGATTCAGGCTTAAAGACACAAAGAAGGACGGCACATACATCGTCCGCAATTATGTCGCGACCAAGTCCGGCAGCAAATGCGAAAGGGTGGAAATAGCCTACAAGGAATTCCTTCCTGTCTTTGCCGCCTACTACGATAAGAAAGACAAGGTCATAACCAAGACCTATTTCTCGCAGTACAGCAAGTCCGGCACCTTCGCGTTCCCAATGCGCGTAACGGAAGTCACATACGGCAAGGAGAAAAATGACTCGACCGTCAAGCTCGATGTCTACTCAAATCTCAAGGTGGATGTGGATGATCCTATGTTCCACTACGACGTGCCGTCTACTGCAAGGATGGCCCAGCCGGGCAAGAAGAAATAGAAAATGAAGCTGAAGCAGTGCATAGTTGGCATTTTGGCGGCATTCCTGATGCTGTCGGGGCTGGCTGCTGCTGCACAGCCAAAGATAAAAGGTCCGCTGTATATGGCGGATCGAATCATGTCCACCAACCGCATTTCCCAGGGAGGTCGCATGGAGGCTCTCAGAAACGCTGCGGGAGACCTGAGCCCGAAGGCATCGATAGTGTCCTTCGCTGTGCCGGAAGGCGTAAGCCCAAGACCGGTCAGCAAGGACTATGCATTCCTCAGCGACATGCTTGCAGGCGAACGCGGCGTCGAAATTCTTCCGCTGCTTTTTGCTGATGGCCTGTATCCGCAGTCGGACACGCTCAGCTTTCTGCGTGGTTGCGCAGCATTGGCTGCAAGGCAGTTCGGACAGGCTGAAGCCGAAATGGCTGCCGTGCCGGTTTCATCGGCCTTCCATCCTCAGGCATCGCTTATCCTCAGCCAGGTACTTGGTGGCCCTCAGGATAGAAGGAAGTCCCCTGTTGCCGCTGCTCTCATGTCGGCGGTCATCCCTGGCTCGGGAAAGATATACGCGGGCAATCTGCGCGAAGGAGTGTCGGCCCTGATAACCGTAGGCGCGCTTGCCGGGATGACGGCAGAATGCATATCAAAGAAAGGGGCAGGGGACTGGCGCAGCATCAGTCTCGCTGCAATTAGCGGACTATTCTATGCTGCAAACATCTATGGAAGCTATCTTAGCGTATCCACAACTGAAACAATCATAGACAATGCAAGGAAGACAACTGTTCTTTTTACTATTGGCGTTCCTATCTCTCAGTCTGTGGAACGCTGACGCGCAGGACAGGGACAGTCTTGCATTTGCCGCCGCGGAATATGAACTGCGGCTGTATGACTGTCCGCCAGACGAGACACTTGGGCTTCTGATGGCCAAGGCCGGATGTCAGCAGGAGGCTGGGATGTGGACTGACGCGCTCGAGACCTTCGGACGCATACCTATGTTCGCAATGGACGGCCCGACCAGAACTGAAGTCGTGACATCCATGCTGAGCTGTCTGTACATGAGCGGGCGATATGAAGAATTCATGACAACAGTGGACGAGGCCATGCTGACGGGCATATTCGGTGATAAGCTGTGCGCCGATCTGGAATCGTATCTGGCCTCGAACCCTATTAAGAGCAGGAGCGAGGACGTCGCCCTTCTCCTGTCGGCTGTGCCCGGATTCGGACACTTCTATGCAGGCAAGCCTGTACAGGGACTCGGCCATCTGGCGCTGAACGGGGCCGTCATCGCGGCCGGAATCGCTTCATTCTGCTCGGGTCTCTACGTCTGCGCATTCCTGGGAGGAGGCATGGTGCTGGCAAGGACCCATACGGGAAACAGCGCCTCGGCAGTGAAGGCAGTCGCCGAATACAACAGTGAAGCGCAGAGGAAGCGCTGCGAGGCTGTCCTGGGCATGGTTATGCTTCAAGACTCCGAGCTACATTAGGCATTCTTTCAAAACAACTTCTTATATTTGCAATTCTGTCCCGTGTGAGACAGATTTTTTGCAATAATTCCGCATATGATAATAATTGTAGAAAGTGGCGCAACCAAGACAGACTGGTGTGCCGTACAGCAGGATGGAGGCCTCGTGGAGGTCAAGACCGCGGGTATGAACGTGGCAACCATGCCGGCTGAAGCAATCAACAAGATCATCGCTGAAGCAGCCGCTCAGCTCAACCCAGGCGGTGAGAAGGTCGAAGAAGTACATTTTTATGCTGCCGGACTCATCGTGCCGGAAGGAGAGAAGGTTCCAGCTGCCGCTGTGAATCTCGATAAGGAGCTCAGATCATTCTTCCCGGACGCGGAGATGGAGTACGCATCCGACCTGCTTGATGCCGCGCGTTCAGTCTGCGGCCATGAGCCTGGCATTGCAGTCATTCTCGGAACAGGATCCAACAGCTGTTTCTATGATGGCGAGAACATCGTCAAGAATGTCCGCTCTGCAGGATTCATCCTCGGAGACGAGGGCGGTGGAGCCTGCCTCGGAAAGCTTTTCATGGCGGATTTCCTCAAGGGACTTGTTCCTGAGCCGGTCGCTTCTGAGTTCGCGGCCGAATATGAGGTGGACTATATGACAGTCGTGAAGAATGTATATCGCAGTGATGCACCATCGAAGTACCTTGGTCAGTTCGCTCCATGGATTCTCGAGCGTTACGACAGCTGCGAGTATGTGCGTGACCTCGTCGACACAAACTTCCGCAATTTCATCGAGCGTGCTCTCAAGCAGTACGATATTGCAAACTATCCCGTAGGCGTGGTCGGCGGCTTCGGCTTCCACCAGCAGGACAAGCTCCGCAAGGTTGCTTCGGAATACGGCATCCGTTTCAGTGACATAATCGCGGCCCCTATCGAGGGTCTTGTCAAGTATCACACAGGTAAAAGGTAGGATTATGAGAACAACAGAGCAGTCATCTCTCTACAATAATCTCGAGACCCTCTCGACCAGAGAGCTCCTCGACAACATCAATACTGAGGACAGAAAGGTCCCTGTGGCAGTTGCAGAAGCGATTCCACAGATCGAGAAGCTTGTCGACGGCATCGTCGAGCGTGTGCCTAAGGGCGGACGCATCTTCTATCTCGGAGCCGGCACCAGCGGCCGTCTCGGCATCGTGGATGCATCCGAGATCCCTCCAACCTATGGCGTGGACGGCCTGTTCATCGGCCTCATCGCCGGAGGAGACTCTGCAATCCGCAAGGCAGTTGAGTCGGCCGAAGACAAAAAGGTCGGAGGTTGGGATGACATGCAGCCATACGAGCCTACAGTGAACGACATCGTTGTCGGCATCGCGGCATCCGGCGGCACCCCATACGTTGTCGGAGCCCTCGAAGAGGCTCGCAGCCGCGGAATGCTCACCGCCTGCATCACCTGCAACGCCGGTTCCCCGGTGGCAGCTGCATGCGACATTCCTATCGAGGTCGTCGTAGGTCCTGAGTTCGTTACCGGAAGTACCAGAATGAAGGCCGGTACCGCCCAGAAACTCGTGCTCAACATGATTTCTACCGCAACCATGATACGTCTCGGCCATGTCAAGGGCAACAAGATGCTCGACATGCAGCTGACCAACAAGAAACTCGTGGATCGCGGCACCCGCATGATCATGGGAGAGACGGATATCACTGACTACGAGTATGCCAAGTCGCTCCTCCTCAAGTACGGTCAGGTACGCGCAGCCGTCGAGGCTTACGAATCAGGCGAAGAAAGACAGTAATGAAGGAACAGTATCCATCGGAACTGCTGCAGAACGCAGTCGATGCCATCAGCTCGCTCCCCGGAGTCGGAAACAGGAGCGCGCTCAGGCTTGCCCTGCACCTTCTCTCGCAGCCGAAGGATAATGTACATCACTTTACAAATTCCATCAACCGGCTGGTTGACGAGGTCCGCTACTGCAACGAATGCATGATGATCTCCGATACCGACCACTGCAGCATCTGCTCTGACCGCACCCGTGACCACAGGACCGTCTGTGTCGTCGCTACAGTGCGGGACGTGATGAGCATCGAGGCTACGGGACAGTACCGCGGAGTCTATCATGTTCTCGGCGGCATCATTTCTCCGATCAACGGAATCGGCCCGTCCGACCTGACCATACGTCAGCTGGTCGAGCGTATGGGGACGCTTTCGAAGGGGGATGGTGCCAAGCCTGAGGTCATTCTTGCCCTGAGCGGAGACGTCGAGGGTGAGACCACATCATTCTATATCTATCGCCAGCTCTCAGGACTGGACGTGCAGGTATCTACCCTTGCCCGTGGACTGGGATTCGGCGATGACCTGGAGTATGCCGATTCGCTGACCCTCGGACGTTCCATCATCAACCGGCAGACATTCAAACCATAGTCTATGAGTTTTCTGACTTCTCTTATCTTCGCTGTGTCACTCTGTGCGGACTGTTTCGCTGTATCTCTCTGCTCAAGCACATCCTTGAAGAAGATAGACGTGCCTTCCCTTGTGAAGATCATGGTGTCGTTCGCCGTGATCCAGGCAGGCTTTCTCATGGTCGGCTGGGCATTCGGCTGGGCGCTGGTAGGCCTGGTCGAGAGAATCTCGCATATCATCGGCTTCCTGCTTCTCCTGTACGTGGGCGGCAGCATGCTGCTGGAAGGAATCAAGGGTGAGGCAGAGAGCAAGGACCTGAACGGTTGGCGCAACATCATCATAGGCGGAATCGCGACCAGTATCGACGCTCTTGCCGTAGGTATCTCCCTCTCCATGGACAGCCTTCGTTTTTCCGACCTGTGGATGCTCTTCCTGTTCGTATTCATCGTTACTGCGCTTTCTGTGCTCGCCGGCATCACCGGAGGCAAGAAACTCGGTGAGAAGTTCGGCAGCTGGGCCGAAATTGCCGGAGGTGTCGTTTTGTTGATCATAGGTGTCACAATACTTATATAATCAACGTTTAAGACCTGTTTTCCTTGCGTTTCTGAAATAAATGCCTACATTTGCCGAATAGGGCGCATTGCGTCCGTCTTAATTGTGCTCGCATGATCAGGATCTTCTACAAAAACGAAGGTAATATCGACTACTATCAGTCAGAGAAGGACTTCGCCCGCGTAACACGGGACGAGGTGCTCTGGATTGACCTGCTCGAACCTGAAGGCAAGGAGAAGAAGGCTACGGAAGCATTCCTCAAGGCTGAGATCCAGAGCCGTGCACAGGCGGAGGAGATCGAGAGTTCATCACGCTTCTTCGAGAAAGGCAACGCGGTCTACGTCAACACCAACTACCTGACCCCTGCCGGAGACGAGTACTCTTCGGATCCTGTATCGTTCACATTGGTGGATAATGTTCTTGCCACTCTTCGAGAAGTTCCGCTTCGAAGCTTCAACAACCTCCAGATGAAGATGATGGCTCGTCCAAGCCTGTTCAAGACAGGTTTTGCGGTGTTCGCGGCCATCCTGGACCAGAGAGTGGACCTTGATGCGGATATCGTGGAGATCCTTTCAAAGGAGACCGCACGTTTCTCTAAGAGAATAAACCAGCAGGAAGATATCAACGAGGATTTCCTCCTCGATATCAACCAGCTCCAGGAGAACACAATGATGCTCCGCGAGAGCGTGGTCGACAAGCAGCGACTCATCTCGAACCTTATCAAGAGTGACAACTGTCCCGAGGAGATGGAGCCAAGGATGAACGTGCTCCTGCAGGATATCGCGTCCCTCATCAACCACACGAACTTCAACTTCGAGCGTCTTGAGTACCTCCAGGATACCGTACTCGGTTTGATCAACCTGGACCAGAACCGGATCATGACCATCTTCACCCTGGTATCGGTGCTCCTCATGCCTGCAACCTTGATTGCAAGCTTCTATGGAATGAACGTCAGCCTGCCTTGGGATGACAAGGAGTGGGCATGGCTCATGATCATCGGAATGATGATTCTCATCGTGATCGTCATCTGGTACATATTCAAGCGTAGAAAATTGATGTAAATCACTTGTTTTTACGCTTGTTATAAGAAATTTATTTCCTATCTTTGCACGCCTTTGGAACGGCGTGCCTTTTTTGTACCCGTCCGGGCTCAATAAATAATGTTTAACCCCTAGTTTGTATCATTACACAATTATGGAAGAAGTTAAAAAATCTGTTCTTAACGCATCAGTTGCGCCAGAGGCGTTCGACTGGGATGCATTTGAGGGCAACGGCCTTTACGGCAACGCAGACAAGGCGTCTATCGAGGCTGCTTATGACAAGACCCTCTCAAAGGTAGTAGAGAATGAAGTTGTTGAAGGCGAGGTTACCGCTATCAACAAGAGAGAGGTTACCGTTACCATCGGCGGAAAGAGCGAGGGTGTCATCTCGGCTCCTGAGTTCCGTTACAACCCTGAGCTCGCAGTAGGCGACAAGGTTGAGGTATACGTAGAGTCTGCAGAGGATAGAAAGGGCCAGCTCGTCCTTTCACACAAGAAGGCACGTCAGCTCAAGTCATGGGACAAGGTTAACGAGGCATATAACAACAATGAGATCGTAAAGGGTTTCGTGAAGTCACGCACCAAGGGTGGTATGATCGTGGATGTATTCGGCATCGAGGCATTCCTTCCTGGTTCACAGATCGACATCAAGCCAATCCGCGACTACGATCAGTTCGTAAACGAGAACATGGACTTCAAGATCGTAAAGATCAACCCAGAGTTCCGCAATGTTGTCGTTTCACACAAGGCTCTCCTCGAGGCAGAGCAGGAGCAGAAGAGAAGCGAGCTCATCAACAAGCTTGAGAAGGGTCAGGTTCTCCAGGGAACCGTCAAGAATATCACCAACTACGGTGTATTCGTTGACCTCGGCGGTGTTGACGGTCTCATCCACATCACTGACCTCTCTTGGGGCCGCGTAAATCATCCAGAGGAGTTCGTACAGCTCGACCAGGTGATCAACGTAGTAGTTCTCGACTTCAACGAGCAGCAGAAGAGAATCGCTCTCGGTTACAAGCAGCTTACCGCTCATCCTTGGGACAACCTCGATGAGAACCTCAAGGTAGGTGACAAGGTTAAGGGTAAGGTTATCCTCATCGCTGACTACGGCGCATTCGTAGAGATCGTTCCAGGCGTAGAGGGTCTCATCCATGTATCAGAGATGTCTTGGTCTCCAAGACTCCACTCAGCTCAGGACTTCCTCAAGGTAGGTGACGAGGTTGAGGCACAGGTACTCACCATCGACCGTGAGAACCGCAAGATGTCACTCGGTCTCAAGCAGCTTTCAGTAAACCCTTGGGAGAACATCCGCGAGAAGTATCCAGTAGGCAGCAAGCAGACCGCTACCGTACGCAACATCACCAACTTCGGCGTATTCGCTGAGCTTGAGGACGGCGTAGAGGGTCTCGTTCACATCAGCGACCTTTCTTGGAACAAGATCAAGCATCCTTCAGAGGTTGTAGCAGCTGGTGACAGCATCGAGGTCCAGATCCTTGACTTCGATGAGGCTAACCACAAGCTCTCACTCGGCCACAAGCAGCTTCTTACCAACCCATGGGACGAGGTTGAGGCTAAGTACACCGTTGGTTCTACCATCCAGGGTACCATCGCAGCAATCACCGACAAGGGCGCTAGCATCACCCTCGAGGGCGAGGCTGAGGGCTTCGCATTCACCCGCGAGATCGTTAAGGAAGACGGTAAGGCAGCAGTAGCTGGCGAGACTCTTGACTTCAAGGTAATCGAGCTCCGTCGCAGCACCCGCCGCATCCTTCTCTCACACGTAAGAACTTACGCTGAGGCTAAGGAGCGTGCAGCAGCAGCTGAGGTTGACAACACCAAGAAGGTAGTCAAGAAGATCAACTCTAACGTCGAGAAGACCACCCTCGGTGACATCGACGCACTCGCAGCACTCAAGGCTAAGCTCGAGAAGGGCGAGTAATAATGGACTTTACACTAAAGATAATGGGCACGGCTTCGGCCATGCCCGTTATTGGAAGAAATCAGAGCGCCCAGGTACTTTCAGTGCACGGGCGCTTGTTTTTGATTGACTGCGGAGAGGGTGTCCAGAAGCAGCTCATCGCCAATCATGTCTCCATCCAGAAGATAGATACCATCTGTATTTCTCATATCCATGGAGATCACGTGTTCGGCATTTTCGGCCTCCTGTCCACCATGGGACTGCTCGGCAGAACCATTCCGCTGTATATCTATGCGCCACAGTCGTTCGGACCGATACTCAAGTTCTTCCTCTCATATTACGGAGAAGGACTGAACTACGAGATAAAGTATACCGCACTTGACATGAAGGAGCCGGAAGCGGTATTCCACACCAATGCAGTGGACATATATGCTTTCCCTCTCAATCACAAGATCGAGACTTTCGGTTTCCTGTTCCGCGAGAAAACCCCTCAGCGCAACGTTCATAAGCATCTTGTGATGCGTTATGAGCTCAGTCTTACCGAAATCGGAACACTCAAGCGCGGAGAAGACATCAACCGCGATGGCAAGGTCCTCAGCTGTGATGAACTGACATACATGCCATACAAGCCCCGCAGCTTTGCATACGTCAGTGACACTGCTCCATTCGCGGAACTTGCCGGCTGGGTCAAGGGTGTGGACATACTCTACCATGAGGCGACCTATCTGAAGGATAATGCCGACCTCGCTGAGAAACGTCATCACTCGACCACTCATCAGGCTGCACAGTGTGCGCTGGAGGCCGGAGTGGGCAAGCTTGTTGTAGCACACTACTCGTCCCGTGAAAGGGACACAGACAAATACCTTAAGGAATGTCGCGAAATCTTCCCTGAGAGCTATGCAGCCTCCGACGGGGATGTCTTCGATATTCCGTTGGACAAAGTCGTGGATTGAGCCCCAAACCGCGACTTTTTTCTTATCTTCGCAGAATATGAAAAAGCTTCTTATCATCATCCTTGCAGCAGTCATCTTCACTGCGGCATCGGACAAGACCCCACAGCAGCAGTATATTGAAAAGTATGCGCTGACCGCTGTGCGCGAGATGTACCGCAGCGGCGTTCCAGCCAGCATCACCCTTGCCCAGGGACTTCTTGAATCCCGTTACGGCGAGTCCCGTCTCGCTGCTGAGGGCAACAACCATTTCGGCATCAAGTGCCATCGCGACTGGACCGGCAAGACCATATATGCCGATGATGACGAGAAGAACGAGTGCTTCCGCGCATACGGCAGCGCTGACCAGTCGTTCCGCGACCATTCGGACTTCCTTCGTTACAAGGACCGCTACAAGTTCCTCTTCGAATACGACATCACCGACTATAAGTCATGGGCTCTCGGTCTCAAGAAGGCCGGCTATGCAACTGACCCTACCTATGGCCAGAAGCTTATCGGCATTATCGAGAACTACAAGCTCTACGAGTACGATACCATGAAGAATGAGGAAGCCGTCGAGGAATATGTCGAGGAACAGTCCAAGAGTGACGCAAAGAAAGATTCAAAGACCGATGCGAAGGTTGATGACAAGAAGAAGTCAGAGGTAAAAGCCGACACCAAGCCGGAGGTCAAGGAAAGAACAAAGACAAGGAAGGAGTCAGACAGGGTTGCATCCGCCAAGATAAAGGACAAGGAAAGCGCAAAGGAGAGAAGGGCCCGCGAGAAGGCCGAGAAAGAGGCTCAGAGCAAGAAATCCACCTCGAGGACCAAGACCAGATCTCCAAGGAACCAGTCGGAAACTCCATCAAGCATAGAGGACATCCCATCGTCACCTCTCTCAATCGAAGAGTCAGTCCAGATTGACAAGTCAGGAATGGAGAAGTTCCAGTTCAACCTCAGCCGTCCTACATATATGCGTAACGGCGTAGCCTTCGTTTATGCCATTGAAGGCGAGACATACGAATCCATCGCAAAGGACTACCACCTCTTCCTCAAGGAAATCCTCGGTTTCAATGATGTAAAGGCGGCGAGACCTCTCAATCCTGGCGAGATGGTATTTATCCAGGCCAAGAAGAAACAGGCTCCAAAGGGCCTGGAAAAGTATATCGTTTCCGAGGACGGAGAAATGCTCTGGGATATATGTCAGCGTTTCGCTGTCAAGCAGCAGGCAATCGAAAAACTGAATGACTTCACCTCAGGGCGCGAGCTCTATGAGGGCGACACCATTCTCCTCCGTTAAAAAGAATCCGTTTCGAAATGACCAAGAAAGGAAAGTCCGCAAAGGGCTCGAAGAAGACAGTTCTGCTGTCAGCATTGGGCGTCATCGCAGCAGGAGCACTCATAGTGGGTGCTTTTGCCTGGAACTGGCTTTGCGACAACCGCCTCGGCAATTTCCGCCGCGACGTCACTCTTTATGTATATCCGGACACGACCCCGCAGCAGGTCATCGACTGGCTCATTGATTCAGCACAGGTTGTAAGGCCAAGGAGCCTCCGCCGCGCCTTCGAGGACAAGAAGGTCGCCGACTATATGAAGCCGGGATGCTATGAGATCAATCCTCAGCACTCCAGCGTATACATAGCCCGCATGCTGAACAACGGCTGGCAGACGCCGGTCAGCCTGACCCTATCCGGAACCATGCGCCAGAAGGGGGCGATTGCACGCAAGATAGCATCCCAGCTGCTTGTGGACTCGGCAAGTGTACATCAGGCCCTCAATGATAAACAGCTGCTCGCGAAGTACGGATTCACACCGACCAATGTGTTCTCGATGATCATTCCGGACACATACAAGATCTACTGGACAGCGACTCCGGAAGAGATACTTGATGTCCAGAAAAAGGCCTACGACGCATTCTGGACCGAGGAAAGACTGGCAAAGGCCAAGGCCCAGGGCTTCACCAAGGAAGAGGTCTCCATCATTGCATCCATAGTCAAGGGAGAGTCAAACTACGAGCCTGAGCTTTCCAAGATCGCAGGTGTGTATATCAACAGACTCCGTATAGGCATGCGCCTCCAGGCCGATCCTACCATCGCCTACATACTCGACTACAAGGTCAACAGGATACTCCTCAGACATCTGGAAATAGAGTCACCGTACAACACCTATCTCCACGCCGGACTCCCTCCAGGACCGATCTATGTGCCTACAAAGGCCTGTCTGGACGCAGTCCTCAATCCTGACACCAAGGACGGATATCTCTATTTCTGTGCGAATGCCGACTTCAGCGGGTCGCATAAGTTTGCGGCCAGCTACAGGGAGCATCTCAAGAATGCTGCGGAATTCCAGAGCGCATTGAACAAGCGCTCGGCAAAATAGTCCTAGATTCGCTTTACTTTGGCAACATGCTTCAGGTGTCCCAGCTGGGATACGACCTTGTCCAGCTCCATGTTGGATGGGACGAGTATTCGTGCCGAAATCTCAAGCAGACCGTTGCGCTTGTCCTCATTTACGTTGAACGAGCGCAGTGATGCCTTGAACGAGGTAATCACCTCCATGATCTTTCCGAGCACGGCATGTTCCATGTCGGTCGTGATCTTGAGGGTACAGAGGAAGTCTCCTGTACCAGGGGTATCGGACCAGCGGACCTTCTGGATCCTGTAAGGATACTTGTCCATCAGTCGGCTCGCGTTAGGACATGACATTCTATGGATCTTGATGCCCGCGTCCCTGGTAACGAAACCGAAGACATCGTCTCCGAGGACAGGATTGCAGCATAGCGACATCTTGTAATCGATGCCCTTGACGTCCTTCGCATTGAGCACGAGAATGTCGTCCTTGCCGCTGTTTCCTTTCCACTCCTCAGTCTGGACAACCGTTTCCTCCTGCTGGACCTGATGGTTTTCAGCCTTGGTCAGGATGAACGCCTTGATGGCATTGATGTCTACCTTTTCCTCTCCCAGAGCCGCGAAGAAAGCATTGAGGGTCGAATACTTCTGCTTCTTCATGAACTCCGTCAGCATGTCCATAGGGAGTTCCAGCTTCCAGTTCTTCAATCGGCGCTCGAGGATTTCCTTGCCCTCTGCAGCCTTCTTGAACTCCATTTCGCTGAGCTCATGCTTGATGCGGCTCTTCGCCTTTGAACTGACAACGAAGTTGAGCCAGTCAGCCGAAGGCTTCTGGTTCTTGCCGCTCATGATCTCGACTACGTCTCCGGTATTGAGCTTCTCGCGGATGGATACGGACTTGCCGTTCACGCGGCCTCCGATACAGTGCGCTCCCAGTCCCGAGTGGATGTTGAATGCGAAATCGAGCACGGTCGAGCCTGTCTGGAGTATCTTCAGCTCGCCGGTAGGGGTGAACACGAAAATCTCCTTTGAAGGCGGCTGAGGCATGTCCTCGGGCTGGCTGACGATCTGGTGCTCCAGGTTGTAGCGTACGGACTGAAGCCAGTTGTCGATGGTCACTTCATGCTTGACGCCCTTGTATGACCAGTGCGCCGCATGGCCGTTTTCGGCGACGTCGTCCATTCTCTTGGTACGTATCTGTACCTCCAGGTATGCACCCTGGCGGTTCTTGACGGTGATGTGGAGGGACTCGTAGCCGTTCGGCTTCGGCTGGCTGAGCCAGTCGCGGAAGCGCTTTGGATCGGCCTCGTACTCCTCGGTCACATATGAATAGACTTGCCAGCAGAGATGCTGCTCGGTCTTGATGTCTTCGTCACAGTCGATGATGAAGCGGATTGCAAACACATCGTACACGCCCTCGAACGGTACTTTCTGGACCAGCATCTTCTTGTAGATGGAGTATGCCGACTTGGTCCTTGCCTTGAGCTTGTACTTGATTCCGGACTCGTGCAGACGCTGCTCGAGCGGACGGATGAACTCTTCGGTAAGCCTCTGGCGGTCCTTCTCGCCGGCCTTGAGCTTGTTCGTGATGAGTCTGTACTGCTCCGGTTCCGCAAACTTGAAATAAATGTTCTCAAGCTCGCCCTTGATGTTGTAGAGACCGAGCTGGTGGGCTAGAGGAATGTACAGCATGAGGGTCTCAAGCTGCTTGTTCTCGCGGGAGGCCTTCGGGAAGATGTTGAGATTCCTCATGACCTCGAGCCTGTCCGCGATCTTGATCACTGTGACGCGGGGATCCTTCGAATACTGGACGATCAGCTTCTTGTAGTTTTCGGCCTCGAGTCTTGTGTCCTTCGGCTTGATCGACGATATCTTGTTGAGACCGTCAACCATGGTGTAGACGTCCTCGGGGAATCCATACTGAAAGATGTCCACATCCGGATGGAAGCGGACCGTCTCGTGGAGGAACACGGCAGCGACGCATTCAGCCTGGAGACCTATCTCGTCACAGACGATGCGGGCGACACCAAGCGGATGCTCGATGAAAGGGTGGTTGTTGCTGCGCATATCCTCGGCCAGAGCCTGGGCGGCAATGTCGTATGCTTTACGGATCAGTTCTCTTCCTGCTTCGCTGTATTGAGGGAACAGTTCGTCTATCATAGTCATCTCGTCAAAATTCTAGTCTTTCCAAACTTTCAAGTATTGTTCCAATGCCCACATTTCGTCGCGGTAACGGGCTGCCTGGGTAAAGTCAAGGTCTGCAGCCGACTCCTTCATCTTCTTGCGGTCTTCCTCGATGAGATTCTCGACCATGGAGCGTGACATCGAACGGATGACAGGGTCCTGGAGCACAGCGGCAAGGTCGGCCCTCACATAGCCATCCGCATAAGCGCTGTTCTTTTCCCTTCTTGAGTCCAGTCCAAGATCCACCGAAATGCTTCCCTTGCCGAGGTCGCTCGGATCCGGGATAAACACAGGACTCTCGTAAGAGTTCGGAGCGCTGAGTCGGTTGACACCGTTCGGGAGTCGCGTCTGGCTGCCCTTCTTGCTTATCTCGAGCGCCAGCGTATTGTGCTTGACCTGTACCTGCTGAGGAACTATACCATGTTCCTCGTTGTACTCTATCTGTTTCTTGCGCCGCCTCTGGGTCTCGCGAATGGTCTCGTCCATCGACTTGGTGATGGAGTCGGCGTACATGATTACAAGTCCGTTGACGTTGCGGGCTGCACGTCCGGCCGTCTGGGTCAGGGCCGTGTTGCTGCGGAGGAAACCCTCATGGTCGGCGTCAAGGATAGCCACGAGAGATACATTAGGGATGTCCAGACCCTCGCGCAGGAGGTTTACGCCCACCAGGACGTCGAACATGCCGTTCTTGAAATCCTCGATGATCTCCACGCGCTCGGTGGTATCCACATCGGAATGTATGTAGCGGCTTCGTATGCCCATTTTGCGGCAGTGGTCATCCACCTTCTCCGCAAACTGCTTGGAAACTGTCGTGGCCATGACTCGCTCATCTCTCTCCGCGCGTTTGCGTATCTCCTCCAGAAGGTCATCCATCTGGCTTGATGCAGGTCGGACCTCGATAGGCGGGTCGAGCAGACCGGTAGGACGTACGACCTGCTCCACAATAAGGCCCTGGCAGCGCTCCAGTTCATATTCGGCAGGGGTCGCGCTGACGTAGACGCACTGATGGGTGATGGCTTCGAACTCCTGGAAGGTCAGTGGACGGTTGTCGGCTGCAGCCGGCAGTCGGAAGCCATAGTTGATGAGGTTCAGCTTGCGGGAACGGTCACCGCCAGCCATGGCTTTCACCTCAGGAAGGGTCACGTGGCTCTCGTCCACGAAGGTTATGAAATCGTCAGGGAAGTAGTCGATGAGGCAGAATGGTCTCTGGCCCTCGCGACGTCCGTCAAAGTATCTGGAGTAGTTCTCGATGCCCGGACAATAGCCCATCTCCTTTATCATCTCGAGATCGTACTCAACTCTCTGCTTCAGTCGTTTCGCCTCGAGACCGCGGTCCATGCTCTCGAAGTACTCGACCTGCTGCATCATGTCATCCTGGATCTGGCTGACGGCCTGGATGCTTCGCTCCTTTGTGGTAACGTAGTTGTTCGCAGGGAAGATGGAAATCTCCTCGATGTCCTCCAGGCGTGCGCCGGTTACAGGGTCTATAAGGCTGAGTCCGTCAACCTCGTCGCCGAAGAACTCGACCCTGACTGCCGTGTCCGAGCCGCCCGGGAAGATGTCCACCGTGTCACCGCTGACCCTGAAAGAGCCGCGGGTGAATTCTGCCGCGGTACGGTTGTAAAGTCCATCGACCAGCTGATAGAGCAGACGGGTCTGGGAACGCTGTTCGCCACGGACGATGTTGACGGTCTGGGCATGAAAGTCATCAGGGTTTCCGATACCGTACAGGCAGGATACACTGGCGACCACGATGACGTCCCTGCGGCCGCTGAGCAGCGAGCTGGCGGCGCTGAGACGCAGTTTCTCGATCTGGTCGTTGATGCTGAGGTCCTTCTCGATGTAAGTGTCGGTAGTCGGAATGTAGGATTCCGGCTGGTAGTAGTCGTAGTACGATACGAAGTACTCGACTGCGTTGTGAGGGAAGAATGACTTGAATTCGCCGTACAGCTGTGCCGCAAGGGTCTTGTTGTGGCTCAGAACAAGAACGGGGCGCTGGAGCTCCTGGATGACGTTTGCCATCGTGAAGGTCTTGCCCGAGCCGGTCACACCAAGAAGCGTTACACCATCTACTCCGTCCTTGAGGGCGGAGCAGATCTGGCGTATAGCCTCGGGCTGGTCGCCGGAAGGCTTGTATGGCGATTCAAGCTTGAACTTCATTATTTCTTGTCTACTTTGGTATCGAACTCATAGTCCTTGCCTGGAAGTACGGCGTTGAGGACGATGCCGACGATGGCAGCGACTGCAAGGCCGCTGAGGCTGGTGAAGCCGATTGAAAGGGCGTCGTTTGCTCCGTACTTGATACCGATCGCGAGCACGAGGATGATTGCAGCCACGAGTACGTTGCGTGAAGCTGTGAAGTCAACCTGGTTCTCGACTACGTTGCGTACACCGACTGCCGAAATCATACCGTAGAGCACGAGGCTGACACCGCCGATGGTTGCTGATGGCATCACGGAGATGAGCGCAGCGAACTTAGGGCAGAAGGAAAGTATGATTGCGAATACGGCAGCGATGCGGATCACACGTGGGTCGAATACCCTGGTGAGGTTGAGCACGCCGGTGTTTTCGCCGTAAGAGGTGTTTGCAGGAGCGCCGAACATCGAAGCGAGTGCGGTAGCGAAACCGTCGCCCATGAGGGTGCGGTGCAGACCAGGATCCTCGAGATAGTTGATACCGGTGGTAGATGAGATGGCGCAGATGTCTCCGATATGCTCGACCATTGTCGCGAGCGAGATAGGGAGGATTGCGATGATTGCAGCTACGATAAGGCTCCAATCAGGGTTTGCGAACACTGCGAATGCGGTGTCCTTCATCTTGAACGGGAAGCCGACCCAGGCAGCGTCCTTGACAGGGGAGAAGTCAACGAGACCGAAGCATGCGGCAACGATGTATGAGCCTACAACGCCGAGGAGGATAGGGATGATCTTTATCATGCCCTTGCCCCAGATGTTGCTGACGATGATGATGGCGATGGCGAGGATGGCAACCCACCAGTTGCTTGAAGCGCTCTGGATGGCTGATCCCGACAGGGTAAGACCGATGGCGATGATGATAGGACCGGTCACGATAGGAGGGAAGAACCTCATTACCTTCTTCACGCCGAAGGCAGCGAACAGGCCGGCAAGCACGAAGTACATGAGTCCGGCACAGAAAACACCGATGCAGGCGTATGGGAGCGAGGTGGCAAGATCCAGTCCCTTCTCGGCGCCCATCTGGCATACGGCAGCATAACCTCCGAGGAAAGCGAATGATGAACCGAGGAATGCAGGAACCTTCATCTTTGTGAGGACATGGAAAAGAAGGGTTCCGAGACCCGCGAAAAGCAGGGTGGCCGAAACCGAGAGTCCGGTAATGGCAGGTACAAGGATGGTCGAACCAAACATAGCGAACATGTGTTGGAGACCGAGAATCAAGGTTTTGCTGCGTCCCAGCGTGCGGACATCATAGACGTCCTGAAGTACTGACTGTGCCATGTGCATTATTGTTTTGATTATAAAAAAAGCCCCGTCCAAAGCGGACGGGGCGCATATTTTCGGGTTTCATCTTGCCCTGTCTGGACAAATATAACGAAACTTATTTTATAATGTCATAGCTGCGGGCGATAAAATCGCTCAGTTCCTTACCCTTCAGCATGCCGTTCGCGAGCAGTGCGAGGTCGGCAACCTGACGGAGAACAGGGCTGTCTGCGTCCTTGGCCTCCACGATCTTCTTGATCAGTGGGTTCTCCATGTTGACGATCAGGTTGTATGATGCCGGAAGCTCTCCGTAGAAGTTCATGCCTCCGCCGAGAACGCTCATCTCGCGGTAGCGGCGCATGAATTCGCTCTGGGTGATGACGATCGGTGCACCGTTCTCGCCGAGATTCTGTGGCTCTACCATATAGTCGTTGCCTTCTGGGAACGCTCCCTTGATGAGCTCGCTGAGCTCCTTCTTCTCGTCGTCGCTGAGCTCAGGCTTCTTAGCGTCCTCCTTAGGGATGAGGTTGGAGATGCTGTCGCTGTCGACGCGTGCGAATCTTACATTCTCCATCTTCTGCTCGAGCATGTTGATGAAGTGGGAGTCGAGCTCGCAGTCCATGAGAAGCACGTCGTAGCCCATGTTCTTCGCAGCCTCGATCTGGCTGTACTGAGCGTCCTTGTCTGTCGCATAGAGACAAACCACCTTCTTGTCCTTGTCGGTCTGCTGAGGCTCTACGGCGGTCTTGTACTCGTCCAGGCTGAAATACTTCGCGTCTGTGTTCTTGAGGAGCGCGAACTTCATTCCTCTTTCGCCGAACTTCTCGTCGCTGAGCATGCCGTACTCGATGAAGAGCTTGATGTTGTCCCACTTCGACTCGTAGTCCTGGCGGTTCTCCTTGAAGATGTCGTCAAGCCTGTCTGCAACCTTGCGGGTGATGTAGCCTGAGATCTTCTTGACATTGGCGTCGCTCTGGAGGTAGCTGCGGCTGACATTGAGCGGGATGTCCGGCGAGTCGATGACGCCGTGAAGCAGGGTGAGGAAGTCCGGGACGATGTTGTCTACATGGTCGGTGACGAACATCTGGTTGCAGTAGAGCTGGATCTTGTTCTTGTTGATCGACATGCGCTCCTTGATCTTAGGGAAGTAGAGCACGCCGGTCAGGTTGAACGGGTAATCGACGTTGAGGTGGATGTGGAACATAGGGTCCTCGTCCATAGGGTAGAGGGCTCTGTAGAAGTTCTGGTAGTCCTCTTCGGTGAGGCTTGACGGGCTCTTCGCCCAGATAGGCTCGGTCTTGTTGATGACGTTGTCCCTGTCGGTCTCGACGTCCTTGCCGTCCTTCCACTCGTGCTCCTTGCCGAAGATGACAGGAACAGGCATGAACTTGCAGTATTTGTTCAGGAGACCCTGGATGCGGGACTTTGACGCGAACTCGTCTGACTCCTTGTCGAGATAAAGGGTGATGACGGTTCCGCGGCCTTCCTTGTCGCAGTCCTCAAGGGTGTATTCAGGTGAACCGTCGCAGCTCCACTTTACAGCCTGGGAACCTTCCTTCCATGAAAGTGTCTCGATGGTGACCTTCTCGGAAACCATGAATGCCGAGTAGAAGCCGAGACCGAAGTGGCCGATGATGCCGTTGATCTGGTCCTTGTATTTCTCGAGGAACTCGCCGGCTGATGAGAATGCGATCTGATTGATGTACTTGTCAACCTCCTCGCGGGTCATGCCGATACCCTCGTCGATGATCTTGAGAGTCTTTGCGGCCTCGTCAAGCTCGACCTTGACGCCGATGCCTTCGGTGTCGCCGGCATACTCGCCGCTGGCAGCGAGGGCCTTCATCTTCTGACTTGCGTCGACGGCGTTTGCCACGAGCTCGCGAAGGAAGATCTCGTGGTCAGAATAAAGGAACTGCTTGATGACCGGGAAAATGTTCTCGGTTGTTACTCCGATTTTGCCTTTGTTTTCCATGTTATTTCTTTTTTGTCGTTTTCAATTCATGAGGCTGTTTGCTTTCAGCCACGTCTGCATTATGAATCAAAAGCTGTTCCAACCCGCCCCGACTGACATAATGTCAGTTGAAAAGAAAAAGGGATGACCCGAGGGGCCATCCCAAACTATTGTGTCAAGTTCGTATAGGGACTATTTGTAAAGGAAGCGCTTGATACTCATCTTAGGAGTCTTCTCGAACGGTGCCGATACAACCTCGACCTTGGTTATCTGGCTGTAGTTAGGGAGAAGGCGGTTGGCAGCCTTTCTGACGTTCTCAGGGATGTCTGCGATAGCCTCGTTGTCGAGACCGTCCTTCTTCATGCCTTCCTGATCGAGGTAAACGAGAGCGACGAGCTTGGTTGCGCGGTCAACGACAACTGACTCCGATACGTAAGACTGATTGTTGACAACAGCCTCTACCTCCTCTGGATAGATGTTCTGGCCATTTGCGGAGAGGATCATGCTCTTGCTGCGGCCGCGGATGAATACGTTGCCCTGGGCGTCGATGACACCGAGGTCACCTGTGCGGAGCCAGCCATCCTCGGTGAATGCGTTTGCGCTGGCCTCCTCGTTGTTGAAGTAACCCATGCAGACGTTGACACCCTTTGCCTGGATCTCGCCGGCGATGTGCTGAGGATCCTCGGAGTCGATGCGGAGGTCGCAGACGTCGATGAGCTTTCCGCATGAACCCTGGACATAGCGGTGATTATCCTCGTAGGCGAGAAGAGGGCAGGCCTCGGTCATGCCGTAGCCGACTGTGTATGGAAGGCCGATCTTCTTGAAGATAGCCTCAGCCTCTGGATTGAGCGGAGCGCCGCCCATGATGAAATGCTTCACGTTGCCTCCGAATGCCTCGCAGATCTTCGCGCCGACCTTCTTGTAGATGATGCTGTTGACGCCAGGGATCTTGGTGAGGATCTTCATTGCAGGCTTGCTGAGCACAGGCTTGATCGAAGACTTGTAGATCTTCTCCATGACGAGCGGAACGCTGAGTACCATGAATGGCTTAACTTCCTTCATAGCCTTGAGAAGGAGGGTTGGAGAAGGGGTCTTGCCGAAGAAGCGTACGTGTACTCCGCTGCAGACAGGGAAGAGGAAGTCGAATACCATGCCGTACATGTGCGCCATAGGCAGCATGGACATGATGGTGTCGCCAGGGCCGCAAGGGAGTACGCGCTGTGCGAAGTCAACCATTGCCGAGAAGCTCTCGTAGCGGAGCATGACGCCCTTAGGGCTGCTGGTGGTACCAGAGGTATAGTTGATGACTGCGAGATCCTTGTCGTTGCCGTCAGGGTAGAAGACGTCCTTTGGACCGAAGCCCTCAGGATGCTTTGCAGCGAAGTTGGCGTCGAGGTTGTCGAAGGCGGCCTTGACTGTCTCGTCCTTGGCGTAGAGCATGCCGAAGTCCTCCATGCATACAACGCCCTTCACGTTAGGCATCTTCTCGATGTCGAGTTTTGCCCAGAGGTCCTTGTTGGTGAAAAGCATCACGCTCTCTGAGTGGTCGACAAGACTGTTGATGTTCTCAGGGGTGAAGTTGTCGAGGATAGGTACGACAACAGCCTCATAGGTATTGATTCCGAGGTATGCGACTGCCCAGCGGCCGCTGTTCTTTGCGCAGAGCGCTACCTTCTGGCCTTTCTGGACTCCGGCAGCCTCCATGAGAACGTGGATGCGCTCGATGAAGGTCGCTACCTCGCCGTAGGTGTAATCCTCGGCCTGGTATGTTCCGATTCCTGGAGCGTCCCAGTGGTTCTTCATGACGCTCTCGAGACATTTGAAATAATGCTGCATATCGATTGCTGTTTTGTTGTACGTTTCTTTAAACTGTGCGAATTCTCCGATGCCGGAATTCTTTTCAAAATTAACTTTTTGCCATTCGATATGCAATCCATTTTTGTCCGTATATTTGTAAAACCAAATATAAGGGGGTAAAAAGAGCCCAATGTGGTGAAATTGCGATTTAAGTGGTGAAATTCTTATGAAAAAGCAACCCATAGCAGCCTTGATCTATGATTTCGACGGCACATTGTCGCCGGGAAACATGCAGGAATTCGGCTTCATCCAGGCGGTCGGCAAGACCCCTGAGCAGTTCTGGACGATGAGCGACACCCTGGCGACCGGCCAGGATGCAAGCAATGTCCTCGCATATATGAAGATGATGTTCGACGAGGCCCGCAAGAATGGCATATCGCTGCGCCGCGAATCGTTCCGCGACTTCGGTGCCGACATCGAGCTCTTCGAGGGAGTACGCGAGTGGTTCCAGGCCGTCAACCGCTATGGCCGCGAGCACGGTGTCATTGTCGAGCACTACATCAATTCGTCCGGCCTCAAGGAAATCATCGAGGGCAGTCCGATCGCACATGAGTTCAAGCATGTCTTCGCCGGCTCGTTCATGTACGACGAGAACGGCGACGCCCAGTGGCCTGGCATGGCGGTGGACTATACTGCAAAGACCCAGTTCCTCTTCAAGATCAGCAAGGGTATCTTAAGTTCGCGAGACAACAAGATGGTCAACGAGAGCATGGCGGATGACAAGAAGCGCATTCCTTTCCACCACATGATCTATTTCGGGGACGGAGATACAGACGTGCCGTGCATGAAGATCGTAAACATGTTCGGAGGCCACTCCATCGCGGTCTACGACCCTGCCAACGAGCGTAAGCGCAAGACCGCCGAAAAGCTCAAGCGCCAGGGACGCGTCAATTTCAATACCCCGGCCATCTATACTGTGGACAGCCGCACCTATAAGGTAGTGTGCGCCATCATCGACAAGATCAAGGCCGACTACGTCCTTGCGGGACTGTCAAAATAGTCAGGGACGTTCAATAAACTGTAAGGAATGGAAATCATCTGGCAAGACATTGTCAAGCTGCTGTCGGACATGGGCGCGATTCTCCGCGTCCCGGCACCTTTCGTCATAGTGGAATTCGTCGGAACCCTGGCCTTCGCCATTTCCGGCATACGCCTGGCGTCCAGCAAGAACTTCGACTGGTTCGGAGCATACGTTGTAGGTATGGCAACCGCCATCGGTGGAGGAACCATGCGCGACCTCATGCTGGGCATCCCGCCATTCTGGCTGACCAACAGCGTCTATTTCTGGTGCTGTGCATTGAGCCTCCTGCTGACCATCGTGTTCAAGAAGCAGATCGTGCATACCCGATACACACTGTTCGTATTCGATACCATCGGTCTGGCGCTTTTCAATGTAATCGGCATCGAGAAGACCCTGACCATGGGCTTCCCTGGCTGGACCGCCATCATCATGGGCTGTATCACCGGAGCGGGCGGCGGTGTCATCCGTGACGTGCTTCTCCGCGAGATCCCGCTCATCTTCCGCAGCGAGATCTACGCCATGGCATGCATTGTCGGCGGTATAGCATACGTTTTCATCAGGGACCTCGGCGGTACTGCCGAGCTCTCTGCAATGATTTCGATCATAGTCGTGATAGTCACCCGCGTGCTAGCTGTCAGGTATAAGTGGCAGCTCCCTGTCCTCAAGGGCGACGGCGGGGAAGGTCTCTAGGGTAGGGGGTAGCCCTCTTGTTACCAGTTTATGATGTTCTCGACAACTTCCTTCGGGTCGTCGGTGATGGAGAGGATTAGATTCTTGTAGACACCGCGATCCGAAAGCTCTGCGAGAAGACTGTAGACCGGCACCTTCTGGGTGAAGAATGATTCTCCGAGGAAAACCATAGGGCTGGCGTGGTCCCAGGTCTCATAATGGTTCTGGGCTGCGTCCTGGAACACTTCCTGCATGGTTCCCGCGCTGCCCGGAGTATATATGATTCCGCCCTTCGAGATGGCGAGAAGGGTATCTTCGCGAATGCTGTTGTCGAAATATTTGGCGATCTTCGACGCAAACGGCGATGCCGGCTCGTGGCCGTAGAACCAGGTCGGGATGCCAAGGCTCTCGAAATTTCCGCGAGGGTACTTCTTCATGACAGCGAAAGCCGCTTCCAGCCAGCCTCCGTCCCTGAAGGTAGGGAAGGGCTTCAGCATGTCGATCGCGTCCTCCAACTCCTCGGACGTCCTGCCTGCCATCCATGCTCCAAGATGGGTCGCCTCCATCGCTCCCGGACCGCCGCCGCTGGCCATCAGTTTTCCTTCCTCGGTCAGTTTCTTGCTTATCTTCGCCACCTTCGCATAGCTGTCGTCAGCCCTGGAAATGGAATGGCCGCCCATGACGGCAACCACGCTCTTTGGATCGTATCCCTCGAGGAAGTCGCCCAGAGCGTCGCTCATCGAAAAATCATGCACCGAGCGTGCGAACGCCTCCTTGATGTCCGGCGCCGGGTTGCCCTCGTCCTTGTAGTGACGGTAAACCTCGGTGTCGTAGCATTTCTCGAATGACCAGTTGTCGCTGTCGCTCCAGTTGCCGTACAGCGACGACGCGTCGTAGAGGTGGTTCTGGAACATCCTGAACGGGAGGTCGATTCCCGGGAAGATGGTGCACTTCGCGTCCATCCTGTTTTCGATGTCCCTTGTCATGTTGCAGCTCATGAAGATGCAGTCGGCAAAGGAGTAGCCCTCGAGATTGACGGCCATCAGGTCGATGTCCTGGAATGCAATATGTCTGAATACGTGGTCGCTGCCCATTTCGGACATCACTTCCTTGAGCTCCTTGATGGACTCAATCTCGTAGTATGGTTTCATTTTATTCTGTGATGGTTATATGGCGGCTGTCTTTAGCAGCAGCACTTGTGATTCTGGTGGTCGCCGTCGTGATGATGGCCGCTGCACTCGGGGCAGATTCCCTTGACGACAATGTTGACTGAAGCTTTGCTGAAACCTGCCGGGAGCTCGATATCCGGGGTCGGGATATCGTTGAGGCAATAGGTCCTGTTGCACTTCGTACAGAAGAAATGGGCGTGGCCGTCGTCGTCGTGGTCCTCGCTGTGGCTGTGGCAGAGCTCGTAGCGGACTCCGTTGCTGCCGTCCTCGATCGCGTGGAGCATGTGCTTGTCCCTGAAAAGCATGAGGCTGCGGAAGATGCCGGACTTGTCGACTGTCTCCAGTTGCTCCTCAAGCTCCATGAGGGACAGTGGCCTTCCGGCGGACGCCAGGGCCTCGGCTATGAGTATCCTGTTCGCGGTCGGGCGGATTTCGTGGGCTCGCATGAGCTCGAGTATTTCTGTTTCGGTCATTGTCTATGGTGTGTTCAGGGAAACGTATGCCTGTCCTGGGACGGTCGCGTCACAAAAGTAGCTTTTTGTCGCATTAATTCCTATCTTTACCGGGAAACAAAGTAACAGATTGTAATATGACACCTCATAATTCAGCAAAACCAGGTGATATCGCCAAGACCGTGCTTATGCCGGGCGACCCTCTGCGCGCCAGATTCATTGCAGAGACTTTTCTCGAGAACCCCGTGCTCGTCAACGATGTCCGCGGCATCCAGGGCTACACAGGCACCTGGAAGGGACAGCCGGTCAGCGTCATGGCCAGCGGCATGGGCATGCCTTCGATAGGAATCTATTCTTATGAGCTCTATAGGGATTACGGTGTCGAGAACATCATCCGCATCGGTTCGGCTGGCTCGTATGTCAAGGACGTGCACGTTTATGACGTCGTCCTCGCGACTGCCGCGTACAGCGAGAGCTCGTATGCGAAAGCTCAGTGCGGCTTCGAGGGGGATACAGTCGAGCCTTCGGCATCATTGAACGATACCATCCGCGCCGCAGCTGCTTCGCTCGGCATCGATATCAAGGAAGGTCTCATCCATTCTTCTGACGTTTTCTATCGCGAGTCATCCGGCTATCTCGAAGAGATTCATGCCAAGGGCTGCGTCGCAGTCGAAATGGAGTCGTTCGCGCTCTTCTCCAATGCACGTGTACTCGGCAAGAACGCTGCATGCCTCCTCACCATCTCCGATTCCTTCGTTGAGGATACCATAACGACTCCGGAGGAACGCCAGAAAAACTTCACCCAGATGATGAAGATCGCCCTTGACGCGGCGATAATGTAACAGCGGTGACTTAAGGTTCAAAACCTTGAGTCACTTTTTGTTTAAAAGGCAACTATTTTGTACCTTTGAGGAATCCAGGAGGAGGTAACTTCTCCGAAGGCCGTGTTTTTGTCACTAGGGACTAGGGCGAAACACTTCAGAAACATATCTGAATGCCGGAGCTTACCCGCTTCATGCGTCGTCGCAGCCATACTGCGATGATGTATCTGCGCAGCGGGGAGGGGGAGAACTAGTCCCAGACTGACGGATGCAAATCCGTCAAGACGAAGCTTAAGATGCAGAACGATCAACTGAAGTGGTTCGCCACGCGTACAATCCGCGAAAAGTCCTACGTGCTCCAATATCTCGAGTACGAAGGCATCCGCCATGTCGGCATATCTGATCTGAGGACGATTTTCTTCCTGCAATGTTCTGACGCAGCAATCCAGCGCCTCAAGTTCGACCTTTACGACAAGCTTCTCATCTATCGTGACGCAGAGAAACACGCCCCAGAGCCTATCCCGGACCAGGTCATGCAGACATTCCTCATCATGGCGCCGTTCCATGACGAGCCGGTCATCTATCTTTCTGTGGATAATCCCGGGTTCTTTGAAGGCAAGAAGAAAAAAGTTAAATCAGGAGCTTTTGCCGGATGCGAAGGCATAATCAAGCGCATCAAGGGCGAACGCCGGCTTGTTGTAAAGATCAACGACAGAGCGGCCATCGCCACCCCATACATCCCCAAGGAACAGCTTGAGGATGCAGAATAGACAAACCAATTTAACAAATAAACCATGAGAGTAATCATAAATCCAGACTATGCTGCCATGTCAAAGTGGGCGGCAAACTATGTCGCAGCCAAGATCAACGCTGCAAACCCAACCCCGGAGAAGCCGTTCAAGCTCGGCTGCCCTACCGGAAGTTCACCACTCGGCCTCTACAAGGAGCTCATCGCCCTCAACAAGGCAGGCAAGGTATCGTTCCAGAACGTGGTTACTTTCAACATGGACGAGTACGTCAACCTTCCCGAGGATCATCCGGAGTCATATCACTCATTCATGTGGACCAACTTCTTCAGCCACATCGACATCAAGCCTGAAAACGTTCATATCCTCAACGGCAATGCCCCAGACCTCGAGGCTGAGTGCGCTCAGTACGAAGCTGC
The DNA here is from genome assembly GCA_024398125.1 of Bacteroidales bacterium. GTDB lineage: Bacteria > Bacteroidota > Bacteroidia > Bacteroidales > UBA932 > Cryptobacteroides. The sequence goes on from JAKSJO010000008.1 coordinate 85,068, forward strand.
CATCGCAGCAGCAGGCGGCATCGACCTCTTCATGGGCGGCATCGGCCCTGACGGTCACATCGCCTTCAACGAGCCAGGCTCAAGCCTCACCAGCCGTACCCGCGTGAAGACCCTCACCACCGACACCATCATCGCAAACTGCCGCTTCTTCGACAACAACGTCGACCTCGTCCCTAAGACAGCCCTCACCGTCGGTGTCGGCACAGTCATGGACGCAAAGGAAGTCCTTATTGTCGTCAACGGCCACAACAAGGCCCGCGCCCTCCAGCACGGCATCGAGGAAGGAATCAGCCAGATGTGGACAATTTCAGCCCTCCAGATGCACCAGCACGCCATCATCGTCTGCGACGAAGCAGCCTGCGGCGAGCTCAAGGTCGACACCTACAAGTACTTCAAGGACATCGAGAAGAACAATCTCTAAGATTTTGGATCAGGGGGTCAGACCCCTTGATCCAAAATAGAATGGGAGTTTGACATAATTATTTTGAAGAAAAGAAAATAGACAGTAACTTAGCGACAATTCCCTTAGATTGCGGAGACGCAGGATCACTGCCACGAACCAAGCTAGATGCAGCAATCTCTGGGATTTTTTCTGTTAAGAAGGTCTCGTGGAGGTATAGCCTCCTTTCTTTGAGATTGAAGATTACGACAACGACACAGATGAACGAATCATCGCCGATTTGTATCGGAGCGGCAATCATTCCCTTTCATGTCAAGCAGCACATCACCCCACGGTGAAGATGCGATTCCACCTTGGGAGATGAAGTAATTCAATACTTGTTCTGCGAAAGTGATTCCTTCCCTTGGAAGGAACTCATTGCCTGTAAGATGGCAGACAGGCAGTAAATGGTGAAAGTCCTTCATGACGCCTCAAATCAACAGTTCAATAGACTTCCGCAAAGGTGAGGCGAAGAAACAACACTTTCAAGCCGGAATGCTATTGCATGAACCGAAAGTTTTTCGCACTTAATGTACAGATAGTCAATATGATATATGTAATATAATATCTTGGGCTATATATTTAATAAAGCCGCGGATTTTGAAAAAGCGAATAATACTCGCAGGGAGGCCCCTGCCGAAGCGAGAACCTCCCCTTGACTAAGACGGATGGCGAGCAGAGCAAGCCCTACTTCCTACGGAAGTGAGGCTTCACGTAAACCTTTTTGCCGTTAACCACACGGAAGTGGCCCCTGACAAAAACAGGCTTACGAACTGGCTCATAGCTGACTTTCAGCTTGAGACCGCCAAATGCAAAACAAATCTCCATTATCTTAGGTTATACAATGGGTCTTTAAAGGGTGGCCATCGGGGCTCTAGTGAAGTAGCCCATCCGCTAGGATACAAAAAGGACGCCCTATCAGTGAAGATAAAACGTCCTATAATAATGGAAGCCTGTCTTGCTTGGCGAATACCCCAGACTTCATTGTATAACCTATCGCAAAGGTACGAATAAGAACGGGAAAAGCAAGAGTTAGGACACAAAAAGGGCCCTATCTCAGTGCTCATGCTCGCGGGCATCCGCGAGATACTCATCATCAGCACCCCACACGACCTCCCGGGCTTCAAGCGCCTGCTGGGCGATGGCTCCGACTATGGAGTCGAGTTCACCTATGCCGAGCAGCCATCTCCTGACGGACTGGCCCAGGCCTTCACAATAGGCAAAGACTTCATCGGCAGCGACTCGGCATGTCTTGTCCTGGGCGACAACATCTTCCAGGGAGCAGGCTTCACCAAGAAGCTCAAAGAGGCAGTCCGCACAGCAGACGAAGAAAAGAAGGCAGCATAGATAAACGCAGTCAACGGTTATCCGAAAGGATTGTTGTTCGATTCAACAGATTAGCATCAATGACAATGGCCCCTCGCACACATGCGCTTTGCGCAAGAGTGTTTAAAGGGGCAAAGTTAGGAAACGCACACTGTCGCCCTTCATGCGATAGAGTGCTCCGAACTCGCCACTGCTCCCGAAAGGTCGCAGAGGCTCAAACACCGCACACTCTTCCCAGGAGCCTGTCCTGAGCACAGTCGAAGGAAAGAGAGTGCTTCCAACTCCAAAACAGAAAAATAAAGGTAATAATAAACAAACTAAAAATTTACGACTACAATGATCAACGTTGGAATTATCGGATGTGGCTTCGTAGGTGGAGCCCTGA
>JAKSJO010000009.1 GCA_024398125.1 Bacteroidales bacterium
CGAGATAAGGAGCCTTGATAGGAGCCTCACCGAAACGGAGGTGTGAACATGTGTAACCGCCTGACTTCTTTGAGTCGTAATCGAAGTATGCCTGGCTGTAGAGGTCGGTGTGTGAACCGATGATCTTGATGGTGTTCTTGTTCGCACCTACGGTACCGTCTGAACCGAGACCGAAGAACTTGCACTCGGTTGTGCCTTCCTTCACGATAGAGATTTCCTCCTTTACAGGGAGAGACTTGAAGGTAACGTCATCAACGATGCCGATGGTGAATCCGTTCTTAGGCTCTCTGAGCTCGAGGTTGTCGTAAACTGCTACGATCTGTGCAGGAGAGGTGTCCTTTGAAGAGAGACCATAGCGGCCTCCTACGATAAGTGGAGACTCTTCCTTGCCCTGGAATACAGTCTTGATGTCCTGGTAGAGAGGCTCGCCGAGCGATCCTGGCTCCTTGGTTCTGTCGAGGACAGCGATCTTCTTGACATTCTTAGGGAGAACCTTGAGGAAGTACTTCTCAGCGAAAGGTCTGTAGAGATGTACGGTGATGAGACCGCACTTGCGACCCTGCTTTGCGAGGTAGTCGATGGTTTCCTTGATGGTTTCGGTAACTGAACCCATTGCAACGATGATGTTTTCAGCGTCTGCGTCACCGTAGTACTCGAATGGACGGTACTGACGGCCGGTAAGCTCGCTGATTTCACCCATGTAGCGTGCAACGATATCAGGGATGTTTTCGTATACCTGGTTGCGTGACTCTACTGCCTGGAAGAATACGTCGCCATTCTGGGCTGTGCCTCTGGTTACAGGAGCCTCAGGGGTGAGCGCGCTCTTGCGGAAACGGTCGAGTGACTTGGTGCTGACCATATCACGGAGTGCGTCCTCGTCGAGGAGCTCGATCTTCTGGATCTCATGCGATGTTCTGAAACCGTCGAAGAAGTGGAGGAAAGGAATGCTGCCCTTGATAGCTGCGAGGTGAGCTACCGCGGCCATGTCCTGAGCCTCCTGTACAGAACCGGAAGCGAGCATTGCGAAACCGGTCTGACGGCATGCCATTACATCCTGGTGGTCACCGAAGATTGACAGAGCGTGTGAAGCAAGTGCACGTGCTGAAACATGGAAGACTGCAGGAAGCATTTCGCCTGCGATCTTGTACATGTTAGGAATCATAAGCAGGAGACCCTGGGATGCGGTGTAGGTGGTTGTGAGGGCTCCGGCCTGGAGTGATCCGTGAACAGCTCCTGCTGCACCGGCCTCGCTCTGCATCTCGGTTACCTTTACAACCTCGCCCCAGAGATTCTTCTTACCGTGGGCAGCCCACTCGTCGATGTTCTCTGCCATCGTCGAAGAAGGTGTGATAGGGTAGATAGCAGCGTGCTCACTGAAGAGGTAAGCGATGTTGGACGCTGCATAGTTACCGTCACAGGTAATGAATTTCTTTTCTTTTGCCATAATGTTATATACGTGTTTATGTGTTTAGTCAGTATAGACCTTATTGCATTCCATCTATAAGTACAGTCTTGCCGGCAGCTCCTGAGATCCTCTTTACGAGTCCCTGGAGAACGGCTCCAGGTCCAAGCTCGGTGAACGATTCTGCACCGTCTTCGAGCATCTGCTTGACGGACTGGGTCCAACGTACGGGCGATGTGAGCTGGGCGAGCAGGTTTGCCTTTATCACGGCAGGATCTGTTTCAGCCTTCGCGCTGACGTTCTGGTAAATTGGACAGCATGGAGCATGGAATCCGGTTGTCTCTATGGCCTTGCCAAGCTCGACACGGGCTGGTTCCATGAGAGGGGAGTGGAAGGCTCCACCGACAGCCAGGGGAAGGGCGCGCTTGGCTCCGCTTTCCTTGAGCTTCGCACAGGCTTTTTCAATGGCTTCCTTCTCGCCGGATATGACCAGCTGACCATCGCAGTTGTAGTTTGCAGCTATGACTGTTCCGTCTATTGATGCGCAGATCTCTTCAACCTTTTCATTGTCGAGCCCGATGATGGCTGCCATTCCTCCGGGAGCGGACTCGCAGCATTTCTGCATGAGCGAAGCACGGATGCTGACAAGCTTGAGTGCGCTTGCAAAATCCATCGCACCGCAGGCTGCAAGAGCGGAGAACTCACCGAGTGAATGTCCTGCGACCATGTCGGGGGAGAATCCTTCCATGCTGAGGGCCAGCGAGGCGGAGTGGATGAAGATGGCTGGTTGTGTGACCGCAGTCTCCTTCAGCTGCTCATCGCTTCCTTCAAACATGATGTCGGTGATTCTGAAGCCGAGGATGTCGTTGGCATCCTCCATCAGCTGTCTTGCCTTTGGGTTGGTTTCATAAAGTGCCTTGCCCATTCCAGCAAACTGAGCTCCCTGTCCGGGGAATATGTAAGCTTTTTTCATTGCGAAAGATGTTTGTTTAAATATGGGTATAATGCACCAAAATACAATCATACAAAAATACTCAAAAACTCTAATTTAATAAAGAAAATGGCTTTTTATTTTGTTATATTTGCAGGTACAACCGGCATTTTGCCCCTTTAGTTTAATGGATAGAATTCGGGATTCCGGTTCCCGCGATAGCGGTTCGATTCCGCTAGGGGGTACTGGATTTACCTGTAACAGATAATAATACAAAGATTTAATGAAGAAGATAATGCTGCTCGGCTCGGGAGAGCTCGGAAAGGAATTTGTCATAGCTGCCCAGAGACTTGGCCAGACTGTCATTGCGTGCGACCGTTACGCCGGCGCTCCTGCCATGCAGGTCGCTGATGAATGCGAGGTGTTCGACATGCTCGATGGCGATGCTCTTGAGGCTGCTGTAAGGAAGCACTGTCCGGACATCATCGTTCCTGAGATCGAGGCCATCCGTACCGAAAAGCTTTATTCTCTCGAGGAACAGGGAATTCAGGTCGTTCCAAGTGCACGCGCGGTCAACTTTACCATGAACCGCAAGGCTATCCGAGACCTCGCGGCTGTAGAGCTTGGACTCAAGACTGCGAAGTATCGCTATGCGACAAGCCTTGAAGAGCTTAAGGCTGCAGTGGAGGTTATCGGTCTCCCATGCGTCATCAAGCCTCTCATGTCATCGTCGGGAAAGGGACAGTCGGTACTCAAGACCGAGGCTGACATCGAGCCTGCGTGGAAATATGCATGTGAAGGTTCACGTGGTGACATCCGCGAGATCATCGTTGAGGAATTCATAAAGTTTGACAGTGAGATCACCCTTCTCACCGTCACCCAGAAGGACGGCAACACCCTCTTCTGTCCACCTATCGGACATGTGCAGATCCATGGTGACTATCGTGAGAGTTTCCAGCCTGCACGCGTGTCTGACGAACAGCTTGCCGAGGCACAGAGAATGGCTGCAGCAGTTACCAAGTCTCTTACCGGAGCCGGTATCTGGGGTGTTGAGTTCTTCCTCAGCGACAAGGATGGCGTATATTTCTCTGAGCTTTCGCCTCGCCCGCATGATACAGGCATGGTAACCCTTGCGGGAACCCAGAACCTCTCAGAGTTCGAGCTTCATTGCCGTGCCGTGCTTGGCATTCCTATCCCTGAAATCACATACGAGCGCAATGGCGCTTCCGCTGTCGTTCTTTCCGGAATCGCTTCCGATGCTGCTCCTCAGTATGAGGGCATTGAAGCAGCGGCTGCGACCCATCCATGCAATGACATAAGAATCTTCGGAAAACCAAGCACCAGGGTCAACCGCCGTATGGGCGTCGTTGTGGGCTATGCTCCGAAGGACAGTGACCTTGATGCGCTGAGAGATCGTGTAAAGGCTGCTGCAGCACTGATTACCGTAAAGTAATCCTGTCCCCCAGAAGGGGAGATGACACTGAATATACCAATAACCAATAAATACTAACATGAAAAAGGCATTGTCATTCCTGTTTGCATTAGCTCTTGTCGCATGCCAGAGCGTGAAGCAGAATCCGATCCTTACTATTGAAGGAGGCCAGGTCCAGGGCGTCGACACAGATATCGCAGGTGTCGTTGTCTACAGAGGTATCCCTTATGCTGCACCTCCTATCAAGGACTTGCGCTGGAAGGCACCGCAGCCTGTAATTCCATGGGATGGCGTCAAGGTATGTGACGAATTCGGCCATCCTGGATACCAGTCGGTACATTATCCTGGTGGATATACCACCGAATGGGGCTATGGTTCGGAGTCTCCTTACAGTGAAGACTGTCTCTACCTTAATGTATGGACCAAGGAGTCTGGCAATCCAGATGCAAAGCTTCCTGTTGCTCTCTGGATCCATGGCGGTGGCTATCGTGAAGGCTGGGGATCGGAACCGGAGTTCGATGGCCAGGAGTGGGCAGACAAGGATGTTGTCCTCGTATCGATAAACTACCGTCTCGGTGTTTTCGGATTCCTTACCCATCCGGAGCTTTCTGCTGAGAGCCCTCAGCATGTGTCAGGAAACTACGGTATCCTTGACCAGATCGAGTCCCTCAAGTGGATAAAGAAGAATATTGCACAGTTTGGAGGAGATCCGGACAACGTGATGGTATTCGGTCAGAGCGCCGGAGCCGGCAGTGTCAGGACTCTCTGTGCTTCACCGCTTACAAGAGGTCTCTTCAACAAGGCGATCATCATGAGTGGCGGTGGCCTTGTGAACGAGGTCGCTCCTCAGCATATCGGACCTTTCACAACGATGACTCTTGAAGAAACCGAAGCGGCTTCCAAGGAAATCCTTGACTGGGCAGGTCTTACCGACATCAAGAAGATGCGTTCTGCAAGCACAGAGATGATCTATTCTGCGGCGAATATGTATAATGCGGCTTCCGGCAAGCGTGGCAACATGACACTCATGCCTATGGTTGACGGCTACGTGATGAACGAGAGTTTCGACGATGCTGCAATGAACGATAATCTTCCTCATATCCCTTATATGATCGGCTATACCCTCAACGACATGGGCAGCATGGCTCCGGGAATCATGGAGTTCTGCTACAATCGTGAGGCGCTTGGTGACAAGGCGTGGGCATATGAGTTCGCACGTCCTCTTCCAGATGACGGAAGCCAGCCGAATGTTCTCAAGGGTGCTTTCCATTCTTCGGATCTCTGGTATGCCTTCAAGTCTCTCAAGCATTGCTGGCGTCCTTGGACAAAGGGAGACTGGGATCTCTCGGAAAAGATTCTTACTGCGTGGAGCAATTTCGCAAAGTATGGCGATCCTAACGGAGCTGACGGAGGAATCTGGACACCTTGTACAAAGGACTGCAATGATTTCATGCTCTTCAAGCTGGATGCATCGGATGTCGAGAATTCCGAGATGGGAGAGCCTATCAAACCGTAAATCATTAACACTTTTTTATAAAACCACGTTATGAATTTCATTAAAAAAACAACCATCCTCGCGGCTGGTCTCCTCTGCCTTGCAGGAGCTGCAAAGGCACAGGACTTCACCAACTCGAACTACTTCACCCCAGTATCGGGTGACGTAGCAAGTCCAGACGCTAACGGCTTCATCGGCCGCTGGCTTCTTCTTGAGCCATTCGATTTTCCAAACAGCTCGAACACCGTTTTCGTGGATAGCTATATCCGCGAGACCTTCGCAAAGTTCTCTGACACCTATCTCGGTGGCGATCTCGCAAAGGTTCCTACAACCGGCAAGAAGGGTGAGGTAATCAGGTACAAGACTCAGTATGAGAAGGCTACCTTCAGAGGTTTCGGTGCTCCTCAGGCTCCTGAAATCGTAAAGGTTGACCGCAAGCTCAAGTGGCATGCTCTCGACAGCAAGCTTTTCAATGTCAAGCTCATGCGTTTCGCTTCTGACCTCAATCGTGACAAGTATGGTCTCGTATTCTGGGCTGTTACCGTTATCGACGTACCAGAGGACATGACCGTAAGACTCGCAGTTGGTTCCAACTCTGCTTCTATGTGGTGGGTTGACGGTGAGGAGGCTCTTATCCTCTCAGGTGACCGCCGTATGGTTGCTGACGATGGTATGTCAGCTCGCATGACCCTCACCAAGGGTAAGCACGTCCTCCGTGGCGCTGTCATCAATGGACCTGGTATGAGCGACATCTGCGTTCGTTTCGTAGACGAGAACCTCAAGCCAGTAAAGAACTATACAATCAGCACAACCAAATAATTCTGAAGTATCATGAAAAACAGATCCATCATTCTTTCAGCGGCAGTGCTGTTTGCAATGGCTTCCGCTTATGAGGCAAAGGCCCAGGTGGGCACTCCATACATCCACGACCCTTCTAACATCATGCTCTGCAACGGTAAGTACTATACTTACGGTACCGGCGGCGGCGGTCTCTGGTCTCCAGACGGTTGGCATTGGTCAGCAATCGAGGCACCAGAAGGCGTAAACGCACGTCCAGGCGGTGGTGCAGCTCCAGATGCACTCAAGATCGGTGATCGTTATCTCATCGGTTACTCAGCTACCGGTGGCGGTCTTGGTGGTGGTCACGCAGGCCGTATCCTCACCATGTGGAACAATGACCTCGATCCTAACTCTAAGAACTTCGGTTACACCGAGGCTGTAGAGGTTGCTCACTCAGAGTTCGATGAGGACTGCGATGCTATCGACATCGGTCTCTTCCTCGATCCTACCACCGGCCGTATGTTCGCTACATTCGGAACATACTTCGGATTCATCCGTCAGTGCGAGCTCGATCCTAAGACCGGTTTCCGCAAGGAAGGCACCAAGGACATCGACGTAGCTATCGACTGCGAGGCTTCAGACATGATCTATCACAATGGTTGGTATTACCTCCTCGGTACCCACGGTACCTGCTGTGACGGTGTAAACTCTACCTACAACATCGTGGTCGGCCGTTCACGCAACGTCAATGGTCCATTCATCGACAACGTTGGCCGTTCAATGATCGAGGGTGGCGGTAAGATGGTTGTTGCTGCAGGTTACGGCAAGACCGGTGCTGGTCACTTCGGCCGCTACATCGAGGAAGAAGGTATCGAGAAGATGTCTTTCCACTGGGAGGCAGACTACGACCAGGGTGGCCGCAGCGTTCTCGCTATCCGTCCTCTTCTCTGGAAGAACGACTGGCCAGTTGCAGGCGAGCCTTTCTTCGAGGGTGTATATGAGATCGAGTCAGTTCGTAGAGGTTATGCTCTCGAGCTTGCAGTAGATTTCCAGAGACAGAATGTTGCACGTCCAATGCGTGGCAGCACCGATCCTATTCCTAACCCTTCATTCCAGAAGCTTGAGGAAGTTATCGGCACATGGCCAGCTGGCGACATCCCTGCAAGAATCGGTGACTACATGTTCCGTCCTCATCAGAAGTGGTCTGTAGTTGCAGTTGACGAGGCAGGTGGCTACCTCGGAGCTCCTTACTACAAGATCGTCATCGAGGGAACCGAGCGTGCTCTTTCTGCAGCAGCTAACTGCGAAGTTAAGACTGTTGAGAAGTACACCGGCGCTGACGAGCAGCTTTGGAGAATCGAGCAGTGCACAGACGGTACCTTCAGAATCATGCCTAAGGCAGTTCCTGGTTGCGATGAGCCTCTTTGCCTCATCTCAGCAGGTGACAGCACCCCTTCACTCGGCAAGTTCGATTTCAACAGCGACAACTGCAAGTGGAACTTCTGCACCCGTTAATCGGTTGCAATACGATAATGGAAAGGGATGGTCATTCGACCATCCCTTTCTTTTTATGCTTGCTGATAACGCGACTTATTCGGCTTCTATCTTGAGATTCTTTTCAAGATGAACAACTGCATTGGTAAGCAGACTGTCGTTCCTGCATGCTGCCATGATGATACAGAGGACACCTGGAAGAATCTCGATGCTCATCATACGCATTGGGGAGTTGTCCTCACAGAGAACTTCGTAACCGATGGCCTCCTTGCCTTGAAAGTCCCAAACATACAAAGGATCCTCGTCATCCTCCTCGTCTTCGCCTACGATGTCAAGATATGAGTTATATGCCTCCTGTTCGGCATTGGATCCCTCGGGCATAGGTCCTACATAGATATCTACAAGCGCCTTGTCAGACTGTGTTTTCTCGTCAGGCAGGAATGCCTGCATATGGGTGATCTCCTGGCCTTCCTCTGTAAGGATCTCACTTTCATTCGACCATCCCTTAGGGAGTGGCAGTGTTATTGAGTAACTCATGCTGTAATTATATTATCCGTCTTTGCTGACAAATATATGACTAAATCATATAAATATCAACAAAGACGGAATAAATTTATGTGAAAAGTTATTTAATCCAGCGATCGAGCCAGTTGAAGAACTCTCTGTTCCAGTAAAGAGTATTCTGGGGCTGGAGGATCCAGTGGTTCTCATCCGGGAAGATGACCAGCTTGGAAGGAACTCCCATCATCTGGGCTGCGTTGAATGCTGCCATACCCTGCTCGTAAGGAATACGATAGTCCATCATTCCATGGAAACAGAGGATAGGAGTGTGCCACTTTGTAACCATTGACACCGGATCGTTGGCGTAGTGACGCTGAGCCTTTGGAGTTGAGGCATACGGAGCTCCTGCCTGCTGAAGACCTCCGAAGGTTATTCCGTCACCGGCAGGCCCCTGCTGTCCTTCCTCGTATGCGAATTCGGTAAGGCCGCCGTTATCCCAGTTTGCAAACCACATTTCCTCGGTGGTGTACCACATCTGCTTCTCGTCAAAGATACCTGCATGCGCGATGAAGCAGTCGTAGAGGTCGCCGTGGAGACCTTCGAGCATATAAACAGAGAAACCTCCGTAAGATGCGCCTACGCATGCGAGCTTGTCCACATAAGGCTGACTCTTGATATATCTTCCGGCAACGAGATAGTCCTGCATGTTGAGGCCGCAGTAGTCACCGCTGATCTGCTCCTTCCATTCCTGGCCGAATGCGGTCGTTCCGCGTCGGTTAGGCATGATGACGATGTAGCCCTGCTGTGCCATGAGACGGTAGCACCAACGATAGCTCCAGTCCTGGCTGTTTGTACCCTGAGGACCGCCGAGGACAATCTCGATTGCAGGGTACTGCTTGTTCTTATCGAACTTTGGAGGATAGAGAACCCAGCACTGCATATCCTTGCCGTCTACGGTCTTGAGTATCACGCTCTCTGAAGCAGGCTCGTCAAGCTGGGCGAGGATGTGCTCGTTCTCGTGGGTGAGCTGTTCGAATGCAGCCTCTCCATTCTGGTCTATTGTAAGCTTGATGAGCTCGACAGGGAAGTTGAGAGCATAGAAAGATGCAAAGAGGGTGCATGTTCCGTCAGCAAGCTTCATTGCGAAAGGACTGAAGAAGTCATATGCCCACTCATCCTTGGTAAGCTGCTTCACATTGCCGTCCTGGCCTATGCAGTATACCTTCTGGGTACCTTCGGAAAGTGCCTGGAAGAAGATGCTGCCATTGTCGTATGGATTCCAGAACAGTCCTGATACGTCATACTTGAAATCAGGAGCCCAGTCATGGATGTTGCTGAAACTCATCGCTCCATTCTGGGATGCCACGTCAGCGACCATCAGGCTCTGGTGGTCTGCCTCGTAACCGTCACGTGCCATTGAAACCCATGCGAGATGCTGGCCGTCAGGAGACCATACAGGGTCGGTGTCGTAGCCGCCGTCGCCCTTTACAGTCACGGTCTCGCCGGTCTCGACGTCATAGACATAAATGCCGCAGTTGGTCGAGAACGCATACTGCTTGCCCATGTGCTTGCGGCATGAATATGCGATGTGACGGCCGTCTGGTGCCCAGTCGAGCTGCTCTGCGCCACCGAATGGCTCGGTAGGGAGCTCGTATGGCTCTTCGCCGAGGATGTCTGTTGAATTCTCAGGAGTGATCATTCCGTTGCCGATTGCTGCAACGTAGCTTCTTGGAGTCTCGGTTACCCAGTGGTCCCAGTGGCGGTACATGAGGTCCTCGGTCGCATATGCATTTGCCTTGTCCAGCTTAGGGTCTGTATCTATAGGCTGAACGACCTTGGCGTTCTTTATGGTGCTGATGTAGATGACCTTTGTCTGGTCAGGGGAGAGCTTGAACTCTGCAACTCCTGAAGGCACATCGCTGAGCTGGACCCTCTTCCCGAGCTTGTTGCCCTGGAGCGGAGCCTGCCAGATCTGGCCTCCCTGGATGAAGAATATGCTCTTGCCGTCGGCTGCCCAGCGGGCGTTGCTTACGCTCTTTGCGTAGCGGGTGAGCTGGATGCGCTCGCTGCCGTCAGTGTTGGCGATAAAGAGGTTTCTGCATGAGCGGTTCTCCTCGATAGAGGTGTAGCTCATTCCGTAAAGGATCTTTTCTCCGTCAGGGGAAACCTGCGGGTCGCTAAGGCGTCCGAATGCGAGGAGGGTCTCTGGAGTCATGACTCCGTCGGAGATCTTGATGTCAGACTGGCCGATGTAGCCGGCTGACAGATCTGTCTTTGTACTCTGGTTGCAGCTCATGATTCCGAAAAGGCACACAAGTGCGCCCATGATTCTTGGATGTTTCATTATAAGTTGATGTATTATGATATCTTGCTGTAGTCTCTGATGTTGTATTTGTCCTTCCGCAGCTCACGAAGCAGCATGGCGTTGTCTGCTGATTCAAGGGTCGGGTCTTTCTCAAGGATACTCTCGGCGTATTGACGGGCCTGGGACAGCAGAATTCCATCTTTCGCAAGGGATGCGATGTTCAGGCTTATCGGCATGCCGCTCTGCTGTGTTCCTTCCAGATCTCCCGGACCGCGCATCTTCATATCCTCTTCGGCGATCTCGAATCCGTTTTCGGTCGCGCACATGAGATCAAGTCTTTTCTGGGACTCCTTGCTGATCTTGTTGTCCTTTACAAGAATGCAAAAAGCCTCATCCGCGCCTCGTCCTACGCGACCGCGCAGCTGATGAAGCTGTGACAGACCGAATCGCTGTGCGCTTTCAATGACCATCACGGAGGCATTTGGAACGTCCACACCTACCTCGATGACTGTTGTCGAGACCAATATGTGGGCACGCCCGGCAGCAAATGCGTCCATGTTGAAGTTCTTCTCATCATTGGTCTGCTGTCCATGCACTATCGCAACCTTGTAGTCAGGCAGCGGGAATCTACTTACGATGTCCTCGTATCCCTGCTCCAGACTCTCGAGTTCCAGCTTGTCGCTTTCGAAGATGAGTGGGAATACAATGAATGCCTGACGGCCGAGTGCGATCTGGTCCTTCACGAAACGGTACATGGCGTTTTTCTTCCCCTGACCGATCTGAAGGGTCTGGACCGGCTTGCGGCCTGGAGGCAGCTCGTCTATGACAGACACGTCAAGGTCTCCGTACAGCGTCATTGCAAGCGTACGCGGAATAGGAGTGGCGGTCATGACCAGTACGTGAGGAGGAATGCCACAGCTGGTCTTGCTCCATAGCTTTGCCCTCTGGTCGACTCCGAAGCGATGCTGCTCGTCAATGACGGCAAGGCCAAGGTTTCTGAAGACGACACTGTCCTCTATGAGAGTATGCGTGCCTATGATTATGCCGATGCTGCCGTCCAGCAGCCCGGCGTGTATTTCCCTTCTCGCGGCGGCTCCGGTGCTTCCTGTCAGGAGAGCGCATCGGACATTTGTATCCTTGAGGTATTTGCAGACATTTTTGTAATGCTGCTGCGCCAGGACCTCGGTGGGAGCCATTATACAGCTCTGATAACCGTTCCCGGCCGCTATGAGACAGCTGAGTACCGCAACCATGGTCTTGCCGGATCCGACGTCGCCCTGGAGAAGTCTGTTCATCTGGCGGCCGCTCATCATGTCAGCCCTTATCTCGTGGACCACACGCTTCTGGGCACCGGTAAGGTCGAATGGAAGGCCGCGGTAGCAGGCGTTGAATGCTTCGCCTACCCTTGGCATCGCTATTCCGTTTTCGGCACGGCTGCGAACGTATTTCTGTTTCAGAAGAGACAGCTGGAGGAGAAACAGTTCCTCGAACTTCAGTCGCCGGCTTGCCTTTTCAAGCGCTTCGGGGCTTTCCGGGAAGTGTATGTTCCTTATTGACCAGGCGAGATTCGGCAGGTTGTTGTCGCGAAGGACGTAGTCGGGGAGAGTCTCGCGCATCTCGGGAAGCCCCATGTTGAGGGCGGCAGCCATTATCTTTGTCATGGCCTTGCCGGTTATTCCGCTGTCCTTAAGCTTCTCAGTGCTGTTATAAACGCCTGTCATGCCTGCCCCTGCAGTCAGACTTCCTGCCTGCGGCGGATCGTCAACCTCGGGATGGACCATGTTGAGGCTGCCGTTATATGCCTGTGGCTTTCCGAAGAACAGGAACATCCTGCCTGGACGCAGTCTCTCATAATTCCACTTGATTCCTTTGAAGAATACCATCTCCATGCAGCCTGTCGCATCGGCGATGATTACGGACAATCTCTTCACTGCATTCATGCGGAGTTCGGCGGAAGCTTTTTGGATGACTCCCTGGGCATTTTCCTTCAGGAATACCGAGCCTTTAGGTCCATACAGCGTGACTTCTGTGATCCGACCGATGACCTGGACGTATGCCATGGATGAAGTGACCTGGGCGATAGGGAATACAGTGCTTCTGTCGATGTATCTGAATGGGTAGAACTGAAGCAGCTGCCCAACAGTCGATATCCCCAGCTCACGCTCAAGCAGTCCGGCCCTCTTGGGCCCGACTCCGCTGATGAACTGGATGCTGCTGTCCAATGCTCCCATAGCTTCTCCGGATACTTATACGCAAAGATACTCTATCTTTTGCTATATTTGTGGAAAACCATAATACTGAATGAAAAAGTATCTCCTTATTCCGTCTCTGCTTGTCAGCATTGCCGCCGGCGCGCAGACCATAGGCAAGGCTGAACTTGCCGATATCCAGGGTAGTTTCGTAAAGGATGATGCCACAGCGGCCATCCAGAACATGCTCACCGCAGACAAGAACATCAAGACCAAGGTCTACAGCTATGAGAAGAAGAGCTCGATAGACCATTTCTTCAAATACAGGACAAATGTGAGTGGCATCACTGACCAGCAGAGTTCCGGACGTTGCTGGCTCTTCACTTCCATGAATCATCTCCGTCCTCTTGTTATGGAGAAGTATCATATCGCATCCTTTGACTTCTCTCACAACTACTGTTCATTCTACGATCTTCTCGAGAAGAGCAATCTTTTCCTTGAGAATGTCATAGCCACAGCGGACCGTGATTTCGACGACCGTGAGGTCGTGACATTCTTCCAGTCTCCTATCGACGACGGCGGCGTATGGAACCTGTTCTACAATGTCGCCGAGAAGTACGGTGTCGTGCCTGCAGAAGTATTCCCGGAGACCGAGCATTCGAACAATACATCCCAGATGGTCGGCATTCTGAAGGAGAGGCTCCGCACAGGCGGATATGCTCTTCGCGAGGCTGCGGCAAAGGGAGCGAAGCCAAAGGCTCTCCGCGCCCAGAAGATCGAGATCATGAAGGATGTGTACCGCGTCCTTGCCCTCTGTCTCGGAGAGCCGCCTACCGAGTTCACCTGGAAATACAAGGATAAGTCAGGCGAGGTGAAGACCCTCACCACCACTCCTATGGAGTTCTACAAGGGAATCATCCCTACGCCATATGATCCGCAGACATATGTGATGATCATGAATGATCCTACCCGCGAGTACTACAAGGTATATGACATCAAAAACTACACGAATACAATAGAAGGACTTGACTGGGTTTACCTTAACCTTCCAAATGAGGACATCAAGGCTGCTGCGCTCAAGTCGATCAAGGACAATGAGCCTATGTATGCCTCGTGTGACGTCGGCAAGCAGAGCAATACCACGGACGGTATCCTTGACGTTAACCTGTATGACTACCAGAAACTGTTCGGCATCGATCTCTCGATGGACAAGAAGGCCCGCATCCTGACCCGTCAGAGCGGTTCATCTCATGCCATGCTTCTCGTTGCCTGCGACACGGATGACAACGACACCCCTGTCAAGTGGCAGTTCGAGAACAGCTGGGGACCTTCATCAGGAAACCACGGCTACCTGACTTTCACGGACGACTGGTTCAGCGAGTATATGTTCCGCCTTGTCATCAACAGGAAGTATCTTGACAGCAAGGCAATCGATGCGCTTAAGACCAAGCCGGTACAGCTTCCTGTCTGGGATTACATGTTCTAGTCTATACGATACATCGGAATTTCTCCCCCGTCTATCAGCTCTCTCAGGATGGCAAGGTAGTCGGGGGATAGTCTTGTCCTGTCGGCGGCGTAGGCACCGTTTATATCGTCAAGGGTGTATCCTCCGTCCTTGCCTGCGATGGAGATCAGCCATCTTCGGGTGCGGTCGGCTAGAGATGCACGTCCCCGGCACAGGTCACATGAACCGCATGGCTTTGTCTCTTCCTGGCCGAAGTAATGCATGAGGAATTCTGCCCGGCAGCCCTGATCTGCGGAAGCGTACTCGAGCATGGCCATGGCCCTGTCGTGGCAGTTCTGTTTGAGGAGACTGTAGCGCTCCGGTTCAAGGTTGACGTTGCCGGGAACAAGTCTGTTGTGGTTGATTGTGATCACTGACGACTGGTCGCCCGGGATGTACTTGATCACGTGCTCCAGGGATAGCCTGTAGAGAAGCTCACGAAGCTGTGGGATGGATGTTCCAAGATCGCTTGCGAGTGCGTCCTCGTCTACGGGGACGGGGAAGGAGAATATGCCCACATAGCGACGCATGAGGCGGTCCAGCAGCAGCGGCATCCGCTTGTCGGGAAGGTCGACGTCATACAGAGTCGTCCGGTCCACGGCAATCTTTACCCTGGTGTTGATTTCTACGTCTTCGCTGTAGCTCAGATGGGAGGTCATCTCGAGGTAATGGATGGCGTAATGTGCCGTAGCCCTGTTGATCTTGTAGTGGGCTGCGAAATCTTCGAGCCGGAACTTAAGTGTTGCGCCTTCTCCTGTCTCGTAAGGCAGGTTGCTGTAGATATGTATTTTCTGGTATATGTCCGCTATCGTCTCCAGGGGAGGGAAGGCAACGTCTTCTATCTGGCGCATGCGCCTTATGTCGTTGTCGTTCCAGAGCAGAACCGCATAGGAATGCTTTCCGTCTCGTCCTGCACGGCCGGCCTCCTGGAAATATGATTCAGGGCCATCCGGGAGATCCATGTGCACGACGAATCGGACGTCCGGCTTGTCGATGCCCATTCCGAAGGCATTCGTGCATACCATGATGCGGACTTCGCCGCTTTTCCATCTGGCCTGCCGTTCGCTTCTGGCGTGCTGGCTCAGTCCGGCGTGGTAGAAGGATGCATTCTGGCCGTTGGCTGTAAGGAAACCTGCCAGTTCCTCGCACTTCTTCCTGCTTCGCATATAGACGATCCCGGTTCCGGGAACGCCGCGGCATACATCCAGAAGCTGACCCTGCTTGTCGTTCGTGCGGCGAACGACATAGCTGAGGTTGTCGCGCTCGAAACTGCCCTTGAGAAGGACTCCGTTTCCGCCGAAGGAAAGCCTTTCCATGATGTCCATCGCCACTTTCGGGGTGGCGGTGGCGGTGAGGGCGATGACGGGGGCGTCGACCAGTTTCCTGAGCTTTCCGATCTGGAGATAGTCGGGGCGGAAGTCGTATCCCCATTGAGAGATGCAGTGCGCTTCGTCGACGACTATGTAGCTGACGTTGAGGACGCCCAGATAAGACTGGAAAAGAGACGTCCTGAGCCGTTCAGGAGAGATGTAGAGGAACTTGTAATCACCGTAGGCGGCATTGTTCAAAGCCAGATCCACTTCGTGCCTGTTCATGCCGGCATGAATCGCCAAAGCTCTTATTCCCCTGTCGCGCAGGTTCTGGACCTGGTCCTTCATGAGAGCGATCAAAGGTGTGACTACCAATGCGATGCCCTCATTCATCATGGCGGGAACCTGGAAACAGATGGACTTTCCTCCGCCGGTAGGCAGTATTGCAAGGACATCTTTCCCTTCCAGTGCCGCGGCAATGATTTCCTCCTGTTTCGGTCTGAAGCTGTCATAGCCCCAGTACTCTTTAAGGATATCGTTGGCGGTCACTGTCATCTCTTCTTTATATCACATCACTTTAATACAAAAGTAAGTAATAATCTTTTGAAAAGTGGGGGATTTTGAGTAAATTTGCAGAGATTTGGTGGACAAGGGTTCGCTGGATATTTTAAAGATTTTTACAAACACTTAATATTATTTCGAAATGGACATCAAGAACCTTGAGAAGTACGGTATTACCGGAACTACCGAGATTATTTACAACCCATCTTACGAAGTACTCTTCGCAGAGGAGACCAAGGCTGGTCTCGAGGGCTTCGACAAGGGTGTTAACACCGAGCTCGATGCTGTCAACGTAATGACTGGTATCTATACCGGCCGTTCGCCTAAGGACAAGTACATCGTAATGGATGCCAACTCTAAGGACACCGTATGGTGGACAACTCCTGAGTACAAGAACGACAACCACCCAATGTCAGAGGACGTATGGGCTACCGTAAAGGACATCGCAGTAAAGGAGCTTTGCAACAAGAAGCTCTATGTTGTTGACGCATTCTGCGGTGCCAATGCAGACACCCGCATGGCAGTACGCTTCATCATGGAGGTTGCATGGCAGGCTCACTTCGTAAAGAACATGTTCATCCAGCCAACAGCTGAGGAACTCGCAAACTTCGAGCCTAACTTCGTTATCTATAACGCTTCTAAGGCAAAGGTTGCCAACTATGCTGAGCTTGGCCTCAACTCTGAGACCTGTGTTGCATTCAACGTTACCAGCCGCGAGCAGGTAATCGTTAACACCTGGTACGGTGGTGAGATGAAGAAGGGTATGTTCTCAATGATGAACTACTACCTTCCACTCCAGGGCATCGCTTCAATGCACTGCTCTGCAAACTGCGACATGAACGGTGAGAACACCGCTATCTTCTTCGGTCTTTCAGGAACCGGCAAGACCACCCTTTCTACCGACCCTAAGCGTCGCCTCATCGGTGATGACGAGCACGGTTGGGATGACAACGGCGTATTCAACTTCGAGGGTGGCTGCTACGCAAAGGTTATCGGCCTCTCTAAGGAGCACGAGCCAGATATCTACGGCGCTATCAAGAGAAACGCTCTCCTCGAGAACGTAACTGTCGCTGCTGACGGCAAGATCGACTTCAACGACAAGTCAGTTACCGAGAACACCCGCGTTTCTTACCCTATCGACCACATCAACAACATCGCAGCTGAGGTCAACAAGGTTTCTGCAGGCCCTGCAGCAAAGAATGTCATCTTCCTTTCAGCAGATGCATTCGGTGTTCTTCCTCCAGTATCTATCCTTACTCCTGAGCAGACTCAGTACTACTTCCTCAGCGGTTTCACCGCTAAGCTTGCAGGTACCGAGCGTGGTATCACCGAGCCTACTCCTACCTTCTCAGCTTGCTTCGGCCAGGCATTCCTCGAGCTTCACCCAACCAAGTACGCTCAGGAGCTTGTTAAGAAGATGAACGCTAACGGTGCAAAGGCATATCTCGTCAACACCGGTTGGAACGGAACAGGCAAGCGTATCAGCATTCCTGATACCCGCGGTATCATCGACGCTATCCTCGATGGCTCTATCTTGAGCGCTCCTACCAAGAAGATCCCTTATTTCGACTTTGAGGTTCCTACTCAGCTCAATGGCGTTGCTTGGGGTATTCTTGATCCACGCGATACCTATCAGGATCGCAACAAGTGGGAGGAGAAGGCAAAGGATCTCGCAGCTCGTTTCATCAAGAACTTCGCGAAGTACACCACCAACGAGGCTGGTAAGGCTCTCGTAGCAGCTGGTCCTCAGCTCTAATCGATACTTCGATAATAATAAGGAAGGTGACCCGATCGGGCCACCTTCTTTTTTGTATATGCATGGTCTCGTCCGAGGCCGGCATTCCTGGACTATATCTCCAGTCCGTCGTAAGCGATGTGAACTCCCGCTGGAAGCTCGGCTTCAAGCTCGCTGTGACATGGGAGCAGATGGGATAGATGGGTGATATACGAATCCTTGGCACCGACACGCTCGAAGAAAGCCAAAGCCTCATCCAATGAGAAATGTGAGTGGTGCGGAGTCCTCTTTACACAGTTTATCGTGACTGCGCGCAGCCCTTTCAGCTTTTCAAACTCTTCATCCTCGATAAGGTTCATGTCGGTAAGGTAGGCTATGTCACCGAAACGATAGCCCATCACAGAGAGCTTCTTCACCTTGTGATGCCAGCCCTGGATAGGAATCACCTCTACTGATTTAACCTCTACGTTTTCCTTTTTTTCATGACGGTATCCGAATCCGCTTTCCCAGACCAGAGTCTCCTCATTGTCGTTTGAGAATACCGTGAAAGGCTTGTTTTCAATGGTGTGGACATGCCATTCAGGCGCTCCCGGATACTTCTGTTCCGCAAAGGCATAGGAATACTCCTGCTTAAGCTGCTCGCGGACATGAGGTTCACAATAGATGTTTATTGCCTTTCTCTCGAGAAGATTGAAGGAACGGACATCGTCGAGACCTCCAGTATGGTCCTTGTGGTTGTGGGTGAGAAGGATTGCATCCAGATGACGGACATTCTCGCGCAGCATCTGGTAACGGAAATCCGGACCGCAGTCAACGAGTATGGTTACCCCGTCATACTCTACAAGTGCAGATGCCCTAAGCCTGTTGTCCTTAGGGTCCTTTGACTGGCAGACAGGGCAGTCGCAGCCTATCATTGGAATTCCCTGGGATGTTCCTGTTCCAAGGAACTTAAGTCTTATATTGCTCATATGGTAACCTCCGTGATCTTGCCGACCAGGTTCGAGTCGTATGGACGGCTGACCCTGATATAGTTTCTGGTGAATCCTGACATTGTTCCGTCTTTCTCTCGAGACTCGAACAGTACCTCTTCCTTCATCCCCTTATGACTGGCGACAAAATCCTCGTGAAGCTGGGCGCATAGTGCCTCAAGTCTCTCTACACGTTCTTTCTTGATCTCTTCGGGAACCTGATCCTTCATTGCCGCGGCCTTGGTGCCTGGTCTGCGGGAATAAGGGAATATATGGATGAATGCAGGCTTGAGCCTGCTGATGAAATTGTATGTTTCCATGAACAGTTCCTCAGTCTCACCAGGAAGCCCGACCATGGTATCGATGCCGAAGAAGACCTTCGGACCACCTTCCTTTTCCATCCTTGAGCGGATATACTCTATGCGGTCCAGGAAGAAAGCAGTGTCATAATGCCTTCCCATGCTCTCCAGAATTCTGTCACATCCGCTCTGGAGCGGAATATGGAAGTGGGGGAGTATCTTTGTGCCTGATGCAATCCAATCTACAATCTCCTTTGTGATGAGGTTCGGCTCTATCGAGGATATCCTGTATCTTTCTATGCCCTCTACGTCATTGAGCGCCTTGAGAAGGTCCAGGAAGCTTTCTCCTGTCGTGCGTCCGAAATCACCAGTGTTGACTCCTGTAAGCACGATTTCCTTGACGCCGGCCTCCGCGAGCAGGGTGGCCTGTCTGACAGCCTCGCAAATGGGAATGTTGCGGCTTTCACCGCGGGCGTATGGGACTGTGCAGTATGCGCAGAAGTTATTGCATCCGTCCTGGACTTTGAGGAATGAACGTGTCCGTCCGCCAAGCGAATAGGCTGGAAGAATGGTTTTCGAGATGTGCTTGTATTCCTCTTCAAGATCTTCGCGCGACCAGTCCTCCCTGATCACTTCTCGGCCTGCAAGCCAGTCGGCTGTCGCCTTGACCAGATTGCTCTTCTCCTTTGCCCCGAATACCAGGGATACTCCGTCCATCTTCTCGATCTCGTCACGCTTCAGCTCAGCATAGCAGCCTGTGACGATGATTGCGGCCTCCGGGTTCAGTCTGTGGACCTTGCCTATCAGTCCGCGAGCCTTGCGGTCGGACATCGCTGTCACCGAACAGGTGTTTATCAGATAGACGTCCGTGCCGATGGTCTGCCAAGGCACAGTTTCCATCCCGAGGGCGGTGAAGCCTCGTTCGTATGTTGAAGTCTCGGCGTAGTTGAGTTTGCAGCCGAGGGTCAGATATGCTATCTTCTTACTGTTCATAAGGCCATTCTATTGTAACGGAAGACCATGCCGCTATGCCATCGACAGGCGGTCGCTGCTTCGATACCTTGACGCTGAATATTTCCAGTTGTGGGAGGCTTTCGGCTATGCGCTTGACAATGGATCCGCAAAGATGCTCCAGAAGCTTGCGGCTGCGGCTCATCTCATCGGCGACAATGTCATAAACAGCTGCATAGTTGACGGCATCCTTGAGGTCATCGCTTGCCGCCGCCGCCTCCATGTCATATGTGCCGGCAAAGTCAACGATGAAGAGATTCTCTACAAGCTGCTCCTGCTCAAGACAGCCATGTCTGGCATGAAACTCCATGCCTGTCAGTTCAACCTTTCCTTTCATCGCGCGAGCATTATGAATACACATGGTCTCTTGCCGATCTCAACCTTGTTCCTGCGCCATTCTGCAACGGTCCTGGTCTTGATGTATGCGTCAGGCATGGTTACGTTGCAGGCGATGCAGATGCGGGTTGAAGCCTGGCAATGCTGGAGAAGATCGCTGAAAAGGGAATCATTGCGGTATGGTGTCTCGATGAAGATCTGAGACTGTCTGCGTGCGCCGGAAATCTTCTCGATCTCTCGTATGGCGTTTCTGCGTTCGTCTGTCTTTGCGGGCAGATATCCACAGAAAGCGAAGGACTGACCGTTCATGCCTGAGCCCATAAGGGCCAGCATGAGAGAGGATGGACCAACCATAGGGACGACCTCGATGCCTTTTTCGTGGCAGAGAGCGACCAGTGCCGATCCAGGGTCCGCGACGGCGGGAAGGCCGGCTTCGCTGATCAGGCCGACATCATGGCCATCCTCAAAGAGGGATCCCATCGCCGATATCTCGGCAGGGGTTGTATGCTCGTTGAGAACATGCAGGTCAAGATCCTGGATATGCCCCTTGAGACCTGCTCGCGAAAGGTATCGGCGAACGGTACGCTCTTCCTCCACCACATAGGTGGTGATGTGCTGTATGCGGTCCAGTACCGATGCCGGAATCACCTCGGCAGGTTCGTTATCCCCAAGTGGGGAAGGGATGAGATATAGTTTTCCTTTCATAATCATTCAATGCCCATAAGGACGGTTTCTTCTGTTGTCATCGCTCTCTGGAGGTCTTCTTCGGCACGTCTGGCCTTGCTCATGAACAGTCTTCGAATAAACTCCGCCAAGCTGGAGAACTCCTTCTGGTATGCAACGCCGACTCCACTTCGCTGGGAGTTGTCAAGATAGTTTGTATAGTCATCCGCCGAGTGAGAGAACAGCGTCAGGCGCAGCTGGCCGGTCTTGTCCAGCTTGACCTCGATGTCGATGTCTCCTACTACATCTTCGTTTCCGCTTCGCTGGCGGTTTCCTATCGTTCCGTTTATGACAGCCCTGTTGTTGAACAGCTGTGTGGATATCGCGACGTCGAATATGCTCGTTCCGCCCTGGGTCGCCTGATAGTTCAGACCAAGGTCCAGCGGGATGTCCAGCTTCATGAGTATGTTGTTCAGCTGGTTCGCCATGATTTCGGCAACGTTCGAGTAAAGTATGCTGCTTGAATTGTTGGTGACTCCGGACTGTTCGTCAGGAAGGAAGTTGTTCGAAATGAGAAGAGCGACGAACTGCTTCTGGATCTTGTCCTCGGTATTGAGCGCTCCCTCGACGCGAGACTTGGTTACTGGGTCCAGGTCGGGAACATTGATCGAGAATCCCAGGGCAGGATTGCGTATCTTGTCCGAAATGTGGATGCCGCATTCCACATTTCTTCGCGTACTCACGGATGTCGTGTCAGCAATGAGGTTTGACAGTGAGGCCTTGGTGATGTACATGGCATCGATGTCGAGGTCAGAGTCCATGATGTCGCCGTTGAACTTGACAGAGCTTCCGTCCTGGATGCTGAAGTCGCGCTGCGCTATTCCCATTGCAGCAAAGTGGTAGTCTCCGCTGTTGAGCGTGTAGTCTCCATTGATGCTGAAAAGATCCCGTGACGGACGAACTTCAAGGGTCAGAGCACCGCTTCCCCGACCGGTAAGGGCGTGTCCGCTTGACTTGTCAATCTCAAGCATGACGTCGACTGATGGCGTCGCACTGACCTTGAACCTTAGCCCCAGGTCGCTGCGCATCGCCTCTTCCTTGCCGAGCCTGTTCATCATGATGTCGTATGGATCTATGTATACGGCACGCTCAGGCTCTTTGAAGGTGAGCAGGTCGCTTGTTCCGGAGCTGGCAACGGCGTTGAGCGGAATATGCAGGTTTCCGGCGCTGCTGGTCGTAACTTCGGCATCAAGGAACAATGCGTTGAACGGACCGCTAATGTTCAGTCTGCCGGTTCCGTACAGTCTTCCGTAGAATGGGACGCCGTCCGTCTCGGCCATTCGTGTACATTCCATATCCTCGAAACGCATCTGCATGTCCATGCGCATATCCTTGAAATTGTTGAAGAGTACCCCTCCGGAGATGCTGCCCCTGCCGTTGCGGCTGTCGCGCGCCGATATCTCGCTGAGGAAAACGCCTCTGTCGCTGACCATGAAGCCTCCGTCAAGATAGTATGGGACTCCGGTATATCCGATCTGCAGCAAACCGCCGTTGATGCGGCCGTTCTCGCTTGATATGGCCAGCCTGTCAGGCGTACCGTCGACATGGAAAACGCCGCTTACCTTTCCCTCAAGAGTGCTGAATACGCTGGCGGCAAGAGGACTGAAGTAACCGGCTTCGAAACTGTCAAGTCTGGCGTCTGCCGATATGGCCTTTGTCCCAGGGGTGTACGATCCTGTGATTGTCAAAGGAGAACTGCTGTCCATCTCGTTTCTGACAAGGATGTCAAGAGCCTTGCTTTCTTCATTCCATGAGGATTCAGCCAGGAGGGTTCCCGCCGGGTATCCGCCAAGCCATGTGTCCTCTACAGTCAGGTCGACACTGAGCCCAAGCTCATCATCATAGCCAAGAGGGGATATGAGCAGTGCCTCGCCGGTCGCATGGCCGCCAAGTTCGTACCTGTCGGCAAGAATCCCGTTGAACATGCTGAGGTCCAGGCTGCCGATATCCAGCCTTAGAGAGTCCCTGTTTTCTATTGAAATGCCTCCGGTCAGGCTAATGGACTGCTCTCCGTTTTCGATGGAAAGTCTGTCGATGCTGAAATCGCCCTTTCGGTAGAATCCGCTTGACGGTCTTATGTTCCATCTCTCGCCGTTGAAGTATATGTTCGATGCGAGACTGTGCGCATTGACACAGAGCTCTTTCTCGGTGTCGCGCGTCATGTCCGCCGTGAGGTAGATGTCAGCGCGGTTGTCATCTCCATTGTCGTAGTAGCATCCAAGACCGACATTGTTGTCGTTGGCATATAGAAGTACTGAACTGTTCTTGAAGTTCAGCGCCGGCATCAGGTTCAGTTCGTCAGCGTAGAGCTTGCAGTTGAGGGCATTGTCCTTGTTGTCCAGATTGACTTCCAGTCTTCTGAGGTACTTTTCCCTGAGAGCCAGACGTGGAGATATCATTGTGCCTCCCAGCACTCCGTTATTGTCTACACTGACGCGTATGCGGGTGCTGTCCGCAATGTATACACCGGGTCGGATGAAGGCCATGAGGTCTCTGGAGTCATGGAAACGGACGTCGAGGCTTCCTTGCTCTCCATTACCTGAAATTGACTTTCCGTCAAGAAGTGCATTCAGCTCGCGACCTATGCTGATACGCTTGATTTCGTCAAGCATGTCAACAATTCCGACGCTGCCGTCATAATCTGCGTCCGCAAATCCTGAGTTGAGTCTGATGCTGTATCGTCTTGCATTGGTCGTCGCACGCATGGCGATGTCGCCGATATCGTGCATTCCTGCAGTACTTTCGAATACCAGACCGCGGGCTGTCAGATTACCGTCAAGCTCGCCCTTGCCTTTGCTGGTGAGGTCTGCTCGGAAACTGTTCAGCGAGACCTTTGATACCTCGCGCTTGTCTATGTTCATCGCATGCAGGTCTGCGTATCCTATGGATGCGATGAAGTTGAATACAGCGTTCTTTGCCTTTCGGTCCAGATTTACGAGTCCCTGAAGCATGAAGTTCAGGTTCGGGTCGCTGCATACGACACGTCCGTCGAAGGCGCTGCCGTCAAAGGTTCCGTTCGCCTGTATTCCGCTGTATTCGTATCCTAGAAGTCCGAGTTTGCCGATTTGTAGCGAATCGATTCTCATCGAAGTTCCGCTCTTGCCAAAACTGGCTTCCAGACCACTGTCCAGGCTGCATCTGCCAAGCGCGGAAATGCCTGTAAGCCTGCCAAGGTCCAGATCTCTGCTGGTAATGGATCCTCGGAACTCAGGGTTGCCGGATAGAAGGCTGCCGATACTGAGGTCGGCATTCATTGCCGATCCACCTTCTTTCAGTCCTGCCTTGACCGCAAGTTTGTTGAAAGTTCCCTTTCCGGAGACGGTCATGCTGAAAGCTTGTCCCTTAGCAAACTTGCCAAGGTCGATCTTTGCCTTTGGTAATATTGCAGTCACAATCTTTCCCAGTCCTGAAGACCTAAGGTTGGAAAGATTCACTTTCGCATCCAATTCGGTCGCGTCGATTCGTGGAAGGCCTTTCATACTGCCTTCAACAATGGCATGGATGCCGCTGCTTTTCTCTGTGAACGAGAGATCGGATACCATGAAGTTGCTGACGGGACCGCTCATCGTGCCTCTGTCAATGTCAAGAGTGATTCCATTCATCGGCATAAGACCGATGATTGCCGTCAGTGTGGCAGGGCTGAGTGTAGTTTTTCCTATTTTGGCATCGATGGTGACGGCATCCACAAATCTAGAGAACGCCTTTGTGTTCTCGTAGCTCATCTTGTATACAGGGAGGTTGATGTCGGACCAGCTGTCAATCATGTGAAGGTTCTCCAGCAGAGTCTCTCCGCGACCTACACGACCGCGTCCGGAAATGTGCTCTATGCCGCAGCCACTCTGCTCGGTAAGGGCAATGTGGTCTGCTGCAAAGCTCATGATTCTATCTGCGAAGCGCATGGCATGCCCTTCGATGTCACCGACTACATGCAGGTCATTCCAGTTGATTCCGCTACCTCTGTATGGAACAGTGCTTTCTGGGTGAAGCATGTGGAAATCCAGATTTCTGGCGGATATGCGCCTGATCGAGAAGATTTCCTTTGGGCCTGGTTTCTTCCCCTTTGGCTTGAGATGGAATATCCTTGAAAGATTGTCCTTGTATTCGCCATGCTCCAGGACTAGGTTCATGGATGCGTTCTCAAGGCTGACTTTTCCGAGATGGAAGCCTTGTCCTCCAATTATGCTGCGGAGATCGAAGGACGCGTATAGCTTCTCTGCGGAGAACAGAGTATCCTTGCTGTCTTCGAACTGAAGCGGGTTGAGATCTATGATCCTGACACCCTCGAGACGGGCTGCGTCAAAGGGCTGCACATCGATGGCGTCAACCTCCAGACGACCGTCTATGGAAGACTCTATGCGATCCAATGCTTTCTGGAGCGCAAATTTTTGCACAGCAGGTAATTGCAGCAGCAGACAGACTGCGGCTGCAACCATCGCGGTTCCAACCAGAACGCGCAGAGCTATGTCTATGAATTTTCTGATGGCCAACCCTGTTATTATAACCTACAAATATACCAAAAAGTTCCTATCTTTGTGTCCGCTAGAATCGATAAGTTATTTTTTAAGAATGACTAAACACATGGCAGACATCATATTGGGAATAGAATCTTCATGTGACGACACATCCGCAGCCATCATCAAGGATAGGGTGCTGATGTCCAACGTCATAGCGAGCCAGGCGGTACATAAGTCCTACGGCGGAGTCGTGCCCGAACTTGCGTCCCGCGCTCATGAACAGAACATCGTTCCGGTGATCAGCGAGGCCATCTCCCAGGCCGGCATACAGCCAGAGGACATAAGCGCCATCGCCTTTACCCGCGGTCCTGGCCTTCTGGGCTCGCTGCTTGTCGGCACTTCTTTCGCAAAGGCTCTTGCCATCGCCCTTGACAAGCCTCTGGTGATGGTGAACCATCTTCAGGGCCATGTCCTTGCCGGTTTCGTACGCGAACAGGGCAAAGAAGTCCGTGAACCTTCCTTCCCGTTCCTCTGCCTCCTGGTCAGCGGCGGCAATTCCCAGATCGTCAAGGTCAACAGCCCGCTTGATTTCGAGATACTCGGCCAGACCATCGATGACGCTGTCGGCGAGGCATTCGACAAATGCTCGAAGATGATGGGCCTGGGCTATCCGGGAGGGCCTATAATAGACAAGCTCGCACAGCAGGGCAATCCTGACCGCTTCAAGTTCGCCAAGCCTCATATTCCAGGTCTCGATTACAGCTTCAGCGGTATAAAGACATCACTTCTTTATTTCGTTCGCGATGAGATGGCAAAGGATCCCGAGTTCATGGAAAAGAACCGCGAAGATATCTGCGCCTCCTTCCAGAAGTGCCTCATAGACATCCTTATGGACAAGCTCATCAAGGCAGCCAAGCAGACCGGAATCAAGGAGATCGCCATCGGTGGCGGTGTGTCTGCCAACAGCGGTCTTCGCAACCGTATCGAGTCGGAGGGCCGCAAGCGTGGCTGGAACACCTATCTGCCGCAGTTCAAGTTCACTACCGACAATGCCGCGATGATTGCCATTGCTGGATATTTCCACTATCTCAACGGTGAGAGAGCATCGCTCGACGTCGCTCCTGTATCCCGTGTCGCTGACTTCTAGGAAATGAAGGAATTCGAGATAGCATTACCTGTCGGCCAACTTCTGACAGAAGCCCGTATGGTATCGGAAGCCCGCAGGCTGTTCGGACGTGATGATGTCCATTGTGTCGAGTCGCGCCGTTCCATCGATGCCCGTGGCAGAGTTGTCTGCAGGCACAGGATAGAGGCGTGGTTCCCGGAGGATGGCTATCAGCCGTATACACTTGATGAATACAGGGACGTTCATGAAGCAGAAAGTGTCATTGTAGTAGGAGCAGGCCCGGCCGGAATGTTTGCCGCCTTGAAACTGCTGACTCTCGGCCTGAAACCTGTAGTGCTCGAAAGAGGCAAGGACGTGCATGCACGCAAGACCGACATGGCACGTCTGTCCCGAGAGGGCAAGGTCGATCCCGATTCTAACTATTGCTATGGAGAGGGTGGCGCAGGTGCTTTTTCTGACGGAAAGCTCTTTACACGTTCCTCCAAGCGTGGAGACATACGTGAGGTTCTGTACCAGCTGGTACGTTTCGGAGCCTCTCCGGACATACTTGTCGAGGCTCATCCGCACATCGGAACGGACAAGTTGCCGATCATAGTGGAAAACATAAGGAAGTGCGTGATCGAACACGGTGGAGAGTACCATTTCTCGACCCGCGTAACAGATGTCGACATGTCTGCAGGCATTGTCAAGGCATCGACCCCGGATGGCCCGTCAGAATTTGCCGGACGCGCAGTCATTCTCGCCACAGGCCATTCGGCACGGGATGTCTATGAAATGGTACAGTCTCACGGATGGCCGCTCGAGCCAAAGGGCTTCGCTCTTGGTGTACGTGTCGAGCATCCACAGAGCCTTATCAATGATGCGCGCTATCATGGACAGTGGAAAAAGGGCATGCCGACTGCCGAATATGCTTTTGTCGAGCAGGTGGATGGCAGGGGAGTGTTCTCATTCTGCATGTGTCCGGGTGGAATTCTTGTACCATCATCGACCGAAGACCACAGCGTGGTTCTGAACGGAATGTCGAATTCTGCGAGAAACTCCTATTGGGCAAACGCCGGTGTGGTCGTCCAGATCGAGCCTGAGGATATTCCGGAAAGGTATAAGGATGGAAGTCCTTTCTCAGTGATGAACTTCCAGCAGGATGTTGAGAGAAAGATGTACGATGCCCTGCATGGCGAAGGTTCCGATGCCGGACTTCATCCGCTTGCCGCTCCGGCACAGAGAATGATTGATTTCTGCAAGGGACGTGTTTCCAAGGATCTCCCTCGTACCTCGTATCATCCAGGGGCGGTAAGCGCGCCGCTGCACAAACTGCTTCCTCCTATGGTTGCCGACAGAATGAGAAAGGCATTTCCTCTTGTTGACAGGAAGATTCGCGGTTATTATACCAATGATGCCTTGCTGCTTGGAGTCGAGTCCCGTACATCTTCTCCGATACGCATTCCGCGCGATCCGGAAACACTGAGCTGTGCTCCTGGCCTTTTCCCTTGTGGTGAAGGTGCCGGCTACTCGGGTGGTATCGTGTCATCCGCCATCGACGGTATCCGTTGCGCTCTTTCAGCAGCAGAATTCCTAAGATAACAAATGCCGCGGATACTCATCCGCGGCATTTGTATTCGTTAATCTTGATTACTTGATGTCGAACTTGATCTTGAGGCACTTGATCATGTCCTGGGTCATGCTGTCAAGGTCATAGCTTGGGCACCAGTCCCATTCTTCTCTTGCGCAGCTGTCATCCAGCTTGTCTGGCCATGAATCAGCGATTGACTGACGGACAGGGTCGATCTCGTAACGCATCTTGAAGTCCGGATAGTATTGGCGGATCGATGCGAGGATGATTTCCGGGTCGAAGCTCATTGAAGCCACATTGAAGCCGTTGCGATGAACAAGACGGCTTGGATCTGCGTTCATGATGTCTACGCATGCCTTGAGGGCATCCGGCATGTACATCATGTCCATGAAGGTCCCGGCCTTGAGTGGGCAGACAAACTCTTCGCCCTTAACCGCTGCATAGTAGATTTCCACTGCATAGTCAGTAGTGCCGCCGCCAGGGAGGGTTACATTGGAGATAAGTCCAGGGAAACGCACTGAACGTGTATCTACTCCGTACTTGTGGAAATAATAGTCGCTGAGAAGCTCAGTTGCTACCTTGGTGACACCGTACATGGTACGTGGACGCTGGATGGTATCCTGAGGGGTGTTCATATGTGGAGTGTTCGGTCCGAATGAACCGATCGAACTTGGGGTGAAGACTGAGCAGTTCTTCTCTCTTGATATCTCGAGGATGTTGAGAAGACCGTTCATCTGGATGTCCCATGCAAGAAGAGGCTTGCGTTCTGCAACGGCTGAAAGGAGTGCCGCAAGATTGTAGATGGTATCGATCTGGTATTTCTCTACGATTTCGGCGAGCTGCTTGCCATCGCATACGTTTGCAATTTCTGAAGGACCGCTTTCAGCGAGAATTCCCTTAGGCTCCGCTCCAGGGATATATCCTGCCACGATGTTTCCCTCGGGGATCTGCCTTCTAAGTGTCATTGTAAGCTCCGATCCGATCTGGCCGGTAGAGCCGATTACAAGTACATTCTTCATTTCTAAAGTTTATGCATTTATCTTGCAAAGATAGTATTGTTTTGGAGATTTGATTTCGTTTTTAAGCAAGAAATAGTACTTTTGCCAATAATTTGAAACAAAACAACCCTTTCATAGATATGTACGGAAAATTCCAGGAACATCTCAGTGCCGAGCTCGCTTCAATCCACGAAGCCGGCCTGTACAAGAACGAGCGTAACATCGCTTCAGCACAGTCTGCCGAGATCGTCCTCGAGGACGGTTCAAAGGCTCTCAACTTCTGTGCAAACAACTATCTTGGTCTCGCTGACAACGCACGCCTCATAAAGGCAGCTCAGGACATCATGGCCGACCGTGGCTACGGTATGTCCTCAGTCCGTTTCATCTGCGGTACCCAGGATATGCACAAAAAGCTCGAGAAGGCAATCTCTGATTACTTCCACACCGAGGATACCATCCTCTACGCTTCCTGCTTCGATGCAAACGGAGGTGTATTCGAGCCGCTTCTGACCTCTGAGGATGCAATCATCTCAGACGCCCTCAACCATGCATCCATCATCGATGGTGTACGTCTGTGCAAGGCTGTACGCTATCGCTATGCAAACGCTGACATGGAGGATCTCGAGAAGCAGCTCCAGCTCGCTCAGGCACAGCGTTTCCGTATTATCGTGACTGACGGTGTATTCTCAATGGACGGCAACGTCGCTCCGATGGACAAGATCTGTGACCTCGCAGAGAAGTACAACGCACTCGTGATGGTTGACGAAAGCCATTCTGCCGGTGTTGTTGGCCCTACCGGACGTGGCACCGCAGAACAGTACAACTGCTATGGAAGAATCGACATCCACACCGGTACCCTTGGAAAGGCATTCGGAGGCGCTGTCGGCGGATTCACAACCGGCCGCAAGGAGATTATCGACATGCTTCGTCAGCGCTCACGTCCATATCTCTTCTCGAACTCCCTTCCTCCAATGATTGTCGCAGCCGCTCTCGAGACCTTCAAGATCCTTGAGGAGAGCAACGATCTCCACACCAAGCTGCAGGGCAATGTAGAGTATTTCCGCGAGAAGATGATGGCGGCAGGATTCGACATCAAGCCAACCCAGAGCGCTATCTGTGCCGTCATGCTCTATGACGCACCTCTCTCACAGAAGTTTGCCGCTGCAATGGCAGAGGAGGGAATCTTCGTGACAGGTTTCTACTATCCAGTCGTTCCTAAGGGACAGGCTCGTATCCGCGTCCAGCTTTCAGCTGCTCACGAGAAGGAGCATCTGGATCGCGCTATCGAGGCCTTCATCAAGGTTGGCCGCGAGCTTGGCGTCATCAAATAATACCGCAGTGCGGGCATGATCCTGCTGCGCAAGATAAAAGAGAGAGCTGGAGCACAACTTCAGTTCTCTTTTTTTGTATGTCAGGAAAAATGTATATCTTTGCGCCGGGAAAGTCGTACACGACCAGCTCCCTTCTGAACTCCCCCAGGACTTGACCGTAGCAAGGGTAGGTAGGTTGAGCGGTGCGATGTGCTAAGCTTTCCCTTTTTTCGTTTAAGTATCCAGACAAGCAAATCAACACTTTTTTGTGACGTTTTCATTAAAAAATGACGTCAAAGTTTTGCATTAAAGAAAAAAGTGCATACATTTGCAGTCCCATTAAATGGAGGACTCGTTAGCTCAGTCGGTAGAGCATCACACTTTTAATGTGGGGGTCTCGGGTTCGAGCCCCGAACGAGTCACGAGTCTTTCAAAAATATGGTTCCTTAGCTCAGTTGGTAGAGCACCTGACTCTTAATCAGGGTGTCTAGGGTTCGAGCCCCTAAGGGACCACACGAAAAGCCATCGCAATTGCGGTGGCTTTTCGTGTGGTCCCAGGACCATCCATACCTAGGGGTTCCACCCCTATAATACCCCGCGGTCTTTGGCCTTTCGTCTGCGTTGCAGACACGGCGTCGACCGGCGCACCGATGTGCGCTTATCATTGGTGCCAAGATCGGAAACAAACAATCGCGATGGCTTTTTCGTGTGGTCCCAGGACCATCTATTCCTAGGGGTTCCACCCCTATAAAGCTTTGGCGGCGCTGCGGCCGGCGAGGGATCCTGTGCTGAATGCAAGCTGGAGGTTGTAGCCGCCGGTGTCGGCATCGACATCGGTGACTTCGCCGCAGAAGTATAACCCCGGAACGAGACGGGATTCCATGGTCTTTGCGATCATGTCGTCGTTAGCCACGCCTCCTGCGGTCACGACGCAGCGTTCGTAGCCGACGAATCCTGCCAGCTCGAAATCCCAGCATTTGAGACAACGGGCAATCTCGTTCAGATTGACCCATATCTTGGTGTTCGTACGTCCTCGATGCTCAACGGTTATGATTCCTGGATTACCCTCGAGAAATCCTGGTATCAGGTCCCATGGCATGAGTTTGCCCAGCAGAATCCTGCATTTTTCCTTGTCACTCTTTCCACGGCTGCGGGGATCCTTGCCGACTTCATTCCAAAGGGCCTTTACACGCTCGGTAACATCCTCGATATCCACTCCATGCTTGAGGTCAAGCCTGAGTGTGACGCGGGATCCGTTTACCATCGCCTTTACGCACTTGCGGCTCAGCTGGAATCCGACAGGACCTTCGATTCCACCGTCAGTGAAGTCTACGTCGCCGAATTCCTCCTGTGCGACAGTACCTTCAATCACAGTGGCAAGACCGACATTCTTCAGCTGGATGCCGCATAGAAGCTTGCCATACTCGGAGAGGGGAGTGCTGCGGTCGATATGTCCCTTGCCGCGTGAGATGACTTCGTCCACCTTGTATCCTTTCGGCACGAGCGCTGTCAGGGAAGGGAAGCAATGGCTTATCTTATGACCTGTCTCCTCCGCCCAGCGCAGACCGTCTCCGGTTGAGCCTGTAGTAGGGTAGGAGAGTCCTCCGGTCGCTATTATAAGCTTGCGGCATGTCCACAGACGTCCGTCTTCGCAGCTGATTGCAAAGCCACCGTCCTCGAGGGTTTCAATGCTCTCTACAGGGCATTCAGTAATGATTTTGACCCCATATCTCTGAGCTGCGTTCACGAGGGCGTCCACCACGTCCGAAGCATGGTGCGACTGCGGAAAGGCACGGTCTCCGCGCTCGACCACCGTAGGCATGCCCATCCCCTCGAAGAAATCTATCACTGCGCTGCTGTTCATGTTGTAGAATGCAGACTTGACGAAGTTGCTCTTCGAACGGACATGTGTCGAGAAGTCGTTCCAGTCCTTGAGATTGGTGAAATTGCAGCGTCCCTTGCCGGTAATCATAACCTTGCGTGCCGGACGGGGCATTCTTTCAAGAACGGTTACCTGGGCAGGGTTTCCGTCCTCGGCCAGGGTCTTTGCAGCGGCATATGCCGCCATCAGTCCGGAAGCTCCAGCTCCTATGATGGCTATTTCAGTTTTCATGGTGGCAAAATTACAATAAAATATCTATCTTTGCGTCTCTCAACGCCACTTTAGCTCAGTCGGTAGAGCAGCGCATTCGTAACGCGCAGGTCGTCAGTTCGAGCCTGATAGGTGGCTCTAAAAAGAAAGCTGGTCCCGTAGGAACCAGCTTTCTTTTTATCGTATTCTCAGACTAGAGACCGCGGTTCTCGAGGAGACCCTTGATCTCAGGCTGACGTCCACGGAAGTTCTCGTACATCTTGCTTCCTGAGTCGATGCCGCCAGGGGTGAGGACATACTTGCGGAATCTTTCCGCAACCTCCTGGTTGAAGATGTCGCCGGTCTCGACGAATGCCTGGTATGCATCGCAGTCAAGAACCTCTGACCAGATGTAGCTGTAGTAACCTGCAGAGTAGCCGCCGCCGATAGAGTGGCTGAAGTTGGTCACACTGTAGCGTGGGAGAATCTGTGCAGGAATGCATCTCTTGTTCATCACCTCGGTCTGGAACTTCATCACGTCGAAATCGTCAGGAACGTTTGTGAGAGTGTGGAGGTCCATGTCCACGAGTGCGGCTGCAACAAGCTCGGTGGTAGCGAAGCCCTGGCCGTACTTGCTGCTGGCTTCGATCTTTGCGATGAGCTCATCAGGGATGACCTCGCCGGTCTTGTAGTGCTTTGCGTACACCTTGAGAACCTCCGGCTCGAATGCCCAGTGCTCGTTGATCTGTGAAGGGAGCTCCACGAAATCACGCTCGGTTCCGCTGGTTCCGCTGTACTTGACATTGCGGAAGAATGAGTGGAGGGCATGGCCGAACTCATGGAACATGGTCTCGACATTGTCGAGGGTCTGGAGGGCTGGCTTGTCGGCAGAAGGGAGAGTCATGTTGCAGACATTGGTAACGATAGGCTGCACGCGCTGTGCGCCATCGTATGTCTGGCCGCGGAAACCACCGCACCATGCACCTGCGCCCTTTCCGTCACGAGGGAAGTAGTCGCTGTAGAAGATCGCGATGACGTTTCCGTCTTTGTCAATGACATCCCATGACTTTGCGGTTGGCTCATACTGCGGATAGTCCTCGGTCCTCTCGTTGAATGAAAGGCCATAGAGCTTGTTTGCGACGTAGAAGATACCCTGCTGTACGGCATTGATCTCGAGATACTCTGAAATCTCAGCCTCGTCAACGTTGAACTTGGCCTTCTTTGCCTTGTCGAGGTAGTACATATAGTCCCATCTCTGTGGCTGGCCCTTGACCTTGTCAGCCTTCATCATGGCCTTGATGTCGGCGATTTCCTCCTGTGCCTTTGCAACGGCAGGAGTCCATACCTGGTCGAGTAGATTGTATACGTTTGCAGCGTTCTCCGCCATCTTGGTGCCGAGCTGTGAAGCGGCATAGTCGGTGTAGCCCATGATCTGTGCCTTGCGTGTACGGAGGCGGATGATCTCGGCTGCGATAGCCTTGTTGTCATACTGGTCGCCGTGGTTGCAGCGGTCATTGTACATGAGGTACACCTTCTTGCGAAGTTCGCGGTTCTTGCAGTACTGGAGCACAGGGTTGCAGCTTGGACGCTGCATGTTGAACGCGTACTTGCCCTTCTGGCCGATCTTCTCGGCGAGCTCTGCCGCCTGGTCGATGTTGGCCTGTGGAAGACCTTCGAGCTCCTTGAGGGACTCTGCGATGACATAGGTGTTGTTGGTGTCATGAAGCAGGTTCTGGCTGAATTGGAGCTGGAGGTTCGAAAGCTCGAGATTGATCTTTGCTACCTCGTCCTTCTGTGCCTGGCTGAGGAGCGCACCTCCGTTTACATATCTGTCGTAAGTCTTCTTGAGGAGCGACTTCTGTTCGGCGTTGAGGTTGTACTTCGCCTGGTTGTCATACACGTACTTGATCTTTGCGAAAAGATCCGAGTTCATGCTGATGAAGTTGCTGAGCTCTGATGACAGGGGGGACATCTCCTGGGCGAGAGCCTGGAACTCAGGTGTGGAGTTGGAACTGTTGAGAGTGCTCCATACGCCTCTGGTGCGGCTGAGTGTCTCGCCGGCCTTGTCAAGTGCGACGATCACGTTCTCGAAGGTAGGTTCGTCGGTATTGTTGATGATAGCGAGGATCTCTTTGCGTTCCTCGTCCATGCCCACGAGCATTCCCTCGCGGTAGTTGTCCAGGGTGAATTTCTCGAAAGGAGGAATCTCATAAGGGGTCCCGTACCTTTTCTGGAGGAAAGGATTCTGGGCGAGAGCCGAAAGTGACGCAGTCGCAAGAACTGCGCAAAGGAGCATTCTTCTGTTCATATTATCTGTGTTTTGTTATACGAGGTGTGCGATGAGATCTTCACGCTCGCCGTAGAGCATGTCGATCACAGGAATCTCGATCATGGTGTATGCACCAGGCTGCTGCTTCATCGAAGCGCGGGCAACGTTAACAAGAACCTGAGCGGTGAGTGCAGGGTTGTTGATCTTCATGTTGAACTCGAACATCTGGTTGTGGGTCTTGCCTGACACGCCCTTGCGTACGAGGTTCACGCCGTGTCCGACATCGTTGAGGTCGTCTACGCATGCAACCTGCTGTACATGTGTCTCGTCATTTACGAAATAAGGGTCAGCCTTGATGGCAGCCTCAACGGTCTTGAAATATGCGCCTTCCTCAAGCTCGACATAAACCATGCGGCGGTGGATTCCGGTGCCTACAGGAATGGTCATCGAGAGAGCGTCGCGTACGCCGTCGATGGCACGGACTGCAACGCTGTGACCCATTGAACGGCCAGGGCCGAAGTTGGTATATGAGACACCCTTAGGTGCGAGGCTCTGCATAAGTGAGCGTACGATAGAGTCTGATCCTGGATCCCAGCCTGCCGAGATTACGCTGACAGCGTTGTTTGCCTTTGCAACAGGTGCAAGGCTGCGGCGGAGGTCAACGATCTGGGTATGGATGTCGAAGCTGTCGACGGTATTGATTCCGAGTGCGAGGCACTTCTTCGCATACTCCTCGACCTTGCGGGTTGGGGTAGCGAGAATGGCTACGTCTACGTCTTCAAGCTCAGTGATGTCCTTTACTACTTTGTATGGAGCGAGCTCAGCTGGCATGTTCTCGGCACCTGCGCGGCGCACGATACCTGCTACTTCGAAATCTGGGGCTGCCTCGAGGGCGTCAAGAGAGTACTTGCCGATGTTGCCGTAACCGACAATGGCTGCACGGATCTTTTTCATGTGTCTGAAGAATTTATTGATTGTTAAGTTTCATTTGGTTGTGCGGAGATTTCCGCGATCGCAAATTTACGTTTTTTTCGCTTAGGAATGATGAAAAAATAACTTGATTAAAGATACTTTCCGGTGATTGAACCCTGCGAACCGGCCAGCTCGGAAGCTGTTCCTTCGAAGGTTATAGTTCCGCCCTGCTCGCCGGCGCCGGGGCCTAGTTCGATGATGTAGTCGGACTGCTTGATAACATCGGTGTTGTGCTCGATCACATAGACGGTGTTTCCGGCGTCGACCATGCTGTTGAACAGGCCGAGGATGCGGTTCACGTCGCTGAGATGCAGCCCGTCAGTAGGTTCGTCGATGACGAATATCTTTCCTTTCTCGCCAAGGTGGGAAGCCAGCTTGAGACGCTGGAGCTCGCCTCCCGACAGGGTGGAGAGAGCCTGGTTCAGGTGTATGTAGGACAGTCCGACCTGCACCAGAGGCTTGAGCTTTTCAGCGATGATGGTTCCCGCGAAAAACTCGCTTGCCTTTTCTATGGACAGGTCCATCACTTCGGCGATGTTGAGGCCGTTATACCTGTATCCCAGGGCCTCCGGAGCATAACGCAGTCCTCCGCACGCCTCGCAGACTGTCTCGATGTCGTCCATGAAGGCCATCTCGGAGACAATGATTCCCTTGCCGCCGCAGACGGGGCATGCTCCCTTGCCGTTGAATGTGAAATAGTCGGCCTTGACCTTGCCGGCCTTTGCAAAGAGTTTACGGATGTCGGGAGCGACATCCATGTATGTTGCCGGTGTGGAACGTAATGACACGCCGATACTCTTCTGGGAGATGTAGACTATGTCTTTCTCCTTCCTCATGAAGCAGTCCATGAGGCTGCTCTTGCCTGATCCTGCCACGCCGCAGATGGTCGCAAGCACTCCGAGAGGGAGTCTGACGAAAACGTTCTTGAGGTTGTGGTAGGACGCGTTCTCGATCTCGCACCATCCAGATGGCCTGCGAGGGTCGGTTTTCAGTCCGCAGCCCGCGCTCATCATCCTGCCTGTGGCAGTCCCGCTGTCCAGCAGGCCGTCGTACGAGCCCTCGTACATGATCTCGCCTCCTGCGGCGCCGGGACCCGGACCCATGTCGACGATGTGGTCTGCGATGCGTATCATCTCCTTGTGGTGCTCAACCAGGATTACAGTGTTGCCGTGGTCGCGAAGGCGCCGCACCGAGTCGGTCATGAGACGTATGTCATGGTTGTGAAGCCCGACGCTCGGCTCGTCAAGGATGTAAAGTACATCGGTCAGGGAGGAGTTGATATACTTGGCAATCTTGCAGCGCTGCGCCTCGCCGCCGGAAAGCGTTCCGATAGGGCGGTCCAGGCTCAGATAGCCGAGGCCGATCTGCTCCAGGGCGTCCAGCCGCTGGCAGATGGATTCTTTCATGTCTACGGCCAGTGGGTCGCTGATGCTGCGCATCCATCGGTTGAGGGCGCTGATCGACATCGCACAGACTTCGGCGATGTTCTTTCCCTCTATGCGGCAGGTGAGCACCCGCTGCGCCAGGCGCGTTCCGCCACAGTCCGGACAGACACCCATGGTCAGCATGGGGTTGAGCACACTGCTGTGCAGCAGGCCTTCCTCGCTGTTGATGATGCTTCGGTACATGCGCGGGATGAGTCCTTCGTACTTTGCGGTGCGCGGCCAGTTCGAAGGAGGATTCTTCAGCTTGATCTGGGGCGAGTGAAGGAAGAGCTCGAGCTCTTCGGGTGAGTAGTCCTTGATTTTCTTGTCCAGGTCGAAGAGTCCGCTGTGCGCGTAGCGTATCCATCGCCATCCTCCCTTGTGGAAGGCTATGTAGTGGATGGTGTCTTCGTCGTTGAGGCTCTTGTCGAAGTCCACGAGTTTGTGTATGTCAAGCTCGCGGATCTCGCCGAGACCCGAGCATCTGGGACAGCTGCCCTGGGGATGGTTGAATGAAAACGAGTCGCTGTAGCCTACGAAAGGCTTGCCGACTCGTGAAAAGAGAAGACGGACCAGCGAGTATATGTCCGTATATGTGCCAAGTGTCGAGCGGCTGTTCTGGGCAGGCTTCTTCTGGTCTATCACGATGGCGATAGGAAGGCCTTCTATGCTGCCTACATGGGGACGCCCGTATTTAGGCAGATACTGCTGGACGAAACTTGGGAACGTGTCGTTGAGTTCGCGCCTTGACTTCGCGGCTATGGTGTCCAGGACAAGTGAACTCTTGCCTGAGCCGGATACTCCTGTGAATACAGTGATTTTTCCTTTTGGTATCGCTATGTCGATGTGCTTGAGATTGTTCTCGTACGCATCACGTATGATTATCTTGTCCTGTGACATCGGATTTCAGTTTGCCGTCCAAAATTACTTCAAAAAACTCAAAAGAGAAAAGCGGTCCGTTCGGGCCGCTTTCCATGATATCAGTATATAAGAATTCCTAGCGTACGAGGTTCTTGAATACAGAGCTGAAGTTGATGTAAGAGCAGTTGCCTGCGATGGTACCCTCGTTCTGGCCCCAGAGGAATGGCCACTCGTCATAGTTCTCGAAGTGGTCAGGGTGACGGAAGAGGAGACCAGGAGCGACATTGCCAGGGATTGCGGCGAAGTCTGCTCGGTTGTTTCCGTAGAATACATTCTTTGGACGGGTTGCACCTACTGTAGCCACTAGAGAGTAGTTGTGGTACATGTGACAGCCGTAGAGGTATGCAGCAGCCTTGAAAGCGTAGCTCTTGTCGATGATGTCAGGGAAGTAGAGGCTTGCGAAGCTGGTGGTAGAACCGAAGCTTACAACGTTGCCGCTGCCGGCCCAGTTGCCGAGGCCGATAGGAACTCCGTAAGGGTTGTCCTCGTCGAGGCTGTCAAGATACTCCTTGTATTTCTCGATATATGGACGGAGTTTCTCCTTGTACTCTGGTCCGAGGTAAGGAACTGCGTCGAGAGCGGTAGAGATGCCGAAGTTGACACCACGCTCGTTGCTGAGAGTAGCCCAGATGCCTGCCTCAGCCTTTTCGAGATAGCTCTTGTCGCCAGTAGCTACATAAAGCTGGAGGTTGGTGGCTGCGTCGTTGCCGGCCATGCGGTTGTTGCCGTTGCCGCCCTGAGGACGCTGAGGTCTGTTTGCAAGAAGCTCGTTAGCCTCCTTCTGAAGTCTCTTGGACTCCTTGAGGGCACGTGCTGCGAGTTCGTCGTTATAGCCCTGAAGCGCGTGGCTTGCTGCTGCGAGTACGGTAGCTGCACGGAGGTCGAGGCTAGGGTTACGGGTAGTGAATGCCCACATGTCGTCTGGAGTACCGCTTGACTTGCCGTCTGCTGAAACCTGGTAAGGCTTGAGCCTAGGGTCATAGTGACGTCCGTCGGTAAGAGATGCAGCGTCACCGAGGTGATGGTAATTGTCGAGAACAGAGTTTGAGAGGCACTGGCTCATGTGACCGATCTTTTCTGCCTGTGCAACGATGTTGAGGGTACCATGCTCGATGTACTGGAGCATGTCAGGCTTTCCGTCTGGACGGTGGAGGTCTACGTAGCGCTGATCCTCGT
Organism: Bacteroidales bacterium; assembly: GCA_024398125.1. GTDB lineage: Bacteria > Bacteroidota > Bacteroidia > Bacteroidales > UBA932 > Cryptobacteroides. Next base: position 39,268 of record JAKSJO010000009.1, read on the forward strand.
CAACGAAAGTCATGTCACGCATAGGCTTGAACTGCTCCCAGATGGTGCAGAGGCTCTGGATGACGCCGATGTTTGAACCGGTCTCGATATCGAAGTCACCTGCATCGAAGTATCCGCCGACGTTGAGGCCAGGGATGAGCTCGAGTGGCTTGTACTTGGTATCGATGCTTGGACCTGTGCTGTGGAGGTCGAAGTGATCCTGGTTTGCAGGAGCCTGGAGGTAACCCTCTCTGAATGGCTCACCGTGCCAGATACGGTATCCCTCGTTCACGGTCATATGGTTCATGTGGATAGGAACCCATACGTCGGTGGTTGCGTCGGAGATCTTGTCGTATACGCTGTTGTCGATGATGAAGTTGTTGGTCTTGGTGTCGCCGTACTTGATGTAGTATACGCCGCTCTCGGAAACCTTCGAGAAGTCGAACTTTGCGTAGTTGTACTTGTAGTAACGACCCCACTCCTTGACAGGACCGCTGTAAGCGACCTTCTCGGAACCGTCGTTGTTGACCTTGATGACCTCTGCCTTTGCGAGAACCTTGTCGATCTTGTCAAGCTCGATTACGGCGGTCTTTGGCTGGGTTGGGAGGTAACCTACCTGTGAGAAACCGATGTTTGGCTCACGTACCCATCCGTCGATAGCCTTAGGCTCTACGGTCCAGCTGAGGACCTTGCCGGTCTGGCCTGCAGGAAGGAGGCTGCGGAGAACGTACCAGCCGTTCTGGGCGATGATACGTCCATCGTAAAGCATGAGCTCGCTGTCTGAAGAGATCTTGATGGTCTCTACCGGATCTTCCGGTGCCATGAGGATCTCGTGACCGGTAGCCATTGGAAGTGGATCCACGAATTCGCCGGTACCGCGGTCGTCATAGGTGCGGAAGCCCTTGAACTGCTTCATCTTCTCCTCGTTCGGACGTGCTACTGTCTCGCTTACGGCATAGCGTGGGAAGCGCTCTGGCTTGCCGTCCATGATGTATGACTTGTTCCAGTAGTGAGCTGGAAGGAACTCGAGGTTGAAACCTGCGTCGCCGATGAGCTCCTCAGGGAGCGGCTTGTCAAGGTATACTGAAATCTCGACAGCCTTGCCCTTGCCGGTTACGACTACGCGTGAGTCGAAATCGTAATCCTCGTAGCGGAGAGAAACCTCGATTGAGTTGTCCTCCTTGCTGACGGTACGGGTTGGGGTTGCAGGCACGAGGTCCCACTGCTCAGGAGTGTTGCTGAGACGTACGGCACCGCCCTGGACGGTACGGACACCATGGTGGATGATCTCGATTCCGGAGTTCTTCTCGTCATTGAAGCCACCGGTGAAGAGGTTGCTGTACACGAGGACGTTCACGCCCTGGTTCTCGAAGTACTCGAGATCGTTGACCTTGAGGTCTCCGGCTGGCTTGCCGGAAGGCGCACAGGATGCGACGAGTGCCGCGATAAGCGGAAGGATTGCTATCCTTTTCATTTGGGATTGAAGTTAGATGGTTATTATTGATAATTGAATTTTCACTATTCTGCGAAGATAATCATTATTTATGGTATGCCGAAATAATTCGCTTGTACGAAAGTGCAATAGTATTGTACGATGTTGTTTGTCGATATGCCTTGTATGGACTAATTTTGCATTATTGATAAAAACACTAAAACATACATTCTATGAAGAATCATCTTGTTTCGGCGTCCATGGTCGTTGCAGCTCTTCTTGCGGGTTCCGCAACAGTGTCTGCAATGGAATCTCCGGCCGCCGCTGCAAAGGCTGAGAAATCAGCCAAGGTTAACGGAAGAGAGATCGTGACAGTCGCTCCGGTCATCGTAGAGAGTCCGGAAGGAACAGCTCCACGCCTTCCATACCGTGTCTGGACAAGCTACAGTGACGGCAAGGCCGAATTCCGTCAGGTCCGCTGGACCAATGACGCCCGTAGTGAGGAAGAGGCAGAGGCCGCAAAGAAGGCTGGCTCCGAGTACACGGTAAAGGGCTATATCATCGGTGACAACACCACTGCTGACGGCTATCCTGTGGAGGCAAAGGTAAAGGTTGTGAAGGGCGGTTACAAGACCCCTTCGGCAAAGCCTGTTGCCAACACTATTCCTCTGGATCAGGTTCATATCGAGGGCGACAACCGTCTCACCTCGAACAGAGACATGGCGATCGAGCATCTTCTCGAACTCGATGTCACCCAGCAGCTCTACAACTATCGCGATACATACGGTCTTCCTACCGAGGGCTACACAGTCAGCGATGGATGGGATTCACCTACCACCAAGTTGAAGGGTCACGGAACAGGCCACTACCTCTCGGCACTCGCTTTCGCTTATGCAAGTGCAACCAATCCTGCCCAGAAGGCAGCTCTTTACAAGAATATAAAGAGAATGATCGACGAGATGCGTGAGTGCCAGGAGCGCACCTTCGTGTTCGACGAGAAGCTCGGCCGCTACCGCGAGGCGCGCGACTATGCACCGGAGGAGGAACTTCGCAATATGAAGGGCACCTGGGCTGCATTCGACGAGCACAAGAAGCACTACGAGGAGTATGGATACGGCTACATGAATGCAATTCCTGCCGCTCACCCTGCACTCATCGAGATGTACCGCGCATACAACAACTCTGATTGGGTATGGGCCCCTTACTATACCATCCACAAGCAGCTTGCCGGTCTCATCGACATCGCTACCTACATGGATGACAAGGCTCTCGCAGACAAGGCATTCCTCATCGCGAAGGATATGGGTCTGTGGGTATGGAACCGTATGCACTACCGCACCCATGTCAATGCCGAGGGCGACCAGGAGGCACGCCGTGCAAAGCCGGGCAACCGTCTTGAGATGTGGAACATGTACATCGCCGGCGAGGTCGGTGGAATGGAGGAGTCTCTCTCTCGTCTTGCCGAGATGGCTACCGACCGTGAGGAGAAGGAAAAGCTTCTCGAAGCAGCGAACTGCTTCGATGCTCCGATCATGTTCAATGCGCTTTCGAACAATATCGATGACATCCGAACCCGTCATGCCAACCAGCATATCCCTATGATCGTCGGTGCTCTCCGCAGCTATATCAGCAACGAGAATCCATATTATTACAATCTGTCGCTCAACTTCTGGAACATGATCCAGGGCCGCTACCGCTACTCAGAGGGCGGCGTGGGCAACGGCGAGATGTTCCGTGAGCCATACACCCAGATCCTCTCGATGGTGACCAACGGTGTCAGCGGAAACGGCGGCGAGGCAAATCCTACTCTCAACGAGACCTGCTGTGCATACAACCTCGCAAAGCTTACCAAGGATCTCGCATGCTTCGATCCTGACAATGCCGAGTATATGGATTACTACGAGCGCGTGCTTTACAACCAGCTCGTCGGCTCAATCGACCATAACCATTTCGCTGTAACTTACCATTACGCAATGGGTCTCAACGCTTCGAAGCCATTCGGCAGCGAGACTCCGGGATCTACCTGCTGCGGCGGTACAGGTTCGGAGAACCATGTGAAGTACCAGGAGGCTGCGTACTTCGCAAACGACAACACCCTCTGGGTGGGCCTCTACATGCCTAACACCCTCGATTGGAAGGCTAAGGGCATCAAGGTCAAGGAGAGCTGCGCATGGCCTGCCGAGAACGCGAAGTTCACTTTCGAGGGCAGTGCAAAGTTCACTCTCAAGCTCCGCGTCCCTTACTGGGCTACCGAGGGTTTCCAGGTGCTTGTCAACGGAAAGCCTGTAGCAGACAGCTATCAGCCTAGCAGCTATGTAGTAATCCCTGAACGTACATGGTCTTCATCCGACGTCATCGAGGTCACCATGCCGTTCGACGTTCATTTCGATTTCGGTCCTGACAAGCTCGAGAACGCTCTTGCAGCAGACGGCTCTAAGCTTGATGCAAAGTGGGTCGGAACCCTTATGTACGGTCCTCTCGCAATGACCGCTACCGGTGTCCGCAACTGGGAGGAAGCGACTCTCAACGTGGACAGCCAGCTCGCCACCGTTGTCGCAAACGGTCATGGCGCAGTAACCGAGGGAACAACAGGAAACCTTTACACCCTCACCCAGGGTGCATTCACCTTCCAGCCTGACTACTATCGCAACGAGAACACAACCCATTACTTCCGTATCAACTGGGTGGCTGATCCGAGCGAGGAGTTCAAGGCAATGGTAAGCACCAAGATCGCGGGTCTCGAAGTCTACAACCCTAAGAACTATACCAAGAAGAGCTACAAGGCTCTCATGAAGGCCTGCAAGCCTGCTGTCAAGCTTCTTTCTGCAGCAGAGGTCAGCCAGGCTGAGGTTGCAGCCGCAATCGACGCAATCAGCGCAGCAGAGAATGCACTCAAGGCAATCAAGCTAGACAAGAGCGTCCTCGAGGATGCAGTAAAGGCTGCAAAGAATCTTTCAGGCAAGGATTATACATGGGACAGCTGGAATGCATTCAATACAGAGCTTGCAACCGCCAGCCATATCCTCAGCCACAGCGAGAATCAGCCAGAGATCGACCGTCAGGTAAAGGCATTCAGCGACGCTTCTGCAATGCTCGTTCCTGTCAGCTCTGTTGACCGCAGCAAGCTTCAGGCGGTGCTCGACATCGCTCAGCAGAGAATCGAGGCTCAGCGCAAGTGGAATGCGCTCGAGGTCAAGGTGCCTGAGTTCGCACCATGGGCAAACGGTGGTTTCCGCCGTCTCAGCTACAATGTCCGTTACGCCGAGGAAGTTCTCAATAACGTAGAGAAGAACTACAACCAGTCAGAGGTTGACGAGATGACCGCAGAACTCAATTCCGTGATCAGCAGCATGCGTCCTGGAAACCTCGCCGAGATCGAGGACCTCTCATACCTGCGTGCCCTTATCCGCGGTGCGGAAGGCGTTGCCCAGACAGATGAGGTCAAGGAGGCTATCGCATACGCCCGCATGGTATACAGCTATGTCGAGGATGGTTCGGGTACCCACGACATGATCCGCAATGCCGAGAACCGCCTCAAGGCGGTCGTAGGCGAGGACTAGTTTGATTTTAGATACATTTCAGGGCCGGGGGTGCAAACCCTCGGCCTTTTTTCGTATATTGCTCCACAATACTGACAACAACAACCATAAACATGAATAAGAAACTCATTGCAAGCGCGGCATTCGCTGCTGCTTCTTTCTGTGCATTTGCCCAGAACCCTGTCATCAGCACGATGTATACCCCGGACCCTGCGCCTTATGTCCATGGCGACAAGGTGTGGCTCTTCGTCGACCATGACGAGGACGATGCGACATATTTCCTTATGAAAGACTGGCTGGTCTATTCCACTGAGGACATGGTAAACTGGACATACCATGGAGCACAGGTGACCACTGCAACCTTTGCCTGGGCCCGTCAGGGTGACAAGGCATGGGCTTCACAGGCTGTGGAGAGGAACGGCAAGTGGTACTGGTATCTCTGCTGCAGCAAGGCAAATGGCGGCGATGCCCTCGCTGTCGCTGTTGCAGACTCTCCAGAGGGACCGTGGAAGGACGCCATCGGCGCTCCTCTGGCAGAAGGATTCAGCTTCATCGACCCTACCGTGTTCATCGATGATGACGGTCAGGCATTCCTGTTCTGGGGCAACAAGGGCCTCTGGTACGGCAAACTCAATGACGATATGATATCTTTCGTCGACGGCTATCGTCAGGTTCCCGGATACACAGATCCGAAGTCTTTCGGAGAACTTCAGTCGAAGATGGACTGGAGCATTGGCAAGGAACGAATGATGACCCAGTACGAGGAAGGTCCTTGGATCAGCAAGCACAACGGCACCTATTATCTTTCATATCCGGCAGGAGGCGTTCCTGAGTACATGGCATATTCAACCGCTCCGACCATCCACGGACCATGGACTTTCCGCGGACGAATCATGGACGAGGCAGAGAACAGCTTCACCATCCATGGCGGTACCATCAACTTCAAGGGACATGACTACATGTTCTACCATAACGGCGCGCTGCCTAACGGTGGCGGCTTTCACAGAGCTACCTGCATAGAGGAATTCAAGTACAACGAGGATGGCTCGATTCCGTTCATCCCATTCACCAGAAAGGGAGTCGATCCTGTCGGCACACTCAATCCATACAACAGGGTAGAGGCTGAGACAATAGCCCAGAGCTGGGGAGTCAAGGTCGACCGCCTGGCAGGCTCTGAGCATTACGTTACCTCAGTCCACAATGGCGACTGGGTAAAGGTTCGTAACGTCGATTTCGGCGAGAATGGTGCAGCAAAGTTCACCTTCGCAGCCGGTAATCTCGTCAATGGAGGAAGAGTGGAGGTCTACCTGGATTCTATCGGTGACAGGGCAGCTGCATCCGTTGCAGTCAATGCTTCAGGCGCAGTCAATACTGTCGAGATGCGACGCAAGATCACCGGCATCCATGACGTGTACATTCTCGTCCGTGGCGTTGACGGCGAACTCTTCGATCTCGACTGGTGGAAGTTTGATGAATAGGGTCTAGAATCTGAATTCAGTGATGAAGCTGCTGCGTCCGTTGCAGCGGCCTTCGACGATGAAGCGGCGTCCTTCCTGGGCGCTGCTTCCCGTTTCAGCGGCAGGCAGCTCTGCACGGTAGAGCTGTACGGTCTCTCCGCGATGAACCTCTGCGTTGTAGTTGACGATCAGCTCCTTGAGCGGCTGGCTGTACAGAAGCTCCTCTGGGAGGCAGTCCATTGCCCACTCGATGTAGCGGGTGTTGTTTGCATGGCCGATGAAATCGACGTCGGAATAGTGGACACTGTGCTCGCGTATCATCTCTGGCTCCGCGTCCTTTGGGAGGACGATCTTTGGAGCCGGTTCCTTGATGGCGTCGCCCGGGCACTGTGGCTCGGTTGGAATCAGTCCGGTAAATCTGTCGGGACGGCAGAGGCGGCGCTCGGCTACGTCCATGATGAGCCATGAACTTGTGGCGCTCACGAGAACGTTGCGCTCGGCGTCAAGCATCTCGAAGTCGCGGAGGAACAGAAGTCCGTTGAGGGCTTTATGCCAGGTCTCGAAACGTACGTCATCCTTCCATTTCGGCATTTTCTCAAAGATGATGTGCATGCGTGAGAGTACCCATGTCGCACCATGCTCTGCCATAGGGTCATGACCGAAGCCGAGGCAATCTGCACCATGCTGTGCAATCTCCTGAGCGAGTTCCATGAAAGACACCGGCTTGAGTCTCTCGGCCCAGTCGGTCATATAGCTTGGAATGTGGATATCCTGGGGAATTCTGTTCATAACTAGTTTGGCATTTGGTACGGCAAATATAAATATAATTCTTATTTTTGTGTGGATATAGCTCTTATTGCCATGGCGAACAAAACATTGCTCAAGAGCCGTGATTTCGAGGTCCTCATAGGCGACGGAATCATACTCGACCTGGGCCGGGATCTTCCGGTTCCTGCCGACACGGATGTCATCGATGTCGGCAACTGTTTGATTTCCTCTTCATTTGTCGATGTTCACGTCCATTTCCGTGAGCCTGGATACAGCTACAAGGAGACAATTGCGACCGGATCACGTGCCGCAGCCCGTGGAGGCTATGGCGCTGTCTGCACCATGCCAAACCTTGATCCAGTGCCTGACACCCCTGAGAATCTTGCCCTTCAGCAGGACATCATCGACCGCGATGCCGTTATCGATGTTTTCCCGTATGCGTCCATAACCATGGGCCGAAAGGGAACCGAACTGGTCGACATGGATGCGTTGAAGGATGCCTGCATCGCCTTCTCTGACGATGGCAGCGGAGTGCAGGATGACGATATGATGCGTGCCGCAATGACAAAGGCTTCCGCTATCGATGCGATAATCGCTGCGCACTGCGAGGATAACTCTCTTCTCCGGGGCGGATACATCCACGATGGACGCTGGTGCGCTGAGCATGGCCACAAGGGCATCTGCAGCGAAAGCGAGTGGGGACAGATCGCCCGCGACCTCAAGATAGCCGAGGAGACAGGCTGCCGCTACCATGTATGCCACATCTCGACCAAGGAGAGCGTCCAGCTCATCCGCGAAGCAAAGGCAAGGGGCGTGAAGGTGAGCTGTGAGACAGGCCCTCATTACCTCGTGCTCTGCGAGGATGACATGCAGGAGGAAGGACGTTTCAAGATGAATCCTCCTCTTCGCAGTGCCGAGGACCGCGATGCGCTGGTGGAAGGTCTCATTGACGGAACCATCGATGTAATCGCAACAGATCATGCGCCGCATTCAGCGGAGGAGAAATCCCGCGGCCTTGCCGGCAGCGCGATGGGTGTCGTCGGAATCGAGACTGCCTTCCCTGTGCTTTACACAGGTCTGGTAAAGACCGGCAGGCTGAGCATGGAGCGTCTCCTCGAAGCAATGAGCGAAACTCCGAGACGTCTTTTCGGAATCGGTGGTGGACTCGAGAAGTTCATGCCTGCCGACATTGTCGTAATAGATCTGGAAGATAGCTACAAGATAGATACAGCCGAATTCCTTTCCATGGGCAAGGCGACCCCGTTCGAGGGAGCCGAGGTCTATGGCCGCGTCAAGATGACCTTCAAGGACGGCAACATTGTTTACAAAGCATGATAAGAAAAGATTTATACACCATCGTTTCGAACGTTCAGGAGGCTGTGGATACATTCCGCATGGTCCTGGAGTGCCCCGAGATGCCTGAACTGCATGCGGGACAGTTCGTCGACATAATGATTGACGGTAAGTATCTGCGCCGTCCGATCTCTGTCTGCCACGCAGCAGACGGAAAGCTGACCCTCATGTACAAGGTTGTCGGCGAGGGAACCGCCATCATGTCCGGAATGGCTCCTGGAACCAGGCTTGACATCATGGCTCCTCTTGGAAATGGATTCGACGTTTCGGCCTGTGCCGGAAGCGCGCTCCTGGTCGGAGGCGGTCTTGGTGCGGCTCCTATGTATTTCCTTGCGAAGGAACTCCTCGCACGGGGAAAGAAGGTCAACGTCATTCTCGGCTTCAACCGCGCATCCGAACTTGTACTTGTCGATGATTTCCGTGGACTCGGCATCGAGCATATGATAGCAACCATGGACGGCTCGGTCGGCACAAAGGGCTTCGTGACTGACGCGATAGCGCAGAACAAGCCTGAATATGACATTTTCTACACCTGCGGTCCTCTCCCTATGATGAAGGCTCTCTGTGGCTTTACCGACATTCATGGTCAGTGCAGTCTGGAGGAACGAATGGGCTGCGGCGCCGGCTTCTGCTATGGCTGTGCATGCCATACCAAGTCCGGCGGCAAGCGTGTATGCAAGGATGGACCGGTATTCGACAAGGAGGAAATCATATGGTAAAGGATCTTTCAGTCAATCTCTGCGGCATCGACATGGTCAACCCTGTCGTTCCTGCAAGCGGCACCTTCGGATTCGGTCTGGAGCTTGCCGACAGTATGGATCTCAACAAGATCGGTGGAATCAGCCTCAAGGGAACGACCAGGGAGGCCAGATATGGAAACGAGAGTCCCCGCATCGCCGAGTGCCCTTCAGGCATGATCAACTCTGTGGGTCTCCAGAATCCTGGAATCGACATTCTGGTGGAGGAGAAGGCACCTTCTCTCCGCAGGATTTATGATAACTGCATCATTGCGAACATAAGCGGCTTCTCCATCGAGGAGTACGCCTACAATGTGGCAAAGGCTGACAAGTGCGCCGAGATAGACATCATCGAGGTCAACATCTCATGCCCTAATGTCCACAACGGAGGCATGGCCTTCGGTACAAGCGCGGAGTCTGCCGCCCAGGTGACAGCCGCCGTGCGCAAGGAGACCACCAAGCCGCTCTTCATAAAGCTCAGCCCGAACGTGACAGACATCGTCAGCATCGCAAAGGCGTGTGAGGCGGCCGGAGCGGACGGCATCACCTTGGTGAACACATTCCTCGGCATGCGCATTGACATCAAGAAGCGCAAGCCTGTCATCGCGAACAAGATGGGCGGCTTCTCAGGCCACGCCATCTTCCCTATAGCCCTCCGCATGGTATATCAGGTGTCACATGCCTGCAAGATTCCGGTAATGGGCTGTGGCGGCGTGTCTTCGGCTGAGGATGTGATTGAAATGATGATGGCCGGCGCTACTGCCGTTCAGGTCGGAGCTGAGAACCTTCGCAATCCATGGGCATGTCCCGAGATTGTCGACGCCCTTCCAGGCGTGATGGAAAAACTTGGAATTGATTCACTTAAAGATATAATAGGAATAATAGAATAATATGGCAAAGGACGTAATCATAGCATGCGATTTCGCAAGCAGCGAGGCTACCATGGCCTTTCTCGACAAGTTCAATGACTGTGCACGCAAGCCTTTCCTGAAGATCGGCATGGAACTTTTCTATGCTGCCGGTCCCCAGATCGTGCGTGACATCAAGGCTCGCGGTCACAAGATCTTCCTTGATCTCAAGCTTCATGACATTCCAAACACGGTCCGCAAGGCAATGGCTGTGCTGTCTTCTCTCGACGTAGACATGACCAACGTGCATGCGGCAGGAACAGTCGACATGATGAAGGCTGCTCTGGAGGGACTTACACGTCCGGATGGAACCCGTCCTCTGCTTATCGCTGTGACCCAGCTTACCTCTACCAGCGAGGAGCGCATGCGCAACGAGCTCCTCATCGACGCAAGCATCAATGACTGCATCGTGAAGTATGCCCAGAACGCCAAGGAGGCAGGTCTTGACGGCGTTGTATGCTCACCGCTCGAGGCCGGCATGGTCAAGGAGGCATGTGGAGCTGCATTCTCCACCATCACTCCTGGTATCCGCTTTGCCGACGCTGCAAAGGATGACCAGGTGCGCATCACCACTCCGGAGAAGGCTCGTGAGATCGGTTCAGACTACATCGTGGTCGGCCGTCCTGTGACCGCTGCGGAAGATCCTGTCGCAGCCTACCTCCGTTGCTGCAAGGAGTTCCTTGGAGAGTAATTATTGAATGATAAAGACACATAATATGATCACTGAACAGATTATCGCTGCCGACCTCCTTTCAATCGGCGCTGTATTCCTCAGACCGGAGGAGCCGTTCACATGGGCAAGCGGCATCAAGAGCCCTATCTACTGCGACAACCGCCTCACACTCTCTGCTCCTGCAGTGCGTGCTCATGTCGAGGAAGGTCTCGCCGAGCTGGTCAAGAAGTACTATCCACAGGCTGAGATGCTCATGGGTACCTCTACCGCCGGTATCGCTCATGCCGCAATCACCGCTACCATTCTTGACATGCCTATGGGCTACGTCCGTGGCGAGGCCAAGACACATGGCCGCAACAACAAGATCGAGGGCAAGATGGAGCCAGGCACCAAGGTGGTTGTCATCGAGGACCTCATCTCTACCGGCGGAAGCTCCATCGAGGTCGTAGAGGCTCTCCGTGAGGCCGGCGCTGATGTCCTCGGCATCGTAAGCATTTTCACTTATGGAATGCAGAAGGGCCTTGACAGGATCGCCGCTGCAAACACCGAGAACCATTCACTCTGCAATCTTGACGCACTCGTTGAGGTCGCTGCCGAGAAGGAGTATATCCGTCCTGAGGACAAGGCGCGTATCCTTAAGTTCAGAAACAATCCAAGCGACGAGTCATGGATAAAAGAAGCTTAGTCACCATCGCCGAGCATTCTCGTGAGAAACTTATGTATCTCATCGAGATGGCTAGCGAGTTCGAGAAGCATCCTAACAGAAGGTTGCTTCAGGGCAAGATCGCGGCTACTCTGTTCTTTGAACCTAGTACCCGTACCCGTCTTAGTTTCGAGACAGCCGCCAACCGTCTTGGCGCCCGCGTGATCGGTTTCGCCGATCCTAAGGTGACCAGCGGTACCAAGGGAGAGATCCTCAAGGATACCATCATGATGGTTTCGAACTATGCGGACATCATCATCATGCGCCACTATCTCGAGGGCGCGGCAAAGTATGCAAGCGAGGTTACGGATGTACCTATCCTTAACGCCGGTGACGGTGCAAACCAGCATCCAAGCCAGACCATGCTCGACCTCTATACCATCTACCAGACCCAGGGAACACTCGAGAACCTGAACATCTATCTGGTCGGTGACCTGAAGTATGGCCGTACCGTGCACAGCCTCCTCATGGCTATGCGTCACTTCAATCCGACATTCCATTTCATCGCTCCTGATGAGCTTGCCATGCCGCAGATCTACAAGGACTACTGCGACGAGCATGGCATCAAGTATTTCGAGCACCAGGACTTCAATGCCGATACCATCGCTGACGCAGATATCCTCTACATGACACGTGTCCAGAAGGAGAGATTCTCGGATCTCATGGAGTACGAGCGTGTGAAGGATGCGTATCTTCTCAAGAAGGATATGCTCGTCAAGGCTCGTGACAACATGAAGATTCTCCATCCGCTCCCACGCGTGAACGAGATCGAGTACAGCATCGACGATACAAAGTATGCATATTACTTCCAGCAGGCCAAGAATGGCGTCTATGCCCGCCAGGCACTTATCTGTGACGCTCTTGGAATCACTCTGGAAGACGTTAGGAACGACAAGACAATTATCGACTGATGGAAAGAAAAGAACTCCAGGTCGCCGCGCTGAAGAACGGCACCGTTATCGACCATATTCCTTCTTCTAAGCTGTTCCAGGTTGTTTCGTTGCTTCATCTTGACAGGATGGAGGCACCTGTGACCATCGGTTACAACCTCAAGAGCGGCAAGATGGGCAACAAGGCCATCGTCAAGGTTGCTGACAAGTTCTTTACTGATGAGGAACTGAACAAGCTTGCTGTCATCACTCCACAGGCCACTCTCTGTGTCATCCGTGACTATGAGGTTGTCGAGAAGAAGGACGTGCTTCTTCCCGACCATCTTGTCGGCATCGTGAAGTGCAACAATCCTAAGTGCATCAGCAACAACGAGCCTATGGCAACCAAGTTCGACGTTGTCGACAAACTCAACCGCGTCGTGAAGTGCCACTACTGCAATCACGAGCAGAAGCTTGACAAGTAACAGTAGAGTCGAGGCGATGGCGGCTCTTCTCCGGATGCCGTCTCGCTATCGCTCGACCCCTCCCACGCTGACGCGTGGGCCCCGTCCCTCTTAACTGCCGAGGGTGGCAGTGGCACCGGAGAAGACCGCCATCTCCTCGGGCTTTAAGTTGATCTCATTCGTAACCAGTATAATCGTCTAAATAACTAGAGCCTCTCTCAATTACGAGAGAGGCTCTAGCTTATTTGTTGCATTACAACTTCTTTATTCAATGGTTGTTATCTTTATGCTGCATGTAGATATAATAATCACCCTTGATTCGGATTCAATGCATTTTTATTCTTCTTCCGACTCTTCTTCCCATTCTTCGAACTGACCAAATCTGGCGAGTTTGTCCTCTTCAGATTCTTCATCCCACTCTTCATTTTCCTCTTCTTGTTCGTTATACACTGCCCTTACATTCAGTTTCAATATTCGTAAGTTGTAACGGAAAAGTGGGCCAGATTCCGACAAAGTCAAGTAGTCTGCGGTCTGTGGGTATTTAGACAGAGACATTGACGACCATAGAAAAGCAGTTTTACCCTTGTGTTGCTCTTCATGACTGACACCACTTCCACCAGCAGGTATAAAAATGGAGTTTCCATTTATTTTACTAGTGAGAAGGCAACCATATACATTTTTCTGTATAGTCATTTTATACGTACAATTTTCTAATAATTCTTCCATCTCACTTTTAGTAGGAAGTCGCCAATCTTCACCCAAGTGGGCTGTTGCCATATCATATGATTGCGGCAATGGAAAACCTTCAAGCATTCCGCCAGATACATAACGACTGAGCCTGTCATCCTCTTTGCCACAATCAGATTCTCCCAAGGTGGAACGTTTTGAGCCTAACTCCATCAAATAGCTATCAAACCCCCATAGTCTATTAAGATTCACAGGACTTACCTGGCCCCAACAGAAATAGTATCCATACTGTTCTGGATAATCAGCTCCAACATTCATATTGCACCATTTCACACTCAAGCCTAGATCAACGGGTTCATAATATTTGGACTTTGTTTGACTTCCCCCTTGTGCAGACTTCTGATTTGTTTTCTCCGAGACAAGTCTGATAGTACATTTAGATCCTTTGGAAATACCAAATATTTTTTGGCCTTGGTCCATTGTTACAAAGGACGGAATATCACTCTGTTTGTCAGAGGTCCAATAATAACCATATGATCCCTTTTTTGATAATCCTCCAGAACCAGGTCTTGCCCCTTCAGGATAGACAATGCCGGTTGCAGGGAAGAAGATATATGCATCTGGATCCCTTCTGTCAGACACTTTGTATCCGTAAACCTCATCGATTTTAGTCCATTTCCAGATGCAATTATCATCATGCATCAATGCTTCAAAATCTGTTTTTGATGGTAATCGCCATTCTGAACCCCAACTAGAAACCGCGGTTTTTGAACTTGAGTCTGTAATATCATAATAAGAGCCTGATTCAGTCATTGACTCAGCTCCAATGTTTGATGTAGCCCAACACAATCCGGCTAATTCAACATAATCATGATCTCCGATTTTCCCTGTAGATCCCTGCTGTGCATTCGCCAATTGTATTCCAAGAGCTAGAAATACGAATAACGTTAATTTTTTTAAACAACTCATAACATTTAAAATATATTAGGATACTTATTATTACGGATTATTGTTTGGAAAAACCGCTAAATACCGCATTTTCGTTAATGCATGTTGAAAGCTTTTCCATGTGAAAAAATATCAATTTACGGTTACTTTATTCCGTATCCAAGTCTAGCCATCCTTTGTATATATGCAGCATTTGACTCACCTGGACGCCTTTCTATCGGGTCTGCCTTATGGAGTTTGACGGCCCCACATTTTTTTGTTTTTGTATTGGATACAATAATTACATCTGAATATACACTGGATATTTTGTAGATATAGTTTGAGTAAGGAATTGTACTACTCAGTTGATTTCCACTTTCATCTAGAATCGCCCAACCGTCTTCGAATCCAAGAAGAAAATTGTTATTGCCGACTCGTAGTGTTTGATTGTAATTAGTAGATGCAAACAATGCATTCCCTTCCTTATCAATTATAAGAGCGTCAAATTGACGATACGATTCTGGATCGCTACTACTTGGTCTCACAATGCATAGTCCACTTTTAAACTCTGCATACTCTCTGTTCTTAATCTTAATGGAACCATATTTGTCTATAAAACATCCAACATCATTGGATTCACACCATGCATAGCCATCAGAAAACGAAGTCGCTTGATTAAAAGAGAATGGTATAACGAGCTGTCCTGTCCTGTCAATAAAACCATATTTCCCGTCTTCGTTCATTACAACTGCTAACCCTTCAGAAAACGGTAAAGCGTCATTAAACTTTGCTGGTATTGCGTTTTCACCCTTAGTGTTTACATATCCAAATAGGCCGGAACTTGTATCCATGTATACCATTAATCCATCATGGAATGTGCCTTCTGCGATTTGGCCATCTTTCCCCTTGAATATGACATCTCCATAAGTGCTAACGACTTGGTATCTTCCTTCCCTATCCAATAATATGACAGATAGACTTTCAGAAAAGGAGTATGCATCAATTTCATAAGTGAATACTTTTTCCCCCCTTGAATTGTAGAATGCTTTTTCTTCTCCAACATTAATTCTATCATTACTACAGTCTTCTCCAGGTATCTGAAATTTAAAAGGAATCACAATGCCTCCCTTAGTATTGATAGCTCCCCATAAACCATCCTTGCGAGCCCATGAAACGCCTTCGGAAAAACCGACGATTTCATCGTAATCTGCTGCGATGATTAACTCTAGTTTCTCGGTTTGACCACTACAGATTAAAGAAAAAAGAGAAAAGAGAAAAATAAAATAGCGCTTCATGTTACAGGTAGTTAGTTGTGTTGTTTCTTCTAATTTTTCTATCGAAATCATAAGACTTGACATAATTGCCATTCGGATTAATCACGGGAAGATGAACGTCTGAACTCATTACATCTTCTGTATCAAATGCAGCCTTACCCATCATGGTTTCAAATTCAACAATGTTGCTCTCATTTTTTTTATGGGCTTTTTGATATAATTCGTATTCTTTGAGAAAAAGTTCCTTCATTCTGTTTTCTACGATTATTGGCAATGTCTGATTCCATGGAACATAATCATTGTCAGCATATTCAACAATCATTTTATCCCTGACTGATATGTATTTAGAAATACTCATATCCTCTTGCGCTTCCCAATAATCATATATTAGGTGAGGTACTTTGTTTTTCAAGAAGGTGAGATAGTCCGGGATAACATAGAGAACTTCATAATACCAATCAAAAGACTCTTCAAATGATTTGTATGGAGAGGAACCCTTATATGAATTATTAAAGTCGGATGCGTATTTGAGTTCAAAAACACTGTCGAAATATCCAGGCATATATGTTTTTGAAGGATTAGAAAGGCTCCATTTACCATCTCCAAAAGCATACATGGTATATTGTCCCGCCCAATGGTATGTACTTCCTCTTCTTAATTCCTCTCCGTCTTTTGTGGTCAAGGTTACTTTGAACTCAAGTTTCTCGAATCCTATTTCATTGAACATTTCCTGATTCTTGATAGGAAGAGTAAATGCGATACCCGAATAGTAGCTAGGACTGTTATATCCAAAATTGAATGAACAGACTTCAGGATGTTTAAAGATTGAAGAATAGTTGTACTCCGGTGCATCGCAGACTTTAAATGTATCGATTATTCGCTTAAAGTGATTAGATACGCTATCAATTTGAGCTTGATGGTGAATCATTTTTTTCTTCCACGACAATCTGTTATCATTTATATATGATTCCATTTCGGAGGATCCCCAGTAGTTGAATAGCGCATACATCCTATTATACGTAACATCCTTGTATGTGATTTTGTCGTATTCATCCGAGTTGTAAATGATTCGCGCACGTATCTTGTCGTAAAAGAACCTAAACGATGGTATAGTGTTAGATATAGATAAGACTTCTTCAGCACTTAGGTCTTCATAGATGCTCTTATCCATTATTTCTTTATTAGGAGTACAAGATTGCACAATAATTGACACTATAAAGAATAAATGAATGATGAGTGGTCTAGTTGATAGTTTCATATGCATTAGAGGACACATTGATATTTGAGATTAACATAATTCAGAATACTTCCTCTTTAGCATTTCCATTGACTTATCCAGTTCGGGAAAAACGTAGGATTCATTTATGCCTACATGAGATAGTTCTTCCAATAATTGTGTCTTCAAAGATGACGGAATTGTGATTCTAACCATAGGGTTAGGCGCTATCGGACAATTAATAATAGTACCATTCATACCAAATAAGTAAAAAGCCCCAGTTTGATTCTTTATGCGTTCATTGCTCATTTTAGGCAAAACGCATATTACTTTTGCCAGGCTGTTTTTTGTGATGCTTCTTCCATCGAAGTACCCTAGTTCCTTTTTGACGTCGTCCAATAAATTCTTTTTGACTGAACTAGAAAAAGATCTATCTTGTTTTGCTAGGTTAGATAATACGCATACGTCATTGCTGTCATAGTAGGAGATGGTGTCTTTGCACTCCGCAAATAACAAGACCTCCCCATCGTTATTTGGTTCGGAGATACAAGCAAAATAAAGAGCAATCAAGGGATTCTCAGTAATATCAAGCAATCGGGTTGGCATTGAGTAATGCTGCATTTTGACTAATGTGTCAAATGTGGATAAACCAGAAGGAAAATCCTCTGGACGTTTTCTTATTGCTTCGTGAAAAAGGATATCCTCAAAGATAACTAGTGGCGACTTAGGAGTTTTGCTCCTATATATAGAAGGAATGCATACGTAACTGCCATTTGAATGCCCTCGATAAAATAGCTTGTATGATTCAATAATCTCTAAACCGGAAATGATTGATATGTATTTAGATAATGATGAGACAGTATGTATCAAAGAACTTGTATCTCTAGATACCTGTTCAATGTCTTTTGCATCGACAAGATATAATTCTCCGTTATGAATATATGCACAATTGACCCGTGCTGCCTTACAGGCACTTTGATAAAGATTAATAGCAGAGGTAAGGGAGCCAGGAGCATGTTTATAAATATCGAGTGTCGTTACTATGTAGATCTCTATTATGTGATGATTCCTATCTTCAATGACAACATCAAGATTGATGTATTTATCTCGATATCTAAGGTGCTTATGGTATAATAGTTCAGCTTCTGCCCTGATGCTAAGAAGATAGTCGGATAGCTTTTCTACTACACTGTTGTAGTATCCTTGTTCATTTTGGTTACAAATATGATTCATTCGACAATGCTATTACCTAGTCAACATCGTGAACACATCTTACAGAATACCCGTTGGCAGGTGTCCTATCGTTGAATATCTCACTTGTACTTTCTCCGATTGCTAATGCAGATGCTTGTACTCGAGTGTCCTCGCGTCCTATTATTGGACCGTCAGTTGGCTGCTTGCTATTGCACATGGTAGATGACCAATAGAAGCCTGCTACATTATGGTCTCGTGAAGTTCCATAATACTGATGAGTCCATCCTGCGGCTGGAAAGAAAACACCGGTACCAGGGGTCGTATCATCATTCATTCCGAAGAATTCAGAACCGGTGTATACAATGGATCCTGCATATGAGCCCGTTGTGGTCCATCCATATCCTCCATGCTTGCCGACAATCAACGCCTCCATTTCGTTTGACGTTGGAAGACGCCAACCACTAGGGCAGGGACCTCGGTTATTGTTCCATGATTCCCCTTCGAAATTACCAACAATGACATTATTGTCATACCAGAATTTTGGTTTTGCTTCATTGTAGTATTTATTCTTGCCTGACTTATTTACTTCAACATCACCATCTCCCCACTGATATAGTCTACCAAGGCGATGATCATCGCTAGTCGATATTTCACCAACGGCATCAAAGCCAGCATTTACAGGGGCCCAGTGTAGGTATGTGTATGGTGTGCCTGGGTCGCCGTCCCAATCACCTAATACAACAATTGATTTATCCCACTCTTGACCATTATTGAGATATGGGATGGGCTTGATTTTAGAGCCACAACCAGTTAAAACAAGACAAGAGAAAAGAAGGAGAGGAAGGCCGGTTTTAAACATTTATCGAAACATTGAGTCCTGCAACTCCCTATCAGAACAGGTACAAAAAAAGACGTGGGAGTCATACTGTTGCTTATCTCTAGTACAGGCCTTGGCGAGCCAATCAGAAAGATAAGCAACGCAGCTAGCCCACGCCAGGGATGATATACAGTATACTCCACGCCATGGCGTGGAGACTGAATCGTCATCACAATGTGGACGTCCTCGTTGCCGCTTCTTCTTCTGATTTAGTTAAACCGCCAAGTTTGTACTAAGAAGAAAAACGTCAAGTAACGTCTTTAGTATGTAATCGCCCACCCAACCCTGCTGTCAATCCGTTCAATCAATGACTGATTTCAATTGTGGACTGACAATACGGACTAGCTGTGCAAGACAAAAATAGTAAAAAAATGACTCAATCAGCACACTAATAGCGAAAACGTTTTATGTAAGAACAAAAAAGTTGGAAGAAAGCATCAGCTTCCTTCCAACTTTCAAGCAGAATTCTATAGAAATACTAGCGGGCTCCGGCAGGGAGGTGCTCGAGCCAGTATTTGAGCATGGTCTGGTAGAGGTGATGAGAGGTGTTCTCACGCTCCGAGATTCCGTGGGTGCGCATAGGGTAGGTCATAAGCGAGAACATCTTGTCCTGCTTTACGAGCTCGTTGACGAGCATCTCGCAGCTCTGGTAGTGGACGTTGTCGTCGCCTGTTCCGTGGATGAGGAAGAGGTTGCCCTTGAGGCCTGCGGCGTAGTTGATAGGGGAGCCCTCATAGTAACCCTTTGGGTTGGTCTGAGGCATGCCCTGGTATCTCTCCTGGTAGATGGTGTCGTAAAGGTACTGTGAGTATACGCCGGCTACGGCGATGCCAGTGTTGTAGATGTCTGGGTACTTGAACATGAGGTGAGCGGTAGATGAACCGCCGCCGCTCCATCCCCATACGCCGATACGATCTGGGTCCACGAAGTCGAACATCTCTTCGATCTTCTTAACGGCCTTTGCGTGGTCGTCGATCGCGAGGGCTCCGACCTTGCCGTAGATGCTCTTTCTCCACTCGCGTCCGCGGTAGTTATGGGTTCCGCGAGGGTCTACGCTCATCACTATGTAACCGTTCTCGTTGAGGACGCGGTTGTAGATGTCGGTGCTCCAGCTGTTCTGGACGGTAGAAGAAGCTGGCTCGCCATAGACATTGAAGATCACAGGATACTTCTTGCCCGGGTCGAAGTTCCTAGGCTTGAGCATCCATGCGTCAAGCTCGATCTCGCCTATGTTGACCTTGAAATACTCGCGGTAGTTGAATCCCCATGAGTCGAAATCGGCCTTGACCTCAGCGCCGTCGGTATAGGTTACGACAGTCTTGTGGTTCGGAAGGGTGATGAGCTCGCTCTGGGTAGGGGTCCATGCATTCGAGAAGCTGTGTACGGCATACTTGCAGTCCTCGGAAATCGAGTATGTATGTGAACCGACAAGTCCCTCGGGGGTGAGGCGCTCGTCCTTGCCCTTGCCGTCCAGGCGGCTGCGGTAGAGGTACTTCTCGGTTGCGTTGAACTCTGATGCCATGTAGTATACATAGCCGCCCTTGATGTCGATGCGGAGGATGCCCATCACGTCGAATGCGCCCTTTGTGATAGGAGTCTCACTCTTGCCGTCACGTGACATGCGGTAGAGGTGGAGCCATCCGTCCTTCTCGCTTGTCCATGTGAAGTATTTGCTGCCTTCCATCCATACGATGTTGTCGTGGATGTCAAGGAATGCATCGTCCTTGTCGGTCAGGAAGTTGTCAAGCTCCATGGTTACAGCGTCTCCGTACCATACGGTATTGGTGTTCTGGAGTCGGTTGAGCTGCTGGATCATGAGAACGCCGGTTCCGCTGTCTGGAACGAAATCCATACGGGCGATATAGTTGTTGCGTGGGTCGCCTGGGATGTTGAACCAGCGGGTAGCGCCATCCTCGACTTCAACGACACCGACTTTTACCGCGCTGTTTGTGGTACCTGCCTTAGGATAAGGGAAAGGCACTACGAACGAGTATACTGAGTCGATGTTGTTGATAATGTTGAACACTCCGGTACCTTCGGTATCGGAATTCCAGAAAGCGATGCGCTTGCTGTCCGGACTCCAGCGGAAGCCGTCGCGGCAGCTGAGTTCTTCTTCGTATACCCAGTCAAAGGTTCCGTTGATGATCACGTCGTCGCCGTCAGTGGTAAGCGCCTTTCTTGCGCCTGTTGCAAGGTCTTCTACGTAGATGTTGTTGTAGTATACGTATGCGGCCTTGGTGCCGTCAGGGGATATCTTCGCGAACATGAGACGGCTCTCGTCCAGACCCTTGCCGAGCTGGGTAAGCTTGTCGGTCTTGAGGTCGAGCACCCAGTAGTCTCCACGTGTGTTGTATCGCCAAACGCGTGCGGTGTTGGTGAAGATAAGAAGCTTGCTGCGGTCTGCTGACCAGGTGTAGCTGCTGACATTGAGCGGCTTGCTTTCGCCTTTCGGAATGAGCTGTTCGGCACGTACCAGTACGGTCTTCTTTCCTGTCTTGATATCGTTGGAAACGATGTCCATGCCGGCATCGATTCCTGATGCGCTCCTGTTTCCTGCAACAGCGGATGGCTGGTTGTCATCCTGCGCTGCACCGGCTTTCTGGGTGGAAGCGACAGCACGCTGGCTGGGCTCGAAGGTATCGTATGACGATCCTGTCGTCCAGCTGATTCTAGGAGCGGACTTGCCTGGAGTGAATGGGCTGCGGCCGAACATCGCGTCAAGGGTAAGGACCTTGTCCTTGTTTGACTGCTGAGCTGGCTGAGCGGTGAGAGAGGCTGCTCCGATGAGGATTGCAGCTGCACTGATAATCAGTTTTCTTGTATTCATTTCGATAGGTTTTTCTTCCGTTTCGCGGCCTTTTGCTGACTTTTAGGCAACAAAAAAAGGCTGAATTGAATTCAGCCTTAAAATTAGCATATATTTCTTAGATTACATAGCGGTATAACCACCATCGACAGGGAGGATGACGCCGTTAACGTAAGATGATGCAGGTGAAGAGAGGAAGATTGCAGCGGTGTCGAGCTCGCCTTCCTTACCGTAACGTGACATAGGGATCACGGTCTTTGCATACTGTACGAAGAAATCAGACTTGAGGGTCTCCTCGGTGAGTGGGGTATAGAAGTAACCTGGGCAGATTGCGTTGACAGTGATGCCTTTCTCTGACCATTCTGATGCAAGGGCACGGGTAAGGTTTACAACGCCACCCTTTGCAGCATGATATGCTGATGAAGGAGCGATCTTGTTACCAACCATACCGTACATTGATGCGATATTGATGATACGGCCGTAACCTGCAGGGATCATGGCCTTCTTTGCGATTGAGCGAGCCATCTTGAATGTTCCGAAGAGGTCGATGTTCATCTCGTTTGCGAATACAGCGTCTGGCATGTCCTCTGCTGGAGTCACACCACCGGTGCCGGCGTTGTTGATGAGGATGTCGATGCGGCCGAACTTTGCGAGAATTGTGTCTACGGCAGCTTCTACGCGATCGGTATCGGTGATGTCGCAAGGAACGCCGATAGCTTCAACGCCGAACTCGGCGGTGATGCTTGCAGCTACTTCCTCGATGAGGTTCTGTCTGCGTGCGAGTGCAACGATCTTTGCTCCCTGTGAAGCGAGAGCCTTTGCCATCTGTACACCAAGACCGGTTGAGCATCCGGTTACTACGGCTACCTGGCCACTAAGGTCAAAATAATTCTTCATTGTAAAGTGGTTTGATTATTATAAGTTCGTTTTAGGGGGCTAATCTGCCTTTTACAAATGTATTGAATAAAAATGTAAAAAGCAAATCGGTCATTTTCGGCACGATGCAAAAAGAAAGGCGACCGCCGAAGCGATCGCCTTATAAGGTATATTCCGAAGGGGAAATTACTTTGTGATGACCTTAGCCATTTCACAAACCTTGTTTGAGTAACCCCACTCGTTGTCGTACCATGAGCAAACCTTAACGAAGGTTGGATCGAGCTGGATACCTGCCTTCTCGTCGAAGATAGAGGTACGAGGATCGTTGCGGAAGTCGGTAGAAACAACAGCGTCAGCGGTGTATCCGAGGATGCCCTTGAGCTCGCCCTCAGAAGCCTCCTTCATTGCAGCGCAGATCTCAGCGTAGGTAGCTGGCTTTGCGAGCTCGCAAGTAAGGTCAACGAATGAAACGTCTGATGTAGGAACGCGGAGTGACATACCGGTAAGCTTACCGTTAAGCTCAGGGAGAACCTTACCTACAGCCTTTGCAGCGCCGGTAGATGAAGGGATGATGTTCTCGAGGATACCACGACCACCTCTCCAGTCCTTCTTTGAAGGGCCGTCAACGGTCTTCTGGGTAGCGGTAGCAGCGTGAACGGTGGTCATGAGGCCACGTACAACGCCGAACTTGTCGTTGAGAACCTTGGTAAGAGGTGCAAGACAGTTGGTGGTGCAAGATGCGTTAGAGATGATCTTCTGGCCAGCGTAGGTGGTGTGGTTAACACCGTATACGAACATAGGAGTAGCGTCCTTTGAAGGAGCTGACATGATGACCTTCTTTGCACCAGCGGTGAGGTGAGCTGAAGCAAGCTCCTCGGTGAGGAAGAAACCGGTAGACTCAACAACAACGTCTACATCGAGAGCACCCCAGGTGATCTGTGAAGGATCCTTCTCAGCGAATACCTGGATCTTGTTGCCGTCAACGATGAGGTAGTTGCCCTCAACTGAGATCTCGTGGTTGAACTGACCGTGTACTGAGTCGTACTTGAGCATGTATGCGAGATAATCTGCATCGAGGAGGTCATTGATACCTACTACCTGAATGTCAGCGCCGAAGTTCTCGACAGCTGCACGGAATACCATACGGCCGATACGACCGAAACCGTTAATACCAAGTTTTACCATTTTCGTGTGTAAAAGTTATAATTGTTAAACAAAAATTCGTGTACTGGGATTTCTTATTAAATCCGCGCAAATTTACTAAATAAAGTCCATAATTCAATATCTTTGTACAAAAATAATGATGCATGAGGATACTCTTAACCAATGACGATGGCTACAAGGCGCAGGGCATAGCGACTCTGGTGAACATGATGAAAAAGTTTGGGGAAGTGACTGTCGTCGCCCCGAAATATCCCCAGTCGGGAATGTCGTGCTCGGTACCGCTCGGACTGAAGCCCATTGCGGCTAAGGATCTGGGTATCAAGGATGGAGTGCGTTGGGCTTACCTTGACGCATCTCCTTCGAGCTGTGTCAAGTATGCCTTGGATGTACTTATGCTCGGCAATGAGCCGGACATCGTCATCAGCGGCATCAACCATGGCTCCAATGCAGCGACTGCCGCTTGCTATTCCGGTACGCTGGGGGCGTGCATGGAGGCTGCAATAGACTATATTCCTGCCGTGGGTGTTTCAATCGACTGCATGCACCATACAGTAGATCTTTCTGCGGTAGAGAAGTTCTTTCCGGAGATACTTGGCCAGATCATGGAACTCATGGATGGAAGCTATGGTGTATACTATAATGTGAACTTTCCGAATCTGCCTGCCGACCGTATAAAGGGTGTGAAGCTCTGTTGTCAGGGACGTGGCCACTGGGTACGCGAGTTCGACGCCTGGGACGAAGGCTATGCCGAGAGATATGGATATGACCTTAAGAAGCATGGCTACGAGCATCCTGACGTCAGCGCGGAGGAAGGCGAGACTCTCTATGTCATGGTCGGCTCTTTCGAAGACGCTCCGGCCAATCCGGCGGAAGCCGATCATCATGCAATGGCTGATGGCTGGATAACGGTCAGCATACACAATGTGGACAGTACCGACCGCACCCAGCTTGCACGCAGCGGATCGCTTAACCGTACATTCTAGAATATGAGATATTACATCATAGCCGGAGAGGCCTCGGGAGACCTTCACGGATCCAACCTCATGCGCGGCCTGTATGCCGAGGACCCGGAGGCGGCCATACGCTTCTGGGGAGGCGATGCCATGTCGGGTGTCTGGAAGGAAAACGAACGCTCTGGCGACGGTGGACTGGTTCGCCATTACCGCGGGACGGCTGTGATGGGCCTTACCGATGTCCTGAAGAAGCTTGGAAGCATAGGGAAGAACCTTAAGAGCTGCCGTGAGGATATCCTTGCATGGAAGCCGGATGTCGTCATTCTCATCGACTATCCAGGTTTCAATCTCAAGATGGCGGAATTCGCGCATTCCAAGGGCATCAAAGTCTTCTATTACATTGCACCGAAGGTATGGGCCTCGCGCGAAAACAGGATAAGGAAGATCCGCCGGACGGTTGACAAGCTCTTTATCATATTTCCATTCGAGATACCTTATTTCCAGTCCAAAGGCGTGGATTTCATCTACAAGGGCAATCCTCTTGTGGACGCCATCGACCGTTCTCTCGCTGACGGCCCTTCTCGAGAGGAATTTCTCGCGGCCAACGGTCTGTCCGGCCCATACATAGCCTTGCTTGCCGGATCGCGCAAGGGCGAGATAGATTCAATGATGCCGAAGTACATGGAGTTCGCCGCAGGTCTGCGCTCGATGGCTCGTTATCGTGACACTCAGTTTGTCGTAGCTGGCGCTCCGGGTCGGGATATGGTGGACTATGCCCGCTGGATCAAAGGCTCGGAGGACTTCGTGCATGTAGTGTTCGGAAAGACACATGAGGTCCTGCGCCATGCAGATGCTGCGGTGATCAATTCCGGGACGGCATCTCTCGAGGCAGTGCTGACCGGAACCCCTCAGGTCGTGGCTTATGCGATGTCTCCGCTCACATACGCGATTGCAAAGCATCTCATAAGGACAAAATACATTTCTCTCGGCAATCTTGTCGTTGACAGACTTGCGTTTAAAGAACTGGTCCAGAATGACTTTACCCCAGATGCTCTTAAGGATGAAGTGATTGAGCTTCTTGAGAGTGAGCCATACCGCAACCGGATGCTGGAGAGCTATTCCGAGATACGAAACAGGCTCGGTGGCGGCGGTGCATCACGTGCCGTAGCTTCGGCCATGATGGCTCTTCTGCGTTAGAGGATTTTTTTCTATCTTTGCAGGCCGATCCGCCGCAGGACTTGAGCGGCAGGCAAAATTCCAGATTAGATGTACAAGATAAAGATAACGCCTGAAGAGTTGGAGAAGCTTGAATTGGTCTCGTTCCCGGGACAGATTCAGGTTATTGATGAGATAGGAAAGGACTATTACAAGGCCATTTCGTATCTCAAGAGGCAGAAGGTGATAGGCTTCGATACCGAGACACGCCCGTCGTTCGGACCGGACCAGCCTCATTACGGCACGTCTCTGCTTCAGCTTTCCGGCTCTACAAAGGCATTTCTTTTCCGCATAAAGAAGATCGGCATTCCAAAGGAACTAAGGTCCATTCTTGCCAGCGCAAGAATCGAAAAGATCGGAGCTGCCGTGAATGACGACATCCGCGGCCTCAAGAAGAACTCCGGCTTCACTCCAAAAGCTTTTGTCGATCTCCAGCAGATCGTGTGGGAGTATGGCATCAAGGACAAGAGTGTCAAGAAGATGAGCGCCATCATTCTCGGCATCCGCATATCGAAGACCCAGCAGCTGTCGAACTGGGAGGCAGAGGAACTTTCCGAGGCTCAGCAGCGCTACGCGGCTACAGATGCATGGGTCTGCCGCGAGATGTACCTCAAGCTCATGAAGTCCGAGAAGAATCCGCTCACACCCGAGCAGATGCTTCCCAACCCTCCGAAGAGCGCGGCTCCAAAGGTTCTCGAGATTCCGGATCCATCGATACTTCCCGAAAATTTCACCTTGAACAAAGTATGACAAAGATATATCTGCGAAAGGGCAGGGAAGAGTCTCTGCTTCGTTTCCATCCATGGGTTTTCTCAGGAGCTATCGGCAACATCGTCGGCAACCCGGCCGAGGGTGAGCTTGTCGAGGTTTATGGCTCGGATGGCGGCTTCATCGCGGTCGGTCACTACCAGATCGGCTCCATCGCCGTGCGCGTCCTGAGCTTCGATGATTCTGCGCTCAAGCCCGATTTCTATGAGATTGCGCTCGCAAAGGCTCTCGAGGTCCGCAAGGCCGTATGCCTCACCGATCCCGCGAAGGGAACCAACTGCTATCGTCTCGTTCATGGAGAAGGTGACAATCTGCCTGGCCTCATCATCGACTGGTATGACGGAGTATGTGTGCTCCAGGCACATTCGGTCGGCATGTTCCGCGCGAAGCATCAGATCTGCGAGGCCCTGAAGAAGGTGTATGGAGACCAGCTCAAGGCTGTATACGACAAGAGCTCGGGAACCGCGCCGTTCAAGGCGGGCCTCGATCTCGTCGATGGATATATCTACAAGGCGGAAGGCTTCAGCGATGACGAGCAGACAGTTCTCGAGAACGGACACAAGTTCATCGTGAACTGGACAGAAGGCCAGAAGACAGGATTCTTCCTTGACCAGCGTGAGAATCGTGCACTGGTCGGCCGCTATGCAAAGGGCCGCAGGGTGCTGAACCTCTTCTGCTATACAGGCGGCTTCTCTATCTATGCGCTGGCCAACGGCGCGTTGTCGGTCGAGTCTGTCGACAGCTCTGCAAAGGCGATGATGATGGTGGACCGCAATGTCAAACTCAATTTCGATGAAGAGACTGCAGCCCGCCATACCAGTCTGTGCTGTGATGCAATCGACTATGTCAAGGCGGCTCCGGAAGGAAAGTGGGACCTCATGATTGTCGATCCGCCGGCTTTCGCAAAGCATAGGGGTGTGCTCAGAAACGCCCTCCGTGCATATCAGAGACTCAATGCCGCAGCGATTTCCAAGGTCGCTCCAGGCGGTCTCGTGTTCACATACAGCTGCTCTCAGGTCGTTGACAAGGAGGCTTTCGCGCTCGCGGTGTTCTCCGCAGCGGCGTCAGTCGGCCGCAGGGTCCGTATCCTGGATCGTCTGAACCAGCCGGCAGACCATTCCGTCAATATCTATCATCCTGAAGGAGAATATCTGAAGGGCCTTCTCCTGTACGTCGAGTAGCTTATGCTCCAGGTCGCGCTTATAGTCTTTGTATTTGCGACTCTCGCCAGCTTCATCCAGCGTGTGTCGGGTTTCGGCTTCGGCATCGCCATCATGACTGTCCTGCCGTTCCTCATGCCTTCTTTCGGCGAAGCAACGGCACTCTCCGGCATGCTTGCCATCGTCACAGCCCTGCTTCCGGCGATGCGTATGCTCGGTAGTGTTCCGTGGCGCAAGCTGATTCCGATCCTGCTCACCTTTCTTGCCGTGTCATTCGTTGCCGTCGGTATGCTCGGCCGTGTCGACAGTTTCGCTTTGAAGAAGGTCCTGGGAGTGGTGCTGATCCTGGTCAGTCTCTGGTTCCTTTTCTTCAGTTCGAAGGTCCATTTGCCGGCGTCCATGTCTGTGCAGGTGAGCATGGGTACGCTTTCCGGACTCATGGGAGGCCTTTTTGCCATGCAGGGCCCTCCGGCTGTGATCTATTTCATTTCGGCATCGAAGACGAAGGAGGAGTACATAGCGCTGACCCAGTGGTATTTTCTTGTTGGAAATATCATGATGACCTTTTTCCGTGCCGGCAACGGCTTTGTGACACCGACGGTGTTGAAGCTGTGGGCACTCGCGGTTCCAGGCGTTCTGGCGGGGCTGTGGATAGGCGGCAAGGTGTACAGCCGCATCGATATCGGGCTCCTCAGAAAGATCGTCTATGCATTTCTTGCACTGGCCGGTGTCATAGCTCTTTTCTAGCATTTCATTTTCGCCATATTATAGGTATATTTGCAAGCTATACACACTGATAATGAAAAGCTCAAGTATACTTGCATTTGTCGTTTCCGTCCTCGTCATGATCGTCGGACTGTGGTTCGTCATGCCTGCCGAGGGGCTTGCCGTCGGTCCAGCCACCATACGTTTCGCTTCGATGGAACAGGATATTGCCGAGGCAGGGGAGACAAAGGTGGATGTAGACGCCGTCCTGGCGGAAGCTCAGCAGCGTCTTGAGATCATCTCGTCTTCGCGAAGAGATTCCGTGAAGTATTTCAAGACCTTCCTTTACGACAGCCCTGAACGCTTCTATTTCCCAGGAGACGATTATCGTTTCTTCGATGATATCTTCCGCAACTTCGAGAACGCTAAGAGAGTCGGCAAAACCTACCGCATCATGCACTACGGCGACTCCCAGATCGAGATGGACCGTATCAGCCTCGTGCTCCGCGACAGTCTCCAGGCGCATTTCGGAGGAACAGGTGTCGGCCTTATCCCTGCCGTCCAGCGCGTAGCGACCTATTCGACCAACCAGAGCTGGTCGGGCAGCATGACACGATACATCGTATTCGGCGACTCCACGACTGTCCGCGCGCCTCACAAGGGTTACGGCCTCATGGCTCAGTTCTCGCGCGTGAGCGGTTCGGCCACGGTTTCTGTCCGTCCGACCCGCAACAAGTCGGCAAGCGAGCGCGTAAAGTCATTCTCGCGCATCAGCATGCTGGTCGGTAACTCCGCCGGAGAATTCAAGGTCAGCATAAAGTGCGATACCATCAAGCCGATTGTCCGTACTACGGAAGTCGCTTCCGGCTCAGTCGACATGCTGACCTGGGACCTTCCGCATAATGTCAGCAATGCGACAATCAGCATGACCGGCTCGGCTGACGTCTATGGTATCATGCTTGACGGCAAGGGAGGCGTCGCAGTAGACAATGATGCTCTCCGTGGCTGCTCGGGCACCATCTTTACCCGTGTCAGCAAGGAGTCCATGGCTGGCGCATACGCCAAGAACGACACAAAGCTTATCATAATGCAGTTCGGAGGCAACATGGTTCCTTCGATCAGCTCCGCAAAGAACATCAGTTCCTATCTTGACAATCTGAACAAGCAGTTCGCATATTTCCGTGAGGTGGCACCAAAGGCAAAAATCCTGTTCATTGGACCTTCGGACATGAGCTCCATGCAGGGTGGAAGGATGAAGACCCGACCTCACCTTATGGCGCTCAACGATTCGCTCAAGGTCAATGCTGTCCGCAACGGTGTAGCATACTGGGACATGTTCGCGGCTATGGGCGGTGAGAATTCCATGGCCCAGTGGGTGTCGCACAAGCCTGCCTATGCCGGCCCTGACTACATCCATTTCACTCCACTCGGAGCAGAGCACATGGGTGGAATCTTGAGCAAGGCCTTCCTCAACTGCTATGATTTCTACAGACTCCGCAAGAATGTCGGAGATGACCAGATAAAGAAGATATGGCGCGAATCCAATTGATACTGACTTCTTTGCTGGCTGTACTTCTGGGTACTTTGCCGATGTCTGCCGGAAGCCCTGCCGCTCCCGGAGACTCGCTGTATCGTGAGGTTCCGGAACTTGCTTTCGCCCGTTTGGACAGAAATACGATAGTATTGCCTGCCGACAGCACGGCACTGGAGCCGTTTTTCCTGAAACTGGACACCCTTCTTTCGGCCGGTCGCCGCAGCCTCAATATCGTCCATGTCGGAGGCTCGCATGTCCAGGCCGGAGTGCTGACCAGCCGCCTTCGTGAGAATCTTTCATCCATGGGAACCGGTCTTGCGGGCAGCCCCGGACTAGTTTTCCCTTTCACGGCGGCGAAGACAAACACTCCTGTTACATACCGCAGCCGCTATGGCGGGGAGTGGACAAACGCGAAATGTACGCAGCGCGCGCCTGAAACCCGTCTGGGCATGACAGGCATGAGCGTGACTACAGCTGACCCCGAGGCCTATCTCAGGCTTCTCAGCCGCGATCGCAGGACCTGTCCTGATTCTTCCTTCGACAACGACTACCTTTTTGACAGGGTGTGCCTCTTCGGCCATGGAAGCGACAGCCTCTGCGCCCCGATGCTCGACCTTGACGGCAAGATGGTCATGGGCATGCCTGACAGCTCGCGCAGTGTATGGTCGTTCATCCTGCCGTATCAGACAGATTCAGTGGATGTCAGGTTCAGGGGAATCAGGGACGGCAATACGTTTACCGTGGAGGGACTGCTGCTCGAGACAGACAAGCCGGGCCTGAGCGTCCATGCCATAGGTGTCAATGGCGCCAGCCTGGTGTCTTATTCGCGATGTGACGCATTCGAGCATCAGCTTCAGTATCTGAATGCTGATCTTGTAATATTCGGTGTCGGCATCAACGATGCTTCCGGCAGCCGTTTCGATCCCGAGGTATTCAAGGCCAGATATGACAACTTCATCTCGGCTTTCCGCAGGGCAAATCCGGACTGTGCATTGCTGTTCATTACCAACAACGACAGCTACCGCCGTGTACGCCGCAGCTACGTTAACAATCCGAACGGAGCTGTCGTCGAGAAGGCCTTCCTCGAGATCGCTGACAAGTGGGATGCCGGTGTCTGGAACCTTTTCGACATAATGGGTGGACTCAAATCCATGGCCGCATGGGAAAAGGCCGGACTGGCGAAGCGTGACAAGATACATTTCACAAATGAGGGCTATGAACTGCTGGGCGACCTGCTTTTCAATGCGCTTATGGAAAAATACGAAGACCATTTAAGACGATGCTCCAGCTTGTAAAGGAATTCATCCAGCAGCTCTTTTCGTTCAGCCAGGACAATCCGCTGCTTTTCACCCAGTTCCATTTCTGGGTGTTCTTCGCGTTGGTGCTCGCTCTCTTCGCTCCTCTGGGAAAACGTTGTCTCCAGCGCAATGCCTGGCTGTTTTTCGTCAGTGTCTTCTTCTATTGGAAGACCAGCGGACTCTTCACCCTGATCCTGCTTTTCCTGACCTTCTACAACTTCTTCGCCGGAAAGGCCATCGAAGCAAGGAAGACAGACAGGGGGCGCATGGCTGTTCTTGTCATCAGCATCATCGTCAACCTGTCGATACTTTGCTATTTCAAATACGCTTACTTCATTACCGACCTCGTCAACAGGCTGCTTGGCACTTCGTTCGCTGTCTTTGACGTGTTCTCCTGGATCGGCAATACAGTGACCGGATCGACCAGATTCAGTGTCGACAGCATTCTTTTGCCTGTGGGTATATCTTTCTACACATTCCAGGCAATCAGCTATATCATGGATATCTACCGCCGCAGGATAGCTCCTGTGCGCAACATCCTTGATTTCGGTTTCTATGTAAGCTTCTTCCCTCAGCTTGTCGCCGGCCCTATCGTCCGCGCCAGCGAGTTCATCCCACAGCTGTACAAGCCATTTTTCCTCGGACGCAGACAGTTCGGCATAGCTGTTTTCTGGATTCTCAACGGTCTTGCAAAGAAGATCATCCTCAGCGACTACATAGCCGTCAACTTCATCGACCGTGTTTTCGACAATCCGACTCTTTATACCGGATTCGAGAATCTCATGGCGCTTTTCGGCTATTCGCTCCAAGTCTATGCAGACTTCTCGGGCTATACGGATATCGCAACCGGTGTCGCAATGCTCATGGGATTCTATCTTCCAAAGAACTTCAATTCTCCGTACAAGGCACCGAACCCGGGCAACTTCTGGAAGAGATGGCATATTTCGCTCTCCAAGTGGCTCCAGGATTATCTTTACATACCTCTTGGAGGAAACCGCAACGGCACTTTCGCAACCTATGCGGTGATCATTGCGGTCGCACTCATGGCGTCTTTCCTCAGCGGTAGCTGGATCGTTGCGGCTGTGGTTGCCGTACTGGCAGCCGTCATCGCTGTCGTTGCATACATCCATCCCGAGAAGCGCAGGAAGATAGTCACCAACCTGAATTCGATGGATACCATGCTCCTCGGAGGTCTGTGGCATGGCGCCAGCTGGAACTTCATGATCTGGGGCGGTCTCAATGGCCTCGGCATGGTCGTTTACAAGTTCTGGAAGGACTGGAACGTATATACCAGGACTGCGGTGCTCATAGTCATCTGTGCCGTACTGGGCTTCCTTGCCCTCGTGTGGCCGCAGCCTGTATTCAACATGTTCTTCGTTTGGGCTGGAATCATCCTCGTCGGAACCATGGTGAGGCTCGTATACAAGCTTTCCGGCGGAACAGGGGAGTGGAAGAGACTTGAGAACTGCTGGGCGGTGTTCCAGACATTCGTGTTCATCACCTTCACCAGACTGTTCTTCCGCTCTGGATCCAATCTGGACCCGGCTCTGGCAAACGAGACCGCATGGGCTACCGCGCGCAACATGGTCGGCCAGATCGGCGGTCCATGGACGGTTTCGCAGATTCCGACCATATGCTGGGAGTACAGGAATGTATTCCTGCTGATCGTCATCGGCATGGTGATCCACTGGCTGCCGGAGAATTTCAAGCGCAGATACCGTATCTGGTTCGCAAAGATGCCGCTGCCGGTCATGGCTGTCGCTGTCGTAGCGGTGGTGATCGTAATCTATCAGTTCATGACGGCGGATTTCCAGAAGTTCATCTATTTCCAATTCTAAAACATAATAACCACATTATATGAAAACATTTAGAGCAATTATTCTATCCTTTGCCCTGTTGGTGGGATTCACCGCAAACGCAGCCAAGGACGAAGGGCCTCTCAAGATCGTCGCTGGAGGCAACAACATTACCTTGACACCGGTAAACGATAACGCCATCCGTGTCCAGAAGGTTCCGGTCAATGCTCCTGAGGTACGTCAGCTGCCGGAATGGGTCTATGTCGATGGAGTCAAGAAACCTGACTCCTATCTTAAGGACTACGGAGAGTATGTGATGCTCAGCGTTAAGGGTGTCCGCGCCGAGGTCAACAAGCGTACCGGCAAGATCACCTTCTTCTCGAACAAGACCACTCCTCTTCTCGAGGAGAAATCCCTTTCCATCAGCGATGTGAAGGTACAAGGTGAACCGGCTCTTTCAGTCAGCCAGACCTTCGTGTCGCCTGAGGACGAGTACCTTTATGGTCTTGGCCAGTTCCAGGACGGCTATCTCAACGTCCGCGGCCTTACCAGACGCCTTACACAGGTCAATACCCAGATCTCGCTCCCGTTCATCCTTTCGTCAAAGGGATACGGCGTGCTTTGGAACAACTACGGTATGACCGATTTCAATCCTTGCACCTCGACTGTCGCCCTCGACAAGGCTGAGGCAGTAGGTGACGAGCGCATCGTGGATGTTACATCGACTACCGGCGGCCAGCGTGAGATGCGTCGAAACAATCGTTTCGAAGGCAAGTTCCGTGTCCCTGAGTCGGGAGAGTACGCAGTTCTTCTCGACGTCGGCCAGGCAATGGCCCGCCGTCACCATCTTGTTATCGATGGAAACACCATCTTTGAGGTGAACAACAGCTGGCTGCCACCAACCAGCTCGGCGATCGTAAGCCTTGAGGCAGGTGAGCATACAATCGTATCGGAGCTCACAATGAACGACAATCCTACTGTAAGCTTCCGCAAGATTGACAATACCACGACATTGTCTTCTCCGGTAGCTTCCGCCCTCGACTATACCGTCATGGCAGGCACTGCCGATCAGGTGATTTCAAGCTATAGAACCCTTACAGGCAACATCCCTATGCTGCCTTCATGGGCACTTGGATACATCCACTGCCGTGAGCGCTACCATTCATCTGATGAAATCCTCGAGAACGCATCTCTTCATCGCGAGAAGAACCTTCCTATGGACGTGATTGTCCAGGACTGGCAGTGGTGGGGCAAGTATGGCTGGAATGCCATGAAGTTCGATGAGGAGCATTATCCTGATCCAAAGGCTCTGACCGATGGCCTCCATGGCATGGGTGCAAGACTCATGCTTTCAGTATGGTCAAAGATCGACCATAACTGCGAGGTTGGAAAGCAGGCTGAAGCTGCCGGTTATTACATTCCTGACACAGACTGGATCGACTTCTTCAATCCTTCGGCAGCCAGCTTCTACTGGAAGAACTTCAGCGAGAAGCTTGTTCCTACCGGCATCGATGCATGGTGGCAGGACGCAACAGAACCTGAGAACGATGACCTTAACGGACGTCGTGTCATGAATGGCGAGCTCCCTGGAGAGATGGTCCGCAATATCTATCCTCTCTTCGTCAGCAAGACTGTAAACGAAGGTCTTCGTGATGCGAAGCCACAGGAACGAAGCATGATTCTTACCCGCTGTGCCTTCCCAGGCATGCAGCGCTACGCTACCGCTACATGGAGCGGTGATGTCGGCAATGATTGGGAAACCCTCCGCCGTCAGATCGTCGGCGGTCTCGGCATGATGGCAAGCGGTCAGCCATGGTGGACATATGATGCAGGCGGTTTCTTCCGTCCTCGCGACCAGTATGAGGATGCTGCTTATAAGGAGCGTATGCTCAGATGGCTCCAGGCATCGGTATTTCTCCCTCTCATGCGTGTACATGGTTACATGTCCAACACTGAGCTTTGGCGCTACGGTGCCGACGTGGAGACTATCTCACGCAAGGCACTTGAACTTCGTTACAAGCTCATCCCTTATATCTATTCTCTCAGCGCGTTTGTCAACCAGGAGGGTGGCACACTCATGCGTCCTCTGGTCATGGATTTCGCAAACGATCCCGAGGCGCTCGAGCAGGACGATGAGTTCATGTTCGGACCATCGCTTCTTGTCGCTCCTGTTCTCCAGGATATGGCAACCATCAATGCAAATGGAGGAAAGATGAGCGTATACCTTCCTGAGAACGTAGGTGGATGGTATGACTTCCGCGACGGCACTCTGTATGATGGCGGCGAGTATGTCAAGGTCCCTGTCACGATGGACGACATCCCTGTATTTGTAAAGGCCGGTTCTATCATTCCAATGGCATCGAAGGTCGGCAAGAACGTCGAGGAGACTCTTGCATCAGAGGTTGAGCTTCATGTATATCGTGGAGCAAACGCCCGTTTCACCTACTATGAGGATTCCGGAGTCGATTTCGGCTATGAGAACGGTGAATACGCAGTTACCGACATCAGCTGGGAAAACTCACGCTCAAGACTCCGCATCAACAAGCGTCACGGTTCATATCCAGGCATGCAGAAAAAACAGAATTTCAAGGTAATAGAGCATTAGAAACATGAAAAGGATTGCAGTACTCGTTGCCGCGATGGCAATGGCGCTCTCATGTGCAGAAGCGCCCGAGGGTCAGGTAAAAGTAACCGGAGGTCTTGTCCAGGGAACGGTTCTCGAGGATATGGCCATCTATAAGGGTATTCCATTCGCTGCACCACCTGTCGGAGACCTGAGATGGAAAGCTCCGCAGCCTGTCGAGGCGTGGGAT
Source organism: Bacteroidales bacterium (assembly GCA_024398125.1). GTDB lineage: Bacteria > Bacteroidota > Bacteroidia > Bacteroidales > UBA932 > Cryptobacteroides. The sequence goes on from JAKSJO010000009.1 coordinate 75,413, forward strand.
GGTGTCAAGGACGCTACACAGTTTGGCCCAGGCCCGCTTCAGGGCGGCAGAGGCAACCATAGCGAAGATTGCCTTTACCTCAACGTATGGACTCCGGCAAAGTCTCCAAAGGAGAAACTTCCGGTGCTTGTTTGGATCTATGGCGGTGGCTTTGCCGGTGGCGATACTGCGGATCCAAGCTATGACTGTGAGGCTCTCGCGCGTCAGGGTGGCATTGTGCTTGCCAGCATCAACTATCGTGTAGGCAAGTTCGGCTTCCTTGCACATCCTGAGCTCAGTGCCGAGAATGGTTCCGGAGCATCGGGCAACTGGGGACTCATGGACCAGATTGCCGGACTCGAGTGGATTCAGAAGAATATTGAGAAGTTCGGTGGAGATCCGTCCAAGGTGACAATCTTCGGCGAGTCGGCCGGAGGCATATCTGTCAGCATGCTCTGTGCTTCACCTCTTGCCAGAGGCCTGTTCAGTGGAGCTATTTCCCAGAGTGGCGGTTCATTCGGCCCAGCCCGTCCTACCACATACCCTGGCGAGAACATGAAGACACTTGCCGACGCCGAAGCTGATGGTGTCGAGATAATGAAAGCGGCTGGAGCATCATCGCTTGCAGAGATGCGCGCTATGGATGCTTCGAAATTCGAGAGCCGTGGTCTGACGCCTGGCGGCGGCTGGCCTATCGTTGACGGCTATGTCATTCCTGATGACCAGTTCGTGCTTTATGAGAAAGGTCAGTACAACGATGTTCCTGTGCTGATCGGATACAATTCGGACGAGGGCGCAAGTTTCTCCGGAGGTGGTACTGTCGAAGCGCACAAGGCTTCAGTCGAGCTCCGTTACGGTCCATATGCCGAGGCACTCCTCGCTGCATATCCTGTCGATGGCGACAAGGTCGGCAAGACTGCACGCGACCTCATGCGTGATGCCGCTTTCGGCTGGCAGACCTGGAGCTGGGCACGCCTTCAGTCAAGGACCGGCAAGTCTAAAGTCTTCCTCTACTACTTTGACCAGCATCCTGAGTATCCGGAGGATTCTCCACGCTACGGTTACGCTTCTCCTCACGGCCAGGATGTCGCATACGTATTCCAGCATATAGGAGAGAATGCCGCTCAGCCTGAATCCGACAAGGCTCTCTCTGAGATAATGGGCATTTACTGGACAAACTTTGCCAAGTACGGAGACCCTAACGGTCCTCAGGATATCCCTGAATGGCCGGCATTCACCGAGGATGATCCTAAGTCGATGTATCTTACCGGCCCAAGACCTTTCGTAGGGGAGGTTCCTGGGCAGGCTGCCATGGAGGTCCTGGACGGCTATTTCCAGTGGCGCCGCAGTGACGAAGGCAAGGCTTGGGCAAAGTAAGGCATGTGTTTATAAGAACGTATATTATGAAAAAGCTTCTGGTGATTCTTTCTTTGCTGCTGTCAATGGTTGCAGCTCAGGCAAAGATGCACTACAGACTCTCGTTCAATCCTGAGTCCAATAACGTTCACGTTGAACTGACCGTCGATGGAATAGGTGCAGGAGTGACAATGCTGAGGATGCCCGTATGGGCTCCAGGCTACTATCTTATCCTGGATTCTCCACAGCATCTCTCTCATTTCGAAGTGTCGTCGACTAGCGGAGACGCGATTCCTTGGGTCAAGGTCGGCAAGGACGGCTGGCGTATCCAGAACGGCTCGCGTACAGTCCTGAATGTAAGTTATGATGTGTTCGCGGACCGTCACTCGGTCGGTGAGGCGAATGTTACTGATGAGTTTGCCTTTCTTCCTGGAAACGAGGTCTACATGTATGTGGATGGCCGCAAGGACATGGCATCGGATGTCATGGTCGAACTTCCGGCTTCATGGGCTTCTTCCTGTTCATCCCTGAAACCTCTCGGCAAGAACTTCTATGAAGCTCGTGATTTCGATGAACTTGTCGACTGTCCGATCTTTGCAGGAAATCCGCTTGTCCGTGACTTTGAGGTTGACGGCAAGCCTTACAGCCTGTGTGTGGCACGCCCCGATGGCTTCGACGCAGATTTGTATGTCGAGGAACTGTCGCGTATGGTACGCGCCGCCGGCAGCCTGTTCGGAGGCAAGCGCCCTTATGACCGTTACGTTTTCATGTGGCTTGAATATGGCAGGGGAGGTCTTGAGCACCAGTCCTGCCAGTCATGCATGGCTGGTCCTTCGATGGTCTCGAAAGAACGTGCTGAACACTTGTCATGGATGTCATTTGTCAGCCATGAATATTACCATCTGTACAACGTGAAGTCTATCCGTCCGTTTGAGCTCGGGCCTTTTGATTATTCAAAGGAAAACTATACCGGACAGTTGTGGATCAGCGAGGGTATGACCTGCTACTATGAGGACATCATTCTCGCCCATGCAGGTCTCTGCTCGTCCGAGGAACTCCGTGAAGCGCTGCTGGACTATATACGTTCTACCGAGCAGACTGCCGGCCGCAAGGAAATGTCCATGTGGACATCAAGCTACGACATATGGCTGAATTTCTTCAATTCAGACGCAAATCATGGAGATGTGACCATCTCCTACTATGTCAAAGGCCCGGTAGTCGCCTTCATGATGGACCTGGCAATCCGCAACGCTTCCCAGAACCGCGGTTCGCTGGACGACGTCATGCGTATCCTCTACGAAAGATACTATGAGCAGGAGGGCAGGGGATTCCATCCAGAGGAGTTCTGGGCTGTTGTCTCGGAGGTCGCTGAAGGCAAGGATATCTCTGATCTGAGGGCTCTGGAGATGACAGCGGACGAGATTGACTATGACAAATATCTCGGTTATGCCGGCCTGGCGCTTGACCGTGAGAACTGGAAGTTCGTGGAAACAGAGAAACCTTCGGCACTCCAGCTTGCCATCCGCAAGGGTGTCTTCGTAGAATAAATTTTCCATTTAAGATTTATTTCAATACCGCTTCAAAGAAGTAATCTTGTTTATATGATAAGAATCAGGGACTTCCGAAATGGGAGTCCCTTTCTTTTTTTCAAAATATCTGATTATACTGAAAAGAATTTCTCTTAATTTTGCAGTTTGTTACCGGTTGAAGTAATCTTAACAATATTATAACCACTAACAGATGAAGAATCTTAAAGCAATCGCAATCATTGCTGCAGCAGCTGCAACAATGTGCTCATGTGGCCCTAAGGACCCAGGTCTCAAGGACGCCTACAAGAACTATTTCAAGATCGGTGTTGCTGTTACCGGACGCAACATCAGCGACTCACTTACATCAGCAATGATCCTCAAGGAGTTCAACAGCATCACCGCTGAGAACTGCATGAAGCCAGGTGAGCTTCACCCAGCTCCAGGCGTATGGAATTTCGAAGAGGCTGATAAGATCGCAGATTTCTGCCGTGCAAACGGTATCAAGATGCGTGGCCACAACCTCGTATGGCACAGCCAGTTCGCAACCTGGATGTTCCAGGCTCATGACGAGAACGGCAATCCTATCGTCGAGCGTGACGAGAAGGGTGACACCGTGTTCGTAGAGCAGCGTGTATTCCCTCGCCGCCGTCCTCAGGGTCAGCCAGGACAGACTCCTCAGTTCCAGCCTGGTCAGATGCCTCAGTTCGAGACCGTTATGGTTCCTAAGTATGTCGCAGCTTCTAAGGAGGAGTTCTACGATTCACTCCACGCTCACATCAACACCGTTGTAAACCGCTACAAGGACGTGATCTACTGCTGGGATGTTGTAAACGAGGCCATGAGCGATTCAGACAACGTCGAGGCTACCTACGAGGAGTCATTCCGCAAGTCACAGGCTTATCAGCTCTGTGGTGACGAGTTCATCAAGAACGCGTTCATCTGGGCTCACGAGGCTGATCCAAACGCCGGTCTCTTCTACAATGACTACAGCGCATGGACTCCAGCAAAGAGAACCTATATCTACAACATGGTTAAGAAGCTCCAGAGCGAGGGCGCTCCTATCACAGGTATCGGTATGCAGGGCCACTACAACATCTATGACAACCCTACCCTCGAGGACTTCGAGACAGCTATCAAGATGTATCTTGAGCTCGTAGACGATCTCCAGATCACTGAGTTCGATATCCGTATCAACGAGGAAGCAGGCGGCCAGCTCCAGTTCAGCCGTGGCGAAGGCCAGGTTTACACCGAGGAGATCCAGGCTAAGCAGCAGCAGAAGTACGCTGACCTCTTCGAGATTCTCCGCAAGTACAAGAGCAACATCTCTTGCGTTACTTTCTGGAATGTCAACGACTCAGTTTCATGGCTCGGTGCAAACAACTTCCCACTCCTCTTCGACAAGGACAACCAGCGCAAGGCAGTTTACTACACCGTACGCGACTTCAAGAACCAGAAGTAATCAATCTTACTTACTATAAAAGAGGCGACCCGATCGGGCCGCCTCTTTTCATATATCGTGGAGCGGGTCAGTTCCCGCCGTACCATTATCTGAAGATCTTCTGGGCGAAGTTGTAGAGGCCGTACTTCCATACAACGAAGTTGTGGCCTTCGCCAGGGTACTCGATAAGGGTACAAGGAACGCCCTTCTCGTCGCAGTATGCCTTGAGGCGTGAGCTGTTGTACATGAGGCCATCCTCGGAACCGCATACCATCCAGAGGAAAGTCTTTGCCTTGTTGAACTCCTCTACGCTAGGAATGAGCTCCTCAGGCATCTTGGTGTTGGGAGCTGATGAGAATCCACCTACATATGCGAACTTGTCCATGTGGCCGAGGCCGAAGTTGAGGGACTGGCCGCCACCCATGGAGAGACCTGCGACAGCGCGGTTCTGCTTGCCGGGGAGCACCTTGTAGTGTGATTCGATGTAAGGGATGAGGTCGTTGAGGAGGTCATACTCGAAGTTTGCGAATGCCGCTGAACCTGCATAGACATTACCTACTGCGCGGTCATCCTTCTGGGCACGTCCGTTAGGCATGACGATGATCATGTCCTTTGCCTTCTTGTCAGCATAGAGGTTGTCCATGATCACGTTTGGAGCACCTCCGTTGAGCCACTCGACTTCGTCACCACCGATACCGTGGAGGAGGTAGAGGACTGGATACTTCTTGCTTGCCTTGTACTTTGGAGGAAGGTAAACGGTAGCCTTGCGTACTGTACCGACGGTCTTTGACTCATACTCGATGGTCACTACCTGGCCCTTCTTGATACCTTCGCGAACCTGGTCGAAGCCCTCTGGAGTCGCTACGTATGGATCGAAGTTACACTTGATCTCGGGCATCTGGAAACCCATGCCGCCACCCATTCCTCTTCTAGGGATGTCTGGCTCCTGTGCGCTGAGTGCAACGCAGCAGAGAAGAGCGGAAACCGCCAAAACTGTTTTTTTCATGATTGTAGTGTTATTTAATGTTTGATCTGTCTTGGATTGCCACAATTATTGTTCCAAATTCCGGCTGACTGCCCTGAAAACGCTTATTTCAGCTTCCCAAGGTTGGAGTCCATCCAGTCGAGCTTCAGGCTGAAGCCTTCCTTGATTCTGTTGACTGCTTGCTGGAAGGTCATGGTCTCGTCGCCGTTCTCCCTGTTGCTGATAGGCCACAGTTCATGGTTGACCTCTTCCGAGATCCTTATCTTCTCCGCCATTTCGTCGACGTATGCCGCAAATCCGGCGAATTTCTCCTTGTCCCTTTCCCACAGCTCCATCATCCTTGCCCGGAACTTTTCGTCCTTGATCAGGGCGGGGTAGTAGACGGTCTTCGTCACACCGGCCCACTGGTGGGAGAGTGTAGGAACGAATCCATGGTAGTCAAAGTCCCAGAGAGGACCTGTCATGAGCTTGCCGCCTCTGTCCTTGTGCATGTAATAGCTGTGAGGGCCGGTCTGCGGCCAGGTGTTGTAGAAGTCCGTGTTGTTTGCAAGCTCCTGGACAAACATGAACTCGATGGCTGAATCCACGTCAAGGAACTCTTCATACTCGTGATTCAGGAGGCGGTCGTTGTCCTTGAGGATGGCCTCGAGATTGTTAACATAGTCGGTCATGTACTGCTTGGCAGCAGGAGAAAGGCTTTCCTCGTCAGGCTCCTTGAACTGGAACGGCAGCTTGAAATACTTTGAACGGAACTTGTTGACCTCGTCGTAGTATGTATCCAGCTCCATGAGGAATCCTCCGGTGATCTTCTTCGGATCGGTTTCCATCGGATCCATCTCCTTTATGTTGACCCTGTTCTTGTTGATCTTGATCTGTTCGCACAGATAGTAGTTTCCCATGTGCCTTCCGTTCAGCTCCAGCTCCACAAACTGGCCGCGGACGGTATAGTCAAGCCCAGTCTGGCGCGAAAGGAAGAAGGCTGCGTCGTTCCTCAAGAGCGTTCTGTCCTTCCAGTTGGCGAGCAATACCCATCTCTTGTGTGCCGGCATGCCAAGAACCTCTGCCTTTTCGTCAAACTTGAGCGCGTAAGGCTTCTTTGGATATGTCCAGGTGGAGTTGCCTCGGCCGCGGATGCTGGTCGGCCTCGTTTCAAGGCTGACTGTGCCGTCAGGCATCTCGATGCGGATGCTGGCCCCTTCTGTCCAGAAATCCTTGCTTTTGATGTCCTTTCGTGAAGGCGTCTCGATGCGGACTACAGGAAGACCGCTGTTGCGTACGACAATCTTGTATTCTTCAGTGATGTTTCCGCACTTGACCGAAATGGTCGCAGGTCCGTCGAAATTGACGTCGGTCTGACCGTTCAGCTCGATTCCGTTGATGAAAATCGCGTCTCCGTGAAAGTCGTAATTGACCGGGAGTGCCTTGAAATCGGTCGTTGCAGGAAGTGTAGCGTAGAAGGTGTCTCCATCCAGAGCCGCGGGCCTGTCCTTGACGTACAGTTCCTTGATGATTGCGCGCATCCTCTTGACAAGGAACGGCTCGGAAAGGACCTCCTTGTGGTCGAATTCGGCCTTGAGCATGACTTCTTTCTGGAGGTCGCTGTCTTTCCTGAAAGAAATCTCGGCAAGCCATCGGCCATCTCCCTGGTCTTTCAATGACGCCAGGGAACAGTCGGTCATGATGCTGTTGGAGTACGACACGACCATTGCAAGGACGTGACTGTTGCTGAAAAGATCCTTCGGCACGGTCTCGACGAGGACTTCCGCGTTCTTGCCGTCCTCCATGTAGACTGTATCTCCGGACAGAATCCTGATCTCGGCTTTTTTCGGGTTGATGCCGGCTTCTTTCTCGCATGCGGAGAAACAAAGCAGGATGGCCAGTGCCATCATTATTTTGGTAAGCGATAGTTTTCGGTACATGCATGCAAGTTAGTCATAATTTTTGTGTCATTTATGGGAAAAATGCTATCTTCGTCACAAACAACCACAAAACAACATGAAACTTAGATCAGTATTCGCATCTGCTGCAGTTCTCGTGGCCGCATCGTCACTGAACGCTCAGAACCCTATCATCCGAGACAATTTCTCGGCTGACCCTTCTGCCCATGTATTCAACGGAAGAGTCTATGTCTACCCATCACATGACATTCCTGCACCGGCTGACTATGCCCGCAAGGACTGGTTCTGCATGGCTGACTACCATGTGTATTCATCAGACAACCTCGTGGACTGGGTTGACCATGGTGTCATCGTTGACCAGAAGCATGTTCCATGGGTGAACGATACCAGCTACAGCATGTGGGCGCCGGATTGCAACTACTACAATGGAAAGTACTATTTCATATTCCCTGCAGGCCAGAAGCCTCAGCCAGGCCAGAGATTCGCAGGCAACGGTATCGGCTATGCTATCTCGGACACTCCATACGGACCTTTCGTTCCGGAGGAGAAGCCTATCCAGGGCATCGGCGGTATCGACCCATGTCTTTTCATCGACGACGATGGCCAGGCATACCTCGCATGGCAGGGACGTGGTCTTCAGGTACAGAAGCTCAGCGATGACCTCATGTCAGTTGTAGGCGAGCCTTACAATATTTCCAACATTCTTCCTCATCGCGGTCAGGAAGAGGGTCCATTCCTTTTCAAGGCAAACGGCAAGTACTATTATACATTCCCATGGGTTGACGACAAGCGTGAGTGTCTCGCATACGCAATGGCTGACAAGCCACTCGGACCATACAAGTTCGTCGGCAAGATCATGGAGCAGGACGGTGAGGAGTATTCTTGCTGGACCAACCATCACTCAGTCATCAACTTCAATGGTCACTGGTATCTCTTCTATCACCACAACGACTACTCTCCTAAGTTCGACAAGAACCGTTCAGTATGTGTTGATGAGATGTTCTTCAATCCAGATGGTACCATCCAGCTTGTTACCCCTACCAAGCGCGGTGTAGGTGTCACAAAGGCAACCGATCTCATCCAGATCGACCGTTACTCAGCACTCATGGAGTGCCGCAACGTCGAGATCGCTTACCTTAACGCTGACCGTCCATTCGACGGCTGGAAGGTAATCTTCTCAAACTCACATCAGGACAAGGGTGCATTCTGGGCAGAGTACGACAGAGTTGACTTCGGCAAGGAGAAGCTCAGCGGCATTCAGGCTAGAATCTTCTCACTCGCAGGTGGTACCCTCGAGGTAAGAGTTGACTCACCGGAAGGACAGCTCCTTGGTACTATCAACGTTGGTGGCGCAGAGGGATGGCAGGATGTCAAGGCTGTTCTTGATACATGTCCTACCGGCATGCACAACCTCTATGTAGCTATGACAAACGGTAGCCGCATCGACGTTGACTGGGTAA